>CACMYF010000004.1 GCA_902617805.1 uncultured Pelagibacteraceae bacterium
TTAGTCTAAAGAGGCCTTAAGATTAAATTAAAATATTTTATAGAAAGAAATTTTTATGAGCACACAAAATAAAACAGCAATTCCAAATTCTTTAAATGAGCATTGGATGCCATTTACATCTAACAAAGATTTTAAGGAGAACCCAAGATTAATTGTTGAAGCTAAAGGTGTGTATTTAAAAAACCACCAAGGACAAACTCAAATTGATGCAAGCTCAGGATTGTTTTGTAATCCTTTAGGGCATGGTAGAGAAGAAATAATTGAAGCAATAACAAATCAATTGAAAACTTTAGATTATTGTCAACCTTTCCAACAAGGATTTGGTGGATCATTTGAATTAGCTACTAGAATTTCCAAACACACTCCAGGGAATTTAAATAGAATGTTTTATACTATTTGTGGGTCAACAGCTGTTGAAACTGCAATTAAAATTGCAATCGCTTACCATAGAGCAAGAGGAGACAGTCAAAGATTTAGATTTGTTGGTAGAGAAAGAGGTTACCATGGAATGAATATTGGTGCGACTTCTGTTGGAGGTATGGTTAATAACGTAAAAACTTTTGCAAGTGTTTTAATGCCAGGCGTTGTGCATATGAGACATACACATTTACCAGAACATAAATTTGTAAGTGGCCAGCCAGAAACAGGTGTTGAGTTAGCTGAAGATTTAGAGAGAATTTGCATGAACTTTGGAGCTGAAAATATTGCGGCTTGTATTGTTGAACCTATTGCAGGATCAACAGGTACATTAGTTCCGCCAAAAGGATATCTGCAAAGATTAAGAGAGATTTGTGACAAGCATGGAATACTTTTAATTTTTGATGAAGTAATTACTGGTTGGGGAAGAACCGGATCTCCATTTGCATCACAAGAGTACGGTGTAACTCCAGACATGATGACAATGGCGAAAGCTACTACAAACGGAATTAGTCCAATGGGTGTTGTTGCATGTAAAGAAGATATTTATGATGCTATTGCAGAAAATGCTCCCAAAGGAACTATAGAATTATTTCATGGTTATACTTATTCAGGAATACCAATTTCTGTAGCTGCTGGTTTAGCTGTACAGGATATTATTGAAAAAGATGATATTTTTAATAGAGCAAAAAATTTAGCACCTTATTTCCAAGAAGGTTTAATGTCTTTAAAAGATATCGATGTTGTTGATAACATTAGAGGATATGGAATGATGGGTGGCATAGATATTGTTATGGACAAAAAACCAGGTGCAGCAGGATTTACTTGTTTCAAACATTGCTATGAAGCAGGTGTAAATTTCAAAGCTACAGGTGATTGTTTAATTATTGCTCCAATGTTTATTTGTGAAAAAAAACACATTGACGAGATAATTGAAAAGCTTCGAACTGGAATAACAAATTACGCAAAAAGTAAAAAAAATTAATTTTCATTTATGAAAATTGGAGTTCCTAAAGAAATTAAACCGCAAGAAAATAGAATTGGTTTAACACCAGATAGCGTGAAAACTTTAGTTTCAGAAGGTCATGAAGTGTTGGTTGAAAATAATGGTGGATTTGAAGCTGGTTTTGAAAATGATCAATATTTAAAAGCTGGTGCTAAAATTGCTAATAATGCAGCTGATATTTTTAATGATGCAGAAATAATTGTTAAAGTAAAAGAACCCCAAAAAGTAGAAGTTGACATGATTAGAGAAAATCAAATTGTTTATACCTATCTACATTTAGCAGCTGCAAAAGAATTAACTGAGGGATTAATAAAATCTAAAAGTATTAACATTGCATATGAAACTGTAACAGATGATAATGGAAGACTACCTTTGCTTGCTCCAATGAGCGCTGTTGCAGGTAGAATGTCTGTACAAGCAGGTGCTCATTGTTTAGAGAAAAACCAAAGTGGTAGAGGTTTGTTATTAGGTGGCGCACCAGGTGTAACAGGCGGAACTGTAGTTATATTGGGTGGAGGAGTTGTTGGAGAAAATGCTGCAGTAATAGCAACAGGCATGCAGGCAAAAGTTCATATAGTGGATAAATCTGAAGCTAGATTAAAACAACTTATTGAGATGTTTGGAGATAAAATTATTCCAGAACAAAGTGATAAAACAGATTTAGATAAATTAGTTGCAGAGGCAGATCTATTAGTTGGCGGAGTGTTAATTCCAGGAGCAGAAGCACCAAAATTAATTACTAAAGAAATGATTAAAACTATGAAAAGAGGATCAGTAATAGTAGATGTAGCTATAGATCAAGGTGGATGTGTAGAAACTAGTAAACCTACAACACACGGTGATCCAACCTATATAGTTGATGATGTAGTTCATTATTGTGTAGCAAATATGCCAGGTGGTGTACCCAGAACATCAACATTGGCATTGAATAATGCAACCTTACCTTTCTTAGTTAACCTAGCTAACAAAGGTTATCAAAAAGCACTTGGTGAGGATAAAAACTTTTTATCAGGGTTAAATGTTCATAAAGGTCAAGTAACTTACAAAGCAGTTGCCGATGTTTTTGGACATAATTTTGTAGAACCTGGAGAAGCTATCAAACATTAGAAATGGAAAAAAACTATCCTTCAAGCGCAAAGGTAGTTGTAATAGGGGGTGGCGTTGCAGGCACCTCTTGTGCTTATCATTTAGCAAAATTTGGTTGGAAAGATGTAGTTTTATTAGAAAGAGATCAATTAACATCTGGTACAACATGGCATGCAGCAGGATTAATAGGTCAATTAGGAGCAACTTCTACAATTACTAAATTAAGAAAATATTCCTTAGATCTTTATAAAGAGCTAGAAAAAACAACAGGTTTATCAACTGGTCTTAAACAAAATGGCGCAATTACAGTTGCTTCTTCTAAAGAGAGAATGCAGGAGTTGTTAAGGCAAGCTACCACTGCACAACTATCTAATGTTGAAGTTGAGGTTTTAAACCAACAAAGAATAAAAGAATTATATCCAGTAGTAAAAAACGAGGATCTAGTAGGTGGTGTTTATATGCCAAAAGATGGTCAGGCAGATCCTGTTGGAGTTACAAATGTATTGTCTAAAGCTGCTAAAATACTAGGTGTTCAAATATTTGAGAAGTCACCAGTAAAAAAAATTTTAGTTAAAAATAAAAGAATATACGGTGTTGAAACTGCCCAAGGTAAAATTAATTGTGAATATGTAGTTTTAGCTTCAGGAATGTGGTCTAGACAAATTGGAGAAGATATTGGTATTAGTGTTCCGTTATATCCAAATGAGCATTTCTATGTGATTACAGAACCAATAAAAGATCTTCCTAAGGATTTACCCGTTTTAAGAGATTACAATGCTTGTCTTTATCTAAAAGAAGATGCTGGAAAGATGTTAGTTGGAATTTTTGAACCTAACGCAAAACCTGCATTTAAAGATAGTGGAAGAGTTCCTGATGATTTTTCATTTGGGGAATTTCCTGATGACTTTGATCACTTTGAACCTTATCTTGAGAAATCCTTCCATAGACTTCCGTTGTTAGAAAGCGCAGGTATAAGAAAATTTTTTTCTGGTCCAGAATCTTTTACACCCGATACTCAGTATTTGCTTGGTGAAACACCTGAGGTAAAAAATCTTTATACATGTTGTGGTTTTAATAGTATTGGAATAGCAAGTTCTGGAGGTGCAGGTAGAGTTACAGCTGAATGGATGATTAATGGACATATAAATGAAGATTTATTTTCTCTAGATATAAAAAGATTCCAAAAATTTCACTCATCTAAAAAATTCATCATGGATAGAGTTACAGAAACTTTAGGTGATCTTTATGGAATGCACTGGCCTTTTAAACAACATTCAACATCAAGAAATGAAAAATTATTACCTTATCATGATGAACTAAAAAAAGCAGGAGCTTGTTTTGGTGTAGTAGGAGGCTTTGAAAGACCTATGTGGTATTCCCTGAATGTAGAAAAACCAGAGTATGAGTATAGTTTTAATTACCAAAATTGGTATCCATCAGCAAAACATGAAACCATAAATGCTAGAAAAAATGTTGGACTTTTTGATTTTTCAACTTTTTCTAAATTTGATTTAAAAGGTGAAAAAACTCATAGTGAATTACAAAAAATCTGTACAGCAAATATAAATAATGAAATCGGCAAATCAACTTATACTCACATGCTAAATGAGGATGGTGGTATAGAAACAGATTTAACAGTTGTATGTATAGATAAAAATTATTTTAGAATAGTAAGTTCAGCAGCAACTAGAGAAAGAGATAAATTTCATATTTTAAAATATTTATCTGAGGATGTTAAATTTTCTGATGTTACTGAACAGATTTGTTGTCTTGGATTGTTTGGTCCTAAAAGTAGAAATATGATTCAAAAGATAAGTAGTGATGATTTTAGTTCTGAAAGCTTTAAATTTGGCACAGGTAAAAATATAAATTTACATGATATTAAAGTTTGGGCACAAAGAATATCTTATGTAGGTGAACTTGGGTTTGAATTATATGTTAATAAAGAAGATGCTCTGGATTTATATAAAATTTTAATTAGTGAAGGTAAAAACTTTGACTTATCTCATTGTGGTATGCATGCAATGGATATAATGAGAATGGAAAGTGGTTTTTTACATTGGGGCCATGATATTTCACCAGAGGAAAATCAGTACCAAGCAGGTTTACAATTTACAATTAGCTATAAAAAAAACATTAATTTTATAGGTAAAGACGCTCTATTAAAAATTAAAGATAAACCTTTAGAAAAAAAAATGATGATGTTTACATTAAAAGATAGTAAACCCGGTGAACCTTTGTTGTTACATGAAGAACCTATTTATTTAGATAACAAAATCATTGGGAGAACAACATCTGGAAATTATTCATTCTGTTTTGATAAAAATTTATCATTTGGTTATGTTAATTCTGGAAACACAATAGAAACACTTAGAGACAAAAATTTGTTTATAGAAATTGAAAAGATAAAATACCCAGTCGAGATTATTTCAAAACCACTTAATACTAAAGATTTTAAAAGAATTTAGTATTTTCTAATTTTATTGTATTTAAGCTGATTAACTGATTAAATTAAGTGTGAAAAAAAATGATATAGACACTAAATTGTTTAATTCTGATACTGTCTCAAATAAAGATTTAGAAATAGATAAGATTAAAACTACAAATGTAAATATTTTACTAAATAGAGTTAGGTTAGATCAAAGAAGAACACTAAAAAAAAGAATTGTATTTTCAATTATTTTAGCTGTTCTAGTAAGTTCGTTAGCTGTTTATTTTATTATTTAGTTTAGAATTTGATTTAAAAAGTTTATTGAAACAATAAAGATTTATATTATAAGTCATTAATCAATTAAGGCGGGGTAGCTCAGTTGGTTAGAGCGCGGGACTCATAAGCCCGAGGTCAGTGGTTCGATCCCACTTCCCGCTACCATAAATTATGAAAGATATTTATATAACTTGGGAAGATTATCATAATAAGATTGAGCAATTAGCAAAAAAAATTCATGATGATAACTTAAAATTTAACCAAATTATTTGTATTGCAAAAGGTGGATTAAGAGTTGGGGATATTTTTAGTAGACTTTTTAATGTCCCTTTAGCCATTCTATCTGTTGAGTCTTACCATGGTGAAAGTGACGATATAAAAAATCAACAAGGACAGTTTACTTTTTCAAGAGATTTAGCAAAAACTACTCCAAATTTAGGTTCACATGTTTTGTTGGTTGATGATTTAGCTGATTCTGGAAAAACATTAATAAAAAGTATTAAATGGTTAGAGCATTTTTATGGATTTTATTTCGATGAAAAAATCAAAACTGCAGTTTTATGGCATAAATCAACTTCAAAATTTAAACCTGATTATTCTGTAGATTACCTAAAAGACTCTCCTTGGATACATATGCCTTTTGAAAAATATGAAACTACAAATATTAAAGATTTTAAGTTTGAAAAGTAAATTACTTAATTAAACTATCGTTAAATTGATTTGACACTCTAACAAATGTTGTACATTTACTCAATTGCTTAAGAGAAGGAGCACCAACATAAGTACAGCTACTTCTAACACCACCAAGAATATTTAAAATAGTATCGTTTATTTTGCCTCTATATTTTACTCTTACTTTTCTTCCTTCACTACTTCGATAATCTGATAGTCCACCATAATGTTTTTTATTAGCAACTTCAGAACTAGATCCATAAAACTCTATATATTTTTCTCCATTAACTTTAACAATTTTACCATTCCCCTCATCATGTCCAGCTAACATACCACCAAGCATTACAAAATCTGCACCACCTCCAAAACCTTTTGCAACATCACCAGGACATGTGCATCCTCCATCTGCTATTACATGAGCACCAAGTCCGTGTGCTGCATCAGCACATTCAATTACAGCACTTAATTGAGGATAACCAACCCCAGTTTGAATTCTTGTTGTGCAAACACTTCCAGGTCCAATTCCAACTTTAACAATATCTGCTCCACTTAAAACTAATTCTTGAGTCATATCTGCTGTTACTACGTTACCTGCAATAATTGTTTTAGTAGGGTATTTGTCTCTTACTGATTTAATAAAATTAGTAAAATGCTCTGTATATCCATTAGCAACATCAATGCAAATAAATTTAAAAAAACTAAATTCTTTTAATACCTTATCTAAATTTTGAAAATCTTCTTTTTTGATACCAACACTAAGTGCAATGTTAGGGTATATTTTTTTAATATTTTTATTTTGTTTAATTTTTTTAACATCGTGTTGTTTCGTTAAAGATGTAATCATTCCATATTCGTTTAATTTTTCAGCAACACTTAACTCTCCAACTCCATCCATATTTGCTGCCATTATTGGAATGCCTGACCATTCATTTTTACTGTACTTAAATCTATAAGTTCTTAAAAGATTTACATCTTTTCGACTTTTTAAAGTACTTCTCTTAGGTCTAAATAAAACGTCTGAATAATCTAGTTTTAATTCTTCCTCAATTCTCATCAGCTACAAATTATTATTTAAAAAATTAATTTCAAACCAATAAATAGCCTGTGGATAAGTTTTACAACAACACTATTTAACTAATCTTTTCAACACAGATATGTTCATAGTCTGATTGAATGGTAGTTTATCTTTTACATTTAATTTGATTTTTTTTACTTTTTTATTATGTAATTTTGCAAAAGAAAATACTGACTGTGCTTTACCCCCTACATTTAATATCCCTTTATAATTTATAATTTTTGGTAAAATTTTTACAAGGTCTTCATGAAACATAAAATTAGATTTTAGATTAGTGTATGCTTTTTTATGTGCAAACGGACTTTCAGTCATTGTTATTCTTAGAATAAGAGAATTTTTATACATCATCACAGCACATTCTCCACCAAGTTTTGACAAACCGTAATTATTAAATGGTTTCACGGGGTCATTTTCTGAATAATTTCCTTTTTTGCCTTCATAAACATATCCTGTCGAAAAATAAATTATTTTAATA
This sequence comes from uncultured Pelagibacteraceae bacterium, assembly GCA_902617805.1. Taxonomy (GTDB): domain Bacteria; phylum Pseudomonadota; class Alphaproteobacteria; order Pelagibacterales; family Pelagibacteraceae; genus Pelagibacter. Next base: position 7,439 of record CACMYF010000004.1, read on the forward strand.
TTATTTTTTTTACAAACTTTGACAACATTTGCAGTTCCAACAATGTTTAAATCAATACTCCTCTCAATATTTTTTTGATGAATATCCATTGGTCTTGACAAACCCGCACAATGTAAAATCATTTTTGGCTTTAATTTTTTAATTATTTTTTCAAGAGATTTAATATTTAAAATATTGCACTCTTTTTTTGTCGCAAAATAAAGTTTCAGAAATTTATTATTTTTTTTTAAAACCTTTGCAAATCTACCTTGACCCCCAGTAACTAAAATGAGATTTTTCATTTAATAAAATTTTTTTTATAATTTAAAAAGGAAATTCCATTTTTATCTTTGTTTGATAAAATTTGAATTTTAGATGGCCATTTAATTTTTAAATTATTGTCATTAATATCTATTGTTATTTCACTTTTTTGGTCTCTGTATTTTGTGCAGCTGTAGATAACATAAGTTTCTCTGTCTAGGGATTGAAAACCATGAGCAAACCCTGCTGGTATAAATATTGAGTTTGATTTTTTTTCACTTAGCACGCAACTATAAACTTTTCCAAAAGTCTTAGATTTTTTTCTTAAATCTAATGCGACATCAAAAATTTTTCCTTTTATTACAGTTACGAGTTTACCCTGAGGTTTTTTTGTCTGAATATGAAGACCTCTTACAACATTTTTTTTTGAGTAAGACATAACTAAAAATGGAAATTTTTTTTTAAGTTTATTTTCTCTTATTAATTCTTTGAAATATCCTCTTTGATCTTTATAGGTATTATTTTTTATTAAAAAAAGATCTTTAAATTTTGTTTTTTGAATCATTAAGATATGATTTTTTTTAGATATTTAGAATAATCACAATTTCCATAAAATTTTATAGCTTCGTAAACCTTTTTTTTATTTATCCAATTATTTTTTAAAGCTATCTCCTCTAAACATGCTATTTTAAAACCTTGTAAATTTTCAATAGCTGAAACAAAGTTACTTGTTTTATAAAAATCTTCTATTGAACCAGTATCTAACCATGCTCCACCTCTTCCTAAAAATTCAGAAGATAGCTGATTAATTTTTCTGTAACTATTTAATAAATCAACTATTTCAAGCTCATTTCTTTTAGAGGGCTTAAGTTTATTTGCAAATTTTATAACTTTATTGTCAAAAAAATACAATCCTGTTACTGCTAAATCTGATTTAGAATTTATTGGTTTTTCTTTTATAGATAAAATTTTCTTTCCTTTAACTGTTGCTACTCCAAATTTTTCAGGATTAGAAACTTTATGAAGTACAACTTTCGCACCTTTTTTTATTTTTACACAATCAAAAAGCATTTTACTCAAAGATTGACCGTAAAAAAAATTATCACCTAAAATCATAGCAACGTTATCTTTTTTAATAAATTTTTTTCCTAAAATGAAAGCATCTGGTAACCCACGAGGCTTATCTTGTTCGATGTAATCAATCTTCATCCCAAGTTTTTTTCCATCGGGAATTAATTTTCTATATTGATCTAGCTGACCTTTATTAACTATAATTAGTACATCTCTAATTTTTGCTAACATTAAAATAGATAATGGATAAAATATCAAAGGTTTATCATAAATTGGTAGCAATTGTTTGTTCACAGCTTTAGTTAATGGACTCATTCTAGTTCCCATTCCTCCTGCTAGTATTATTCCTTTTTTGATCATTTATTACCCAATCTTTTTAAAATATCTTTTTTTGAAATTGATTTATAGTATTTTCTGTTTTTATTATACCAATCAAATGTTTCTTTAATTCCTTCTTTAAAATTAATTCTTGGCTTCCAATTTAATTCTTTCCTAATTTTATTACTATTTAAAGCGTATCTAATATCATGCCCAGGTCTATCTTTAATAAAATTTATTTTAACTTTAGTTCCTAAAATTGAATTTTTTTTTGCAACACTTATTAAATGCTCGCAAACTTTAAGATTTGTTAAATTCTTATTTGAACCAATATTGTAAAAATTACCAATCTTACCTTTTTTAAATATTTTAATTAAAGCTTCGCAATGATCTTTTACAAATATCCATTCTCTTGAATTCAAGCCTTTTCCATATATTGGCAAAGACTTATTGTTTAAAATATTATAAATTAACTTAGGGATTAATTTTTCTGGATGTTGTTTTGGTCCATAATTATTTGAGCAGTTGGTAATTATTGCAGGAATTTTATAAGTTCTAACATAGGATTGAACTAAATGATCTGAAGCAGCTTTACTTGCTGCATATGGTGAGCTAGGGTTGTAGGGATATTTCTCTGAAGTTCTTCCTTTTAAAATATCTCCGTAAACTTCATCTGTAGAAATATGTATTAATTTTGAACTAAATTTTTGGGAATACTCTTTAAAGTATTCCAATAATTTATAAACACCAACTATATTACTTTGAATAAAATGTTCTGGATTATCGATAGATCTATCCACATGAGTTTCTGCAGCTAAATTAAAAATACATATAGGCTTATATTTAAAAAGTATTTTTTTAAATTTCCTTTCACCAATGTTACATCTTATAAATTTATATTTATTTGAATTATTATATTCTTTTAAATTATAAAAATTTGATGAATATGAAATTTTATCAATATTAATTACTGAGAAATTTTTTTTAATTAATAAATCAATTAAATTACTTCCAATAAATCCAAGCCCACCGGTTACAATTATTTTTTTCATTGATTAAATTATTTTTACATTAGTAAAAAGTATTAGTATAGTTCATTTAACTAACACTTATGTCAATATCTAGGCAAAATTTATCTGTAGTTATAGTGAGTTATATCAGTGAAGAGGTGATACACAACTGTATAGAGTCAATCCCAAAAGATATTAATATTTTGGTTGTTGATAATTCAGGAAACAAGGAATTTAAATTAAGCATAGAGGAAAAATATATTAATGCGAAATGTATTTTGTCTCTTGAAAATCTAGGCATGGGAGCTGGAAATAATTTAGGCCTAAAACATTCCTCAACTGATTACGCTTTAATTTTAAACCCTGATGTTGTTTTAGAAAACGATACAATCGACGAATTGATTAGCTCTTCAAAAGAAATGGAATCATTTGCTGTAATTGCTCCTATTATTAAATCAGATATTCAAATGAATTATAAATTATTTGATGAAAATAAAAATAATGAAAATTTTATTAATCCTTTCAAAGTTAAAAGTGTCGATGGATTTGCAATGCTTTTGAACGTGAAAAAAATAAATCAGATGGATGATTTTAAAAATTTTAAATTTTTTGATGAAAATATTTTTTTATATTTGGAAAATGATGATTTTTGTAAAAGATTAGTTGATGCTAATGAGAATATTTATGTAGTTCCAAAATCCAAAGTTAATCATTTAGGTGGAAAGGCAGTTAGTCAAAAATTTTCAGAAGAAGTTGAGCTTTCCAGGAATTGGCATTGGATATGGTCAAAATTTTATTTTCAAAGAAAACACAAAGGTTATTTAGTTGCTTTATTAAATGGTTTACCAACTTTTTTATCCGCAATATTAAGATTTCTTCTATACTTAATTATTTTTAACTCAAAAAAAAGAAGCATATATTTACATAGAGCCATGGGATATTTAAATGCAGCAATGGGGAGAAAATCTTTTTTTAGACCAAATATAAAAATTTAATGTCCTGGAAAATCCATTAAATTTTCAATATTATAATTTTTTTTTATTAAATTATCTGAGCCACCTAAATCAAATAGATTAATAACAAATATAAAAGCAGCAACTTTTCCTTTTGAAATTTCGACAAGTTTTGCAGCAGCTTCTGCCGTTCCACCTGTTGCAATTAAATCATCAATAATTAGAACAGTATCTCTCTCGTTTATAGAATCTTTATGTACCTCTATTGTTGCAGATCCGTATTCTAGCTCAAAGTTTACCGAATGAACATCAGCAGGTAATTTATTTTTTTTTCTGAGCATTATAAACGGTTTTTTTAATATAAAAGAAACTGCTGAAGCAAACACAAACCCTCTAGATTCTATTGCTGCAATTTTTGTAAAATTAAATTTTTTTGATCTTTCTACTATTTGATTGATTGTTTCAGAAAATGCATTAGCATCTTTTATTAAGGTTGTAATATCTCTAAATAAAATACCTTTTTTTGGATAATCTGGAATTGATCTAATATAATCTTTTAAATTCATAATAGTTAAATATAAAAGTATAAATAAATAAATTTTTAATTATGACAACAGGTAAATTAGCAATTATTGGAGGAAGTGGTCTCTACGATGTTGAAGAATTCAAAAATAGAGAATTGCTTGATCTACAAACTCCATGGGGAAAACCATCAGATCAGATATTAAAAACTAATTACAATAATAAGGAGGTTTATTTTTTACCAAGGCATGGAAGGGGGCACTTTGTTTCTCCCTCAAATATTAATTTTAGAGCAAATATAGATGCACTTAAACAACTAGGAGTTACAGATATTGTTTCTGTATCTGCAGTTGGTTCACTAAAAGCAGATTTGCCACCTGGAAAATTTGTAATAGTAGATCAATTTATTGATCGAACTTTTGCAAGAGCTAAAACTTTTTTTGATGATGAAATTGTAGCACATGTGTCAATGGCTCACCCTACTTCTAATGGATTAATGAATGCTTGTGAAGAAGCAATTAAAAAATCAAATATAGATTATGAAAGAAATGGAACCTATGTTGTTATGGAAGGACCTCAATTCTCTACATTAGCCGAATCAAATTTATATAGATCTTGGAAAGCAGATGTAATTGGAATGACCAATATGCCAGAAGCAAAGTTAGCGAGAGAAGCCGAAATTAGATATGCATCAGTTTCTATGGTAACAGATTTTGACTGTTGGCACCCAGATCATGAAAATGTTGATGTTCAACAAGTGATCAAGGTTTTACTAGGAAACGCTGAAAAAGCAAAAATTATGATTAAAAATTTGATTGATAATTTTGAAAATCATATTGACCCAAATGATCCCACTAATAATTGTTTAGATGTAGCAATTATTACCGCTCCAGAAAAAAGAACAGAAAAAACAATTGAGAAACTCAAGACAGTAGCTGGAAGAGTCTTAAATAAGTGAAAAAAATAATTTTTACATTTTTAATTTACTTTTTATTTATTTCTTGTTCTTACTCAAAAAACCTAAGTGGATTTGTTATTGATAATGAGAAGAATAAATTTAATTTACAGCCAATTTCAAAATCTTATAAAGGAAAAACACCTGATATAAGCTTAAATAATTCAGAAAATGTAAAAATTATTATATTTTCTCATGGAACAACTAGGCCACAAAAAAAAGAAAAATGTAAAAGAAAATATAACGCTATTCCAAATTCTTTGTTAAGCTTAACTGAAATTGATAACGTTTTCTTTTATTATTTGTGTTCTAAATCAACTGATGGAAATAAACCTGGCTCATATATTGAAAAAAGAGTTAATGAAATTGAGAATGTTTTAGATCAATTACTAGATAATGGTATCAAGCCTAAAAATATTTTTCTTTCAGGAGTTTCTGCTGGTGGCTGGTCTTCACTTATGTTAATGCCAAAAGTAGGGAAAAAATTTAATTCAGCAATTGTTTTTGCTCCAGCGTGTTGTGGACCAAGGCATGAAATTAATAAATATCCAGTATGGAGAAAGGAAATTAGACCTAAGCAGGTTAAGCAGATAAAAGAAGCAGAATTAATTAAAGCTCTTATTTTTGCATATGAAGATGATAAATTTAACAGATCAAAAGAACTTATGTTTCTAAAGGAAAAATCACCAAATACAGTTAATATTATAGAGTACAAATGTGGTGAGGGTCACAATACTTATAGAAAAGACTGCAGAATTAATGAAACAAAAAAAATTATAAAAAAATATATTGAAGAGCAGGGATAATTTCTAATGAAAATAAAAGGAAAAGAATATCGAACAATATGGTATCAGGGAAATGTTGTTAAAATAATTGATCAAACGAAACTTCCTCATCAATTTATAATAAAAGATCTCAAATCAGTAAAAGATGCAATTAATGCAATTAAAGTAATGGAGGTAAGAGGTGCACCTCTAATTGGTGGTACGGCTGCTTACGGTATAGTTTTAGCAGTACAAGAAAATAATGATCCAGAATTTATAAAAAAAAGTGCAGAAGAATTAATTCAATCAAGACCTACTGCTATTAATTTAAAATGGGCTGTAAATCGTATGATGAAAAAATTATCAGGAATTAATAGCGATCAAATACTAAGTATTGCCCTGAATGAAGCAAAAGAAATATGCGATGAAGATGAAAAGTTTTGTGAAAAAATTGGTGTTAATGGATTAAAAATAATTGAAGAAATTTATAATAAAAAGAAAGATACTGTAAATATATTAACACATTGTAATGCTGGTTGGTTAGCAACAATTAATTGGGGTACAGCTACATCACCAATTTACCATGCTCATAAAAAAGGTATACCAGTCCATGTATGGGTAGATGAAACAAGACCAAGAAATCAAGGTGCAAACTTAACTTCATACGAATTAAACGAAGAGGAAATTTCCAATACTATTATCGCTGATAATACAGGGGGTATTTTAATGCAAAGGGGTCAAGTTGATATGTGTATTGTAGGTACTGATAGGACTTTATCCAATGGAGATGTTTGTAATAAAATTGGAACTTACCTTAAAGCATTAGCTGCTCATGATAATAATGTTCCTTTTTATGTGGCTCTTCCAAGCTCAACAATTGATTGGGACATCAAAGATGCAAAAAATATTCCCATTGAAGAAAGAAATTCAGAGGAATTATCTCATGTTGAGGGAATAGATGAGAATAATGAAATTAAGAAAGTTTTGATATACCCAACCAAAAGTAAAGCTATGAATTTAGCTTTTGATGTAACGCCTGCAAAATATGTAACTGGATTAATAACTGAAAGAGGGATTTCAGAGGCTTCTTTCGATGGATTAAGAAAATTATTTAAATGAAAAATTTAAAACAAAGAGAAGAGGTAATTGAGTATTCAATTAAACTGAATACAACTAATTTATCTCCTTTAAGATCAGGAAATATTTCTGTGAGAGGAATTGAAGATGGTATTGAGGGTTTTTTTATAACTCCATCTGGAAAGAAGTATGAATCTTTAAAACCAGAAGATATTGTTTTTTTATCTTTAACCGAAGAAAAAGACTTCTTATCTTGGTTTAATTCTGGAAAAAATCCATCATCAGAATGGCGTTTTCACCAAGATATTTATAAAAACAAGTGGGAAGCAAAAGCAATAGTCCATGCTCATTCACCTCATGCTACAGCAGTATCTAGTCACGGGAAAACTATCCCACCATTTCATTACATGATTGCCCTTGCAGGTGGTGAAGATATTAGATGCTCTGAATATGCAACTTTTGGTACCCATGAACTTTCAGTGAATATGATTAAAGCTTTAAAAGATAGGAAGGCATGTCTTATGGCAAACCATGGACAGGTTGCATTTGGAGAAAATTTATCTAAAGCTTTCGAGCTTGCTCAAGAGGTAGAAAATATTTGCCATCAATATATTATTGCTTTAAAGATGGGTGAACCTAAGAATCTTTCATTAGCTGAAATGAAAAAAATCTTAGAAAAAGTTAAAAATTATAAAAGCAGTTAGTTATATGACTAAAGTTGGTGAGCATATTACTCTAGACATCATTGGAACAACTAAAGAGTATGATCCATCTGTATTTGAAAAAGTAATTCATGATATTGCAAAAGCTGCAAAAGTAACAATTTTAAATATTTCAAAATATAAATTTGAACCCCAAGGTTTTACAATTCTTGCATTGTTAGCAGAAAGTCACATCAGTTTTCATACTTTCCCTGAAAAAGGAATTATTAGTTTTGATTTTTTTACATGTGGAAAAGTAAGCCCATCAGTTGCAATTGATATAATAAAAAAAGAATTTGAACATAAAAGAATAGTTAAAAAAGAATTTAATAGAGACACAAAATCTCTGTATCATGATATTTACAGTTCGCCAGGCTTACAAAAATCATATGTAGTAAATGATGTTTTAGAAGATTTTAAATCTAAAGTAGGTCAACATATTGAGATTTTAGATTTAGAACAATTTGGTAAGTCTTTATTTATAGATGGCGAGATACAAGTTGCCGCTACTGACGAACATTTATATAGCTCAACCTTTGTAGGTTCTGGTCTAGATTTAAATAAAGACAATGAAAGAGCTGCAATTATTGGTGGTGGTGATGGTGGGGTTGCAAGAGAATGTATTTCAAAAAATTTTAACTTTATAGATTGGTACGAACTAGATCCTGAAGTTGTGGATGTTTGTAATAAACATCTTGGAGATATTGGAAAAAAAGCAACAGAAAAAAATTCAGTGAAATGTGTATGGGGTGATGCTTTCGAAAGTATTAAATCAGTAAGTGATGATACTTATGATCATATTTTTGTTGATCTAAATGACGATCAATTTTGTATAGATTTAGCTGCAAAAAATATGGATTCATTAGTCAGAATATTAAAACCGAAGGGAGTTATTACAGCTCAAGTAGGGAGTCAGGATAAAAAACCACAACAGGTTGAAAATTGGTTGAATGTTTTTAACCAAAATTTTGGAAACGCAAAATTAGCAAGAGTTTACATACCTAGTTTTGATTGCTCTTGGAATTTTTCTTCATCAATTAATCATTAATTTTACTTTTTTCTTATTTAAATTTGTGAAATAATTCTTCTTAATTAAAGGAGAAAATAATGAATATATTCAAAAAAACTATTTTAACAGTTCTTGCTTCTTTATTTATCATTGGAAATGTTTCTGCTGAAAAAATAAAAATTGGAACTGAAGGAGCTTACCCTCCATGGAATTCAAAGGATGCATCAGGTAATCTTATTGGTTTTGAGGTTGAGCTTGCTCAAGAACTTTGCAAAATTATGAAGTATGACTGTACAATTGTTGAACAAGATTGGGATGGAATGATACCCGCTCTAGTAATGAGAAAGTTTGATGCAATAATGGCTGGAATGTCTATTACAGCTGAAAGACAAAAAACAATTACGTTTTCACAAGGTTACGCTGATGAAGTAGCTTCTCTTGCGGTAATGAAAGGTTCAAGCTTAGAGGGCATGGATACACCAGAAGGTATTAATTTATCATTGGGTGGATCTGATGTTAAAAAAGCTCTTAAAACATTAACAGAAGCACTTGCTGGTAAAACAGTATGTACTCAAACAGGAACAATTCACCAAAACTTTTTAGAGTCAGGTGACGTAGGAAGTGTAAATGTTAGAACTTATAAAACTCAAGATGAAGTTAACCTAGATTTAACATCTGGAAGATGTGATGTTGCTTTAGCTGCAGCAGTTGCATTTACAGATTATGCAGATAAATCAGGTAAACCAGTTGTATTAGTTGGACCAACTTTTTCAGGTGGTGCATTTGGTAATGGTGTAGGTGTTGGTATCAGACAAGCTAGCGATAGTGCGATTGGAAAAAGAGATGCCAAAATCTTAAAAGACTTCAATAAAGCAATTAATAAAGCTAGAAAACAAGGAATTATTAGCAAACTTGCTATTAAGCACTTTGGTTTCGACGCTTCTATGTAATTCATTTCAGATCTGGCGACTATAATATATAGTCGCCAATCTATATGGAACTTCTCGCATTTGGTAAAACAGGTTGGGGTGACGAGTTATTTTACGCAACCTTAATGACAATTGCTGTATCGATTACAGCAATGTTAGTTGGTTTCTTTTTTGCATTAATTTTTACGCCTTTAAAACTTTCAAAATATAAAACTTTAAATTTAGTTGGTAATTTTTATACAACAGTAATCCGAGGAGTACCTGAACTATTAGTTATTTATCTTTTCTTTTTTGGGGGAAGTGGTGCAATCATGTATGTAGCATCAATTTTTGGTTATTATGAATACATAGAGATTAACGCATTTATTACTGGTTCAATGGCTATAGGTATTATTTCTGGAGCTTATTCAACTGAAGTATTTCGGGGAGCAATTCAATCAATAGACAAAGGGCAGTTTGAAGCAGCAAAAGTACTTGGAATAAATAAGTTTGGGCAATTTTATAAAATAATTTTACCTCAAATGCTAAGGTTAGCTATTCCAAATTTAAGTAATGTTTGGCAAATAACATTAAAAGACACATCTCTTATTTCAGTAACAGGATTAGTAGAAATAATGAGACAATCTTATATTGCAGCTGGCTCAACACGGGATCCACTGTTCTTTTATTCTTTTGCAGCGGTTTTATATCTGTTGCTTACTTACGTGAGTATGAAATTAATTAATAAGTTAGAAGTTAGGTATAGCAGGGGGTATTAATGGATTTTGAGTTAATGATTACTAGTTTCCCTAAGCTTTTAGAAGCAACTGTAGTTACTTTAAAATTATTATCAGCATCATTATTTTTTGGATTATTCCTAGGTCTTTTTTTTGCAATTTTAAGATTAAATAAAAATATATTTATTAATAAATTTGCTTATGGTTATTCATATATATTTAGAGGAACACCTTTATTGGTCCAGATTTTCATAATTTATTTTGGATTGGGTCAAATTGAATATTTAAGAACAACATTCCTATGGATAATTTTAAAAGAACCTTATTGGTGTGCAATTATAGCTTTTACTTTAAACACTGGAGCATATACCTCAGAAATTTTAAGATCAGCATTTCAAACAATAAAACCAGGTATAATCGAGGCTGGAAAAAGCTTGGGAATATCAAATAAAATTATCTTTTATAAAATCCAAATTCCAATCGCTATTCGACAATCACTTCCTGCTTATGGAAATGAAATAATATTGATGATGAAAGGTACTTCACTTGCAAGCACAGTTACCCTAATGGATTTAACTGGTGTTGCTAAATATATAATTTCAACAACTTTTAAACCAATCGAAGTATTCATTGTTGCTGGTGGAATTTATTTGTTCATGACTTTCATCATCCATAATGTGATTAAATATTTAGAGAAAAAGTATAGCTTTCAACAATAAAAATGTTTTTATCTGATAGACAAATTAAAGATTATCAAAATGATGGTGTTATAATAATTAAGGATTTATTTAAAGATTGGATTGAGCCACTTAGAAAAGGATTCCAAAAAGTTTTAGACAATCCAAGTAAGCACGGAAGAGAAAATGTAACTGATGATAATGGAAGATTTTTTGAGGATTATTGTAACTGGGAAAGGATAGAAGAATTTAAGGATTGTTTATATTATTCACCTGGAGCTCAAATATTTGCAGAAGCAACTAATTCTAAATCTACTCAAATTTTTCATGAACATATTTTCATAAAGGATGCAGGTACTAGTAAAGAAACACCATGGCATCAAGATATGCCTTATTATTGTGTTGATGGCAATGATACTGGAAGTTTTTGGATTCCATTAGATGCAGTTGATCAAAAAAATAATCTTAAATTAATTTTAGGATCTCACAAATGGTCAAAGTTAATTAGACCCACAAAATGGTCCAATAATCATTCTTGGTACCATGATGATAGCTCTTATATGGATTTACCATCATCAAAAGAATTTGAAAAAAATATTTTAATTCCAGAATTAAGTTTAGGTGATGCTGTTTTGTTTAATTTTAAAACTGTTCATGGTTCAACAGGAAACAATTCTTCTAAATCACGAAGAGCATTTTCGATGCGATTTATAGGAGATGATGTAAAATATATTGATAGAGGAGGGCCAACATCCCCTCCATTTGATGGGATTAATTTAAAGCCTGGCGATAAATTACGTCAGGACTGGTTTCCTAAAATTTCATAGAGTTACTAAGACTAATTTGTGTTTATTTCTTATCGCTATTTTTTATTAAAATTAATATAGTAAATTAATGAACAATCTTACAATTAAAGACTTACAAAATTTTGAAATAGATATATCTCTAAATAGCCTTTTGCTTTCATTAATAGTCGCAACTATTTGCTCGCTGGTAATAAGGCATGTATATAGAAAATTTGGCCAATCAATTAATAATAAGGAGAATTTTTCTAATATTTTTGTTTTATTAGCAATAACAACAACAATTGTTATCACTGTTGTAAAGTTTTCATTGGCATTATCTTTGGGACTTGTAGGAGCTCTTTCAGTGGTACGTTTTAGAGCAGCAATTAAAGAACCAGAAGAACTTGTTTTTCTTTTTTTAATTATTGCTGTAGGGCTTGCATCTGGAGCAGGACAGTTGATCCCAGCAATAATATTAACAATTTTTGCAACTTTATTTATCTACATTCAATCATTATTAAGAAAAAAAAAGGGCATAAATATAGATGTAGATATGTTAAATCTCGAATGTCCAATTAACTCAATTGATGAAGTAGAAAAAAAAATAATAGATTTATTTAAAAAAGAAAAATTTACATTGAATCTTAAATCTATGAGTAAAGAAAATGATAAAATATTTTTAACTTTTATAATTTCTGGTGTTGATGATCACAATGTATCAGAACTAATAATTTCAGAAATTCAAAAAATTGATATTAGTGAATTAAAAATAAATTTGACCAAGGGTGTTCCTATAGCATTATAATAATATAAATGTTAACAAAATTTTTAAATTTTTGTTTAAGATTATCTAAAACTTTTTTTGCTATAACTGGTTTTATTTCTGTAATTTTAGTAATCACAATTCTTTTTTTTGGTGACACATCTCATATAAGAAGAGCAGTAATTTTTGAAAATTTCATTCAGATGATGGGTTTTGAAGAAAAATATAATCATTTTGTTGCCAATACTCCAACAAAAATTTTTAAAGTATTTTATATCGGCACTATTAATAAATTTAAGAAAAAAAAAATTCCAAATGTTGAAATAATAATTAATTTTAAAAATTTAAAAATTTTGGAAGCACAACGAAAACGAATAGTTGATAACGATATTCCATCATACGCTAATGCAAGAATTAAAATAACTGAAAATGAGAATGAAGAAACAGAATTAATTAAAGTAAAAATTAGAGCAAAAGGAGATAGAGAGATGCATAGGCTTGATATGGATCAAATGTCATATAAGGTTGATGTAAGAAATGATAATTTTATATTTGGCATGGAAGAAATGTCTATACAGAAACCAATTACTAGAAATTTTGGTTGGGAATTATTATTTCATGAGATTATTAAAAAAGAAGGTCTGATACATTTAAAAATATTACCAATAAATCTCTTAAGAAATTCAAAAAAACTTGGACTATTTGTAATAGAAGAAGGGTTTTCAAAAGAACTTCTAGAAAGACAAGGTAGAAAAGATGGGCCAATAGTTGGTATTGAAGAAAATTTAAATCAAATCTTTCCAATGTTAACTTATGATTTTTATTCAGAAAATAAATGGATATCTAATTATCCAGATATATACATCACATCAAGAGAAAATTTAGAGTTATTAAAAAAAAGCTCAACTAAAAGACAATATGAAATTTCTAATTACTTTGATATTGAAATGTGGGCAAAGTTTTTTGCAATAGCAGATGTATTGAAGGGTTATCATGCAGCTGTACCAAAGTCAGTTAAACTTTATTACAATCCCTCTAATGGCTTATTTGAACCTATAGCTTTTGATGCACATATAGGCAGTGGTTATGAGGAATTTATTTTTTTAGATTTTTTTGAGAATAACAACATAAATTGTGGATACGTTTGTGAAGATAAAGATTGGCTTAAAGTTTTTTTTAATGAAAAAAATAATGAATTTATAAAACTTTATTTAGACTATTTAGAAAAATATACCTCAAAAGAGTATCTTGATATTATTAATGATATTGTAGAAAAGAAAATTGAACCATTCAATGAACTTGTTTATTCTGAGTATTCAAATTTTGATAGAGTATTTTTTAAAGGTTTTTTACCTTATTATTTTGACTTAGAACCAATAATAAAAAGAGCCAAGTTAATTAGAATAAAATTAAATTCATTCAAAAATTTCGCACTATTAAAAAGGGATACAAATAATCTTGATTTTATTCAAAAAAAAATTGAAAAAAAAGAATTTAAATCTTTAGCTGATTTAGGCGACGTTGAAAAATTAGATAAAATAATATTTTCCAAAGGTTTATGGATGTTAAAAGATTTTAAAATTATTGATAAAACAATTTTATTAGAAGATGGGGCCATTTTATATTTAAAAGGAGAAAATCATTTTCAAGGATCTGAAAAAAAAATATTAATTCAGGGAAATGGAATGATTGTTCAACTAGAAGGAATTTTAGACCTACAAAATATTAAATTTAAAAATTTGAAAAATATTAAAATTGATGGATTAAATTGGACTGGATCTATAAATGCTATAAATTCAAGCGTAAAAATTAATGATGTTGAAATAATTTCATCAAAAGGTGAAGACGCAATAAATCTTGTTAACTCAAAAAGTTTTATAAATAATTTAGAAATTTTGGATAGCGAGTCTGATGGTATAGATGTTGATTTTGGAAATTTACTTTTCACTAAAATTTCCTGCATTAAAGCTTTTAATGATTGTCTTGATACATCGGGTGCAACAATTAAAGGAGATCATCTTTATGGTGTCGAAATAGGGGATAAACTTGCGAGTTTTGGCGAGCAATCCAATGTAAATTTAAAAAATATTAATGGAAGCAATATAAATATAGGTGTCGTTTCCAAAGATGCTTCATATGTAGAAATAGATAATTTAGAAATATCAAATGCTAAAATATATGCGGCTGCCTATATTAAAAAGTTTTTTTTTGGACCAGCTGAATTAAAAATTAATTCATTTAAAAATTTTTCAAAAATTGAGTTAGATAAAAAAGCTGTCATTAATGCAGAAGATAACATTTTAATAGTAAATCAGAAAAATATTCAATCAAACATAAATTCTAATGAAATTGGCAATTTATTAAATTAATTTATGCAATATTCTCAAAACAACATAACAAATTTAGTTAATGATTTGGCTAAAAGATCTAAATCTCAATCTAGATATGAGAGAAAATCAAAAATAAACGTTGGCCAATCGAATTTTTTTAAAGGTATTTTTAATATATTAGGGTTTTACAAGTGCTATGAAAAAAGAAAAATTTCATCAATTTATTTTGATGATTACAATTATAGTTTTGCAAAATCAAATATAGATGGCGATTTTTGTCGGCTTAAACCCAGAATCAGATGGTATAATGATAATTTTGATAACTCGAATTTTGAATTCAAATATAAATTAGGTTTTAATGGGTTTAAATCAAAAGATAATTCTTTAGATAAAACTAATCTTAATTTTGAAGATAAATTAGAATTTACTAAAAAAAAATTACTTTCAAAGTATAATTTAAATCTATCTGTATGTTCAAATGTTACTTATCAAAGACAATATCTTAGACATTCATCAGGAATAAGATTAACTTTTGATAAAGAAATTTCATGCACACATGTTAATTTTGATAAAAATAAATATGGGTTTAAACAAAAGCAGATAAAACTACCTTTTGAGGTTTTTGAATTTAAATATCCTCTTATATTGGATAATACTTTTAGAGAAGAAATATTTCCTAAATTACAAGATTTTCCAATTAGACTCACTAAGTGTTCAAAATACACTGAATCTATAATAGCTATAAATAATTTATGATAGGCTTATTTCATTTATATAGTTAAATTAATAACTAGTGTATTCTTTGATTTCTTTAATTTTTGATCCTGTATGGTTATTTATTTTTAATTTAATTTTAGCTCTGTCATCATTTAGAAAATGAACATCTCTTGAAAGCTTAATAAATTTTTCAGTGAAATCCTTATCTTTTTCACATTTTCTCTTATCATCTTCAATGACCCAAAGTTTTGAATTAATGTCTTTTAGAGACTGAAATAAATTATCAAGCACTTCATCTGATTTTACATTCTTATCAAATTGTTCTTTTAAAATAGAGTGTTCATCAGATATAAATTTTAGCTTCTCAGGATCTTTAATTTTTTCTTGCTTAATTTCTAATATAGAAATTTTATCTAATAATTCTCCAATTGATACTTCAACTATAATTTTATTCATAAAATTTTATACTATGTTAAGTTGTTAGAAATATGTCTAATATTTTAATCATTAAACACGGATCTTTAGGTGATATAGCTCAAGCTTGTGGTGCAATTCAAGATATTTCTGAGAATCATAAAGGAGATGAAATTTATTTGCTAACAACTAAACCCTACTTTGATTTATTTAAAAAAAATCCACATATTTCTCATGTTATTTTAGATAAGCGATTATCAAGACTAAACCTGATTTATTTATATTCATTAATGAAAAATATAAAAAAATATAAATTTTCTAAAGTTTACGATCTACAGAATTCAAGTAGAACAGCTTTTTATAAAAAAATTTTATTTCCAAAAGTAACAAAAGATACTTGGTCATCAACAGAAACCACTTTACCTGAAGGGACTACAAAACAAGATTTTGATAAAGACTCTGTTCTATCTAGATTTGATTATCAATTAAAAAGTTCAGGCATCAACACAAATCATACTTTGAACCCTGATTTTTCATGGAGCATAACAGACATATCTCAAATAAAAAATCACCATCAATTAGATAAATATATTCTTCTTTTTCCATTTTGTTCGACTCATTTAACCTCAAAGAAATGGCCTTATTATAATGAGTTAATTTCTATGATTAATGAAAAATCAGAATACAAATTTAAAGTAGTAATTGCACCTGGACCGAGTGAAATTAAAGAAGCATCAAATATTAATGCACTTTGTGTTTTAGATAATGGTAAAGCTTTAGATATCTCTCAGCTAGCTGCATTGATTAAAGATAGTTCATTTGTTGTTGCTAACGATACTGGACCAGCGCATATGACAGCACACTTAGGTTCAAAAGGAATTGCTTTATTTGGATCTCACACAACTCCTTTTAAAGTAAGTATCGAAAGGGAAAATTTTAAAGCAATACAAGCTCCTGAATTATCTAAACTCTCAGCAGAAAAAGTTTTTGAAAGACTTTCTGAAATTATTTCTTAATTTTTTCTAACACTCTTAAAAATACAGGAACTGTGAAAAGTATAAAAAGTAATCTTATTATATGGTGAAAAGCAACAAAATCTGGGTCTAGATCAAAAGCAATTGCTATAACTGCCACCTCATAAATTCCACCAGGACTATAGGATAATATTAAAGTTAAAATATTTGTCTCTACAAAGAATGTTGCAACATAGGCTGCAAACAAACCTAATACTACCAAAATAGTAGTAGCCACAATACTATGAAGAGAATTATTAGCTATCTCTTTAACAGTTTTTTCAGCAAATCTACAACCAACTGAAGAGCCGAGAATTAGCAAACAAAAATTTACTGTTTCATCTGGTAGTTTATATGAGGCTATATCCGTAATTTGTAACAAACCACTCGCAAATAATGTTCCAGATAGTAAAGCTGCAGGTATTCTAATTTTATCAAAAACAATTATAAAAAACAAAGAAGCAAAAATAAGTAAAATTAAATTGAAATGATTTTGAGCTAAATAATTGAAGTCATCATTTAACAAAACACTGTTGTCAGTATTATTAACTATAATAAATGGAATGACAGTTATTATGATTATTAATCTAATTAAGTGAGAAGTTGCAACCTGAGATAAATCTGTTTTTTCATTTTCTGCTAAAATCATTAATGGACCAAGTGCACCAGGTGCTGCTGAAAATATTGAAGCTTTTTCTCCATAACTTGCAAATTTTTGGAGGTATTTAGCGACAACTAAAATACAAATTATTATGTAGATTAACATAATTAATGAAGTCCAAATCCAATCAAGCATTTGATTAAATAGATTTTGGTCTATGTAATTTCCAATATGCAAACCTAAAATTATCAAGATAAAACTTAATACAATTTTTGGCATAACAATTTTAAGACCTGATAAAGCAGCAATTGATGTGATTATCATTGGACCCAAAAACCAAGCAAGAGGAATATTAAAATAGTCAGCAATAATTGCGCTAGGAAAAGAAATTATCAGAACAGAAATAAATTTAATTGAAAATACTTGTTTAGTATTTTCAAGATAAGATTTGATTTGATGTTTAATCATTTATTAAGCTTCTATTATCAATTTTCTAAAAGATAAGAAAAAAGAAATTAAAACTAGTGAATTAAGTGAAACTTTAATCTGTATAAAAAATAAAACATCATATTAGATTGATATTTTTTTTGCTAAAGTAGTTTCAATTGAAAGTTGTGTTACTTAATTACAGGTTGAATAAACATTAAGACTATAATTAACTAACGTTTTTAAATTAGAGAGGGATAAATAATGAAAAACTTAAAAAAAATAGTTTCAGTATTATTCTCAGCAATCCTATTATTCTCAGCAACAACTACAAGCTCAGTAGCAATTGATAAATTGCACTTTGTGATTGGTGGTGGTGCTGGTGGTGGTTGGGATGGAACCGCTAGAGGTACTGGAGAAGCTTTAACAAAAGCTGGAATGTTAAGTAGTGCATCATTTGAAAATATGTCAGGTGGTGGTGGTGGTAAAGCGTTAGCTTACATGATCAATACTAAACCTGCTAATACAGTTTTAGTTCAATCAACACCATTAGTATTAAGATCAATTACTAGACACAAAGGTTATGTAAAAGGAAGTGGAACTTTATCTTATAAAGATGTTGTGCCAATCGCTGGTGTAATTGGTGACTACGGTGCTATCGCAGTTGCAAAAAGTTCATCTTTTAAAAATTTTAAAGATGTAGTTGATGCATACAAAAAAGATCCAAATTCAGTTAAAATGGCTGGAGGATCAGTAAGAGGAAGTATGGACCATTTAATTGGTGCTTTAGCTTTCCAAGCTGCAGGTGCAGATCCAAATGCAGTTCAATACATTCCTTATGATGCTGGTGGAAAAGCTTTAGCTGGACTTTTATCTGGAGAAACTCAAATCATATCAACTGGTTTAGGTGAATTGATGGGTGCAAGAGACCAAGTAAGAATCATTGGTATCACTGCGCCTTCAAGAGTTTCTGATGCACCAGATGCACCAACTCTTAAAGAACAAGGATACGATGTACAATTCGTTAACTGGAGAGGTTTCTTTGGCCCTCCAGGTATGAGCAATGCTGATAGATCAGCTATTGCAAAAATGCTTGGCGATGTACAAAAAACTCCTGAATGGGAAACTGTCAGAGCAAGAAATGCTTGGGTTAATATTTATAATCCAGAAGGCAAGTTTGTTTCTTTCTTAGAAAAACAAACTCAAGAAATGACAGCTCTTATGAAAAAACTAGGAGTTATATAATCCTTAGGATTATTTGAAATTAGAGCAGTGAATATAAATACTACAAAAATTATATCACTGCTCTTTTTTATTTTTTCAGCATTTTATTTATATACTGCTTATCAAATTCAAGTATTTGCATTTGATGAAAATGCACCATTTAATGCACGAACATTTCCAATTTATTTAGGTTATGCAGGATTATTTTTTTCTGGATTAAAACTTATTTTACCAGATCCAAATACAATTAAAATAGAACATAAAAGCTTAGAGTATAAAAAAACAGGTATACTTATACTGATTGCAATTATTTATGGAGCTACAATTTTAAAAGTTGGATATTTTTTAACTACGTCTTTATTTTTATTTTCGTCATATTATTTTTTGGGAGAAAGAAGATGGATTTTAATGTTTTTATTGTCCTTTCCATTTGTTGCTGCCTTTATGTACCTCCTACATGGTATCCTTGATATATACTTGAGGGATCCATTTTTACAATCAATAGGAGTTATGGGATGATTGAAGGAATATTAATTGGATTAACAACCGCACTTACTTTTCAGAACATATTAATGGTTATGGTTGGTTGTTTTTTTGGAACAATCATTGGAATGCTTCCTGGTCTTGGGCCAATGACAGCTATCGCATTGATGATACCAATTACCTATGGTTTCGATCCTGCAACAGGATTAATTTTGATGGCTGGAGTTTATTATGGAGCAGTATTTGGTGGTTCTACTTCTTCTATATTATTAAATGCACCTGGTGTTCCCGGAACTGTTGCAACTTCATTTGATGGTTATCCTATGGCACAACAAGGTAAAGCGGGCAAAGCTTTAGCGATTGCAGCCTGGAGTTCGTTTGCAGGTGGAACTTTATCTGCAATTTATTTATTATTTATGGCACCAAGTTTATCAAAAGTAAGTTTATCTTTTAGATCACCTGATTATTTTGCCTTGATGATTTTAGGTTTAACAGCAATTGCTGCTTTTTCATCCAAAGGACAATTTTTAAAAGCAATGATGATGGTAGTACTTGGATTGATGTTAGCATCTGTTGGCCAAGATAGTTTGTCTGATATTACAAGATTTACATTTAATAATATGAACTTAACGGATGGGATTAGCTTTGTACTTGTTGTAATGGCAACTTTTGCAATGAGTGAAGCTTTAACAATTATTTTAAAAAGAAATGATCCAACTAGTGCTGCCAAACAAGTTTCATTAACTGAATTAGGTTCTATTAAAATTAATAAAGAAGAGCGAACCAAGATGTACAAAACAATACCAAGATCATCAGTAATTGGATTTTTAATCGGAGTATTGCCTGGCGCCGGTGCAACTATTGCATCCTTTTTAGCTTATGGAATGGAACGAAATGTAGTTAGCGATGAAGAGAAAGAAAAATTTGGTAAAGGAAGTGTAAATGGTTTATCCGCACCAGAAACTGCAAATAATGCCGCTTGTTCAGGTTCATTTGTACCAATGCTTACTTTAGGAATTCCCGGGAGCGGAACTACAGCTGTAATGCTAGGGGCTCTTTTAGGTTTTGGTGTTCAACCTGGTCCTAGACTTTATATGACTAATCCCGAAATTTTTTGGTCAATAATTATGTCTATGTACATTGGAATGGTAATTCTTCTTATATTAAACTTACCACTCATTCCTTATATAGCCAGAATTCTTGCTGTTCCTAAAAATTATTTAATTCCTTTAATTTTATTTTTCTCTGTTACTGGGATTTACGTAATGTCATTTAATAATTTTGACATTTATTTAATGATTGGGATTGCTGTAGTTGCAACTTTTTTAAGATTATATGATTTTCCAATGCCACCTTTGATATTAGCTTTTGTTTTAGGTGGATTGATGGAAGAAAATCTTAGAAGGTCTTTGTTATTAAGTAATGGTTCGTGGGAATTTTTGTGGGACAGAACATTAACTGCATGTATCCTAGTAACTACAATTTTAATTGTAGTTTGGCATATTTACAAAACATTTAAGAGGAAAAATTAAGATTTAATATCTATACGTTTTCTAATAATTTCTTTATCAAGCTTCATTTCACGATATGACATGATTAAAACACCTAAAAATATAACACTAGCACCAATCCAAGTGAAGAGATCAGGTGTTTCACTAAAAACATAATATCCAATTAAAGAAGCAAACACTAAACTTAGAAACGAGTATGGTTGTGTCATACTAACATCTACTAATTTGTATGCGTGATTTATGCAAAGATGTAACAATGTACCAAATAAACCTGCAAAAAATAAATAAATCAAAGTTTGAAAACTAGGTGTTTGCCAATAAAACAACGCAATGATGAAACTAAAAATTGTCATATAAGTGTATCCATAAGATAAAATCGTAATCGAACTATCATCTTTTGCGATAGTTTTTGTAATTATAATCACTATTGACCACATAAAAGACGATGCCAGTGCCATATAAACGCCAAGAGAGATTTCAATTATTCCTGGTCTTAAAATTATTAACATTCCTATAAATCCTAAAACTAGTGCAAAACTCCTGTATATGTAAATTTTTTCTCCTAGAAATAAAACTGCCAATATTGTTACTATGAAAGGAACCACAAAAGATATAGCTGTAGCTTTTTCAATAGGCATCATTACTAAAGCTGAAAAATATAATAACATTGAAGGTAAATTTAAAACTGCTCTTAAAAAATGTTTTTTATGATGATATGTTTTAAAGACTGTAAATTTAGATTTTAACATATAAGGAAAGATAATTAGGAAACCAAATAAAAATCTAAAAAAACCTGCAACATAAACATTAACTTCTTCTTGTGCTAATTTTAAAAAAGTTAGCATTAATGTTCCACAAAAAACTGAAATTATAATCAAAAAAATTGCTAATTTATTATTTGAAATCAATTTAGTATCTTTTTGTATTCTTCAATTATTTTTGACCACTGAAATTTATTCACAAATTCTTTTGCATTTTTCCCAAGCTCTAAATATTTTTTATTTTCCAACAATGAGTTAATAGAAGAATAAATATCATCAAGACTATTTCCATCACATATTAAACCGGTTTTTTCGTGATCAATTGCATCTGCTGCACCACCATCTTTACCACCAATTGATGGAATACCGTATTGTGCAGCTTCAACATAAGCTATACCAAAACCCTCAACTGATTTTTTATGGATTATTGATGGCATTATAAAGATATTTGATTTTGAAACTAAAGCATTTTTTAAATCATTACTAATATCTTTAAAAAACATAACTTGTGCTTCAAGATCTAACTCTTTTACTAGCTTTTTAATATTTTCTTCTTCTTCTCCATATCCAACACAAATGTAAACAATGTCAGGATATATTTGTTTCAAATTTCTCAAAGCCATAACTATTTTTTCATGATTTTTACGCTTATCAAATCTTGAAACCGTAATTAGTCTTGGATTTTTAACTTTAAGTATACTTTCAACTTTATCTAAAGTTTTTTTATTTAATTCTTCAGCAGGATCCACACCTGGATTTATTACAATTACTTTATTTTCATTAACACCAAGTTCTATTGCTAGATTTTTTGTAAACTGAGAATTTGCTATAACTTTTTCAACATTATTTAAAACACTAACTACTCTTTTATTTTGACTAGAACCTTTAGGATGGTTGATTTCTTTACTATGAATTAAACAGTATTTTTTCTTAGAAGTTTTAATAAGTTCTAAACTTTTCCAATGATCAGCAATAATACCATCTATTTTATTTTCTTTGATATATTCATTAATTAATTGTGCTTTTCTATATTTTCTAAGCAATTTAATTCCTCCAACTCTTTCGATCGAAAAAGCGGCTTGCTCATCAAATTCTTTATGACCTTCTATATGATCTGCAAAAACTTTTATCATAAAGTTTTTAGACAGTTCTCTTGAAAGGCCCCACATTAGATTTTGCATACCACCAAGTTCAGGTGGGAATGATCTAGTTACAATTAGATACATTAATCATACTTCCATTTAATACCACAGCCCGCACTCGGTATTTGATCTTCAGGACCTTTTCCAGTTTCAGCTATTTGTCTCATAGCTGTTAGCAGATCACTTTCTCCGTCTTTAACTGGAATAAACTTTTTAAGTTCTCTTAATCGTCCTCTGTATTGAAGTTCTAGATTTTTATTATAGCCAAAGAAATCTGGTGTACATACAGCATCATATGCTTTAGCAATTTCTTGTGTTTCATCATGTAAGTATGGAAAATTGAAATGATTTTCATTTGAAAACTTAATCATGTTATCAAACGAGTCGTCTGGATAATTAACATAGTCATTTGAGCAGATTGCAACAGTGCTTATGCCAATTTTCTTCAATTCATTACAGTCTTCAACTAATTCTTTTGTAATAGCTTTCACATATGGACAATGATTACAAATGAACATTATCAAAGTCCCGTTTTCACCTTTGATGTCATTTAGGGATAGAATTTTATTATCAGTAGATTTTAATTCAAATGGAATAGCTTTTTGACCAAAATCACATATTGGTGTCTGTACTGGCATAATATATTCACTTATACTTATTAAATGGATAGTTTCAAAAAATTATTTTCCTATTATTTAATATTTTTATTAATTTTAATCATATATTTTTTATCAGCAGTTAACAATTCAACTGTGAATAATAGCATGGCAGAATGGGTAATTAATTACCAAGGGGGATTTACTAGACGTGGATTTTTAGGTGAAATAGTTTTTCAAATAAGTCAGGTGTTTGATTTTCAATTGAGAAAAATTTTTTTGATATTACAAATCTTTATTTATATTTTTTACTTCTATTTTATTTACAAGTTGTTTTCAAAAATTAAATATAACTTTGTATTTGCGTTAGCAATATTTTCTCCATTATTTTTCATTTTTTCTTTGTCAGAGCTAGAAGCTCTTGGAAGAAAAGATATTTTGATGTTTCTAGTTTTTATTTTAAATTTTTTAATTTATGATAAATTTAGAAATATAAATATTAATTATTTCTATTTTTTGTTTACATTCCCAATAGTTTTCTTAACACATGAAATCTATATTATTTATACACCTTACTTCTTATTTTTTTTTATTATTTTAGAAAAAGAATTTTCGTACAAATCAATAAGTAAAATTGTTTTTTCAATAATATATATTTTAATATTTTTAATTTTAATAACTAGCAATGAATATGATCAAGAAAATCTGAAATTATTATGTAAAAAATTACTACAAAAATCTGGAGAGACATGTGGTTTAGCACCTTTATCTATGATCATTGATATTAATAGTTATCAAAGCGAATTAGACTGGAAGACAACCCATATAATAAGATATTTTTTTATATTTTTAATAGGTTTTTCAGCTTTAATATTTATTTTATTTTTTTCTAAAATTAATGAAGAAAAAACCAATGTAATTACAAATAAAATAAATTTAAAAATAATATTCTTAGTTTCAATTTCTCCAAGCATTTTACCATTTTTGACTGCTGTAGATTCTGGTAGATATATGAGTATGGCTTATACATTTCCTTGTATTTTATATTTTGGACTTTTAAGATTAAATAGAATTAGCTTTGATTACGATCAAGTAAACATTTTAATTAGTGGATCTATTTTAAAAATTAAGAAATTTAAAATTTTGTTATTGATATTGCTTTGTTTTTCATGGACACCAAAAGCAGTTTATCATGAAGATATAGGTTCATTTCCTTTATATCGTACAATAATTAAAACTAAAAATTTTATAGAAGGTATTAAAAGTCTTGGCGTTAATTGATAAAAGTTTAATATATTTAGAAAATGTTTTACGATTTAAAAAATAAAAAACCTAAAAACTCTGGCGAAAATTGGGTTGCTCCTAATGCCACAATAATAGGGGATGTGACTTTAGAAAAAAATACAAGTATTTGGTTTAATGCCGTACTTAGAGGAGATATTGAAAATATTCATATCGGTGAAGGATCAAATGTTCAAGATGGAAGCGTTTTGCATACTGACCCTGGATGTCCTTTAATAGTAGGAAAAAATGTTACTGTAGGCCATTTAGTTATGCTCCATGGATGCATCATTGGAGACAACAGTTTAATTGGAATTGGAGCTGTCATCTTAAATAAAGCTAATATTGGAAAAAATTGTATTATCGGAGCTAAGGCTTTAATTACAGAAAATAAAGTTATACCAGATAACTCTTTGGTTGTAGGCTCTCCAGGTAAAGTTATTAGAGAAGTTACAGAGGAAGAAAAAAAAGCAGTATTTGAAAACACAAAACATTATCAAGATAATTGGAAAAAATATTCTAAATCAATTTTTTAAAGGAGATAAATGTCAGTAGGGTACGTAATTGCTCAATTAAAGGTAACTAATCCTGAAAATTATAAAGAATATGTTGAAAAAGTTAATCCAATTGTAAAAAAATTTGGTGGAGAATTTTTGGTAAGAGGTGGTGAATTTCAAATTTTTGATGGCGAAACAAATTTTCCTAGAATTATTATTCTTAAATTTCCTACGTATGAAAAAGCATTAGAATGGTACAATTCTGAAGAATACAAACCAATAAAACAAATAAGATTAGATAATTCCGAAGGTACAAATATAATTATTAAAGGTATTTGAAAAAATAATTGGTTTAATTAAATAATAGATCGTTCACTGAATAAATGATCAATCCAATTATTACTATAAATAAAATTAAGAAAGATAATTGCCCACTTAACTTAGATTTAATTTTGGTTTTACCCTCTTTAAATTTTTTAAAATGAATACTCCCAAATCTCATTACAGCTAATCCTAAAATTATAAGAAATGCTGTAAATATATATCCAGTAACCATCTATGGAACTAACCAGGTATCTTTATTATTTTCCAAATTAAACTTAGCTCTTCGATGTCCTTTAGCTGCTAAATAAAGCCATTCCATAGTTTTAATTTTACATTGAATAACAGTAAAGTTTTTGTAGCCTTCCTCACTTTGTTCTTTAGTGTAATCAAAATTATCTAACTCTGGTTTTAGTCCAGAGGTTGGTGAATCTGACTCAGTTCCAGGACCATTATCTACTAAATAACATTTTCTACTAATATGTTGGGTTCTAGACCAAGATTCTTTTGTTACATCATTATTGTGATTAATCGTACATTCAACTTTTAATCTTACCTGTATTTTTTCATCTTTATCATAAAACAACATTGCAGCATTTTTATTCGCTTTCAATTTTTCAATTTTATCTGACCTGATATCACTATGATATTGGACAAGATTATTTGATTGATCAGATTTTCTTAAGACTACAATTCTTCCATCAAAGTCTGATTGATCACCACAAATAAAAACTGGTATTCTAAAAGGAGAACCTCTGTCTTTAACAGCATTATCTAACATCGACCAAATTTTCTTTTTGATCTCTGCAAAGTCCTCGTAATAAGGAACTGTATCCGTCACAAATATTATTTTTTCTTTTTTAATCGAGCAATCAAACCTGAGCTATCCCAACGATTTCCACCCATTTCTTGAACTTCAGCATAATAACCATCAATAATTTCTGTTATAGGCACAGGTGAACCATTTTTTTTTGCTTCCTCGATTGCAATTTTTAAATCTTTTCTCATCCAATCAATAGCAAAACCATAATCAAATTTATCATCGGTCATAGTTCTATATCTATTTTCCATTTGCCAAGATTGCGCTGCACCTTTAGATATTGTTTCCATAACTTTATCCATATCTAAACCTGCGTTTATTCCAAAATTAATTGCTTCAGATAAACCTTGCACTGTTCCAGCAATACA
The DNA here is from genome assembly GCA_902617805.1 of uncultured Pelagibacteraceae bacterium. Taxonomy (GTDB): domain Bacteria; phylum Pseudomonadota; class Alphaproteobacteria; order Pelagibacterales; family Pelagibacteraceae; genus Pelagibacter. The sequence goes on from CACMYF010000004.1 coordinate 34,434, forward strand.
CATTTGGTTCATCATTTTTGTCAATTGACCACTTCCGCAAGGACCAATTAATTTTACTTTTTTACTATAACAATCAATCACAGGCTCAGCCTTTTTAAACACCTCTTCATCTCCACCAACCATTACTGTTAGTATTCCGCCCTCAGCGCCAGCTTGTCCTCCTGAAATAGGAGCATCTAAAAAACTAAACCCTTTATCATTTGCTTTTTTATTTAATTCCCTTGATACTTCTGCAGATACAGTTGAGTTATCAATAAAAATAGACCCAGCTTTTGCTGTGTTAAATAATCCATTTTCTCCAGTCGCTACTTCTCTCAAATCATCATCATTACCAACACATGTAAAAATGAAATCAGCACCATCTGCAGCCTCAGCAGGTGTATTTGCCATTTTACCTTTATATTCACCAATCCATTTTTCAGCCTTAGATTTAGTTCTATTAAAAACAGTTACATTGTGCCCGGCTTTTGATATATATCCAGCCATTGGGTAGCCCATAACCCCAAGACCTATGAAAGCAACATTACAAGTCATAATTTTTTTCTATGTTTAAAAGTTTAAGTTTAAAAGTAATTGTATTTGGATTTATTTTTACATTTTTTTCAAGTTTTGGACAGAGTTTTTTTCTTGGCCTATTTAATTCTAGTATTAGAGACGCCTTATCAATTACACATGGACAATTTGGCTCAATTTATGCATCAGCTACTTTATTAAGCAGTATTGTTTTAGTTTGGATTGGAAAAAAAATTGATGACGTAAACATATTAAAATTTGCTTCCTATGTAATTATTTTTCTATCTGCTTCTTGCTTTATATTTTCAAAAATTTCATCTGTTATTTATTTATTTGTAGGAATTTTTTTAATGCGATTAGCTGGACAAGGTTTATCAAGTCATACAGCAACAACAACCATATCTCGTTTTTTTGAAAAAAATAGAGGCAGAGCTTTAAGCACAGGTTGGTTAGGATTGTCATTGGCTGAATTTATAATGCCAGTTTTAATTGTTTTTTTATTAACTTTTATAGAATGGAGAGATATTTGGGTCTCAATATCTATTTTAGTTATACTTGTTTTACCTGTTGCAACTTTTCTTTTAGTTAAAGACGTTAAGCTTGATACCAGAGAAGAATCTAAAATAGAAGAAAACTATAAAGAAATCAAACAATGGAAAAGAATTGAAGTTTTAAAAGATTATAGATTTTACATCATCTGTATGACAATGCTTGCTATGCCATGGATTGCAACTGGATCTTTTGTTTATCAGTCTTTTATATCTTCATCTAAAGAATGGGGTCCCTATGTGATTGCTCAATCATTTATGGCTTACTCAATTTTATCTGTGATCACTCTTTTTATATCTGGTTTTTTAATTGATAAATTTTCAAGTAGAAAATTATTAATCTATATGAATATCCCACTTCTTTTTGGCACTATAGTTCTCTACTATTTTGATGCACCGCTGTCTTCTTTTGTATTTTTTGGTTTAGTGGGGGTAACCAATGGTTTGGCAAACGTCCTTGGTTCCTCAACTTGGGCTGAGATTTATGGTGTTAAATATATTGGGTCCATAAAAGCCTTAACAACTGCATTGATGGTATTTTCAACAGCATTTGGTACGGCTCTTTTTGGCTTTCTGATTGATATTGGTTTTTCAATTGAAGACATAGCCGTTGTTTCAGGAACTTATATCTTTGGCTCAATTATTCTTCTTTATTTGGTTAAAAATAAGTTAAATCCTCATTATTTATAAAAATAGCCCTTGATTTTTGAAGACTCACTGTATAGATACTCGGCATGGCTAGAGTTACCGTAGAAGACTGCATAGATAAAGTAGAGAGTCCTTATGAATTAGTACTTGTTGCTAAAGAAAGAGCTACTCAATTAAATGCAGGAATAGAACCAACAATTGATAGAGATAACGATAAAAATACAGTCATTTCATTAAGAGAAATTGCAGAAGAAAAAATTAAAGTTTCAGATCTAACTGATAGTGCTGTTTACAAACTTAGAAAACATGTTGAACAAGTTGATGATAGTACAGAGGATGATGAAGAAATAGGTGATGATTTTGAAAATCTATATAAAGGTGAAATTTCAAAAAGTGGTACCCCAATTTTACCATCTAAAAGAGCAAGAAAAACTCCAGAAAAAATTCAAGTAACAAAAGAAGATCTGGCTGAGCTATCTGAAACAGCTACAGCAGAAGTTGATAATTCCGTAGGTGAAGAAACAATGAATGAGCAAGGAGAAGTTTCTTTAGATGAAGTATCAGAATCAGAAAATCAAGAAGCAGACGTATCTTCAGACGACACTGAAGCTTCAAACTCATAAAAAAATAATATAAAGTTATACCATGAATAGGAAAGTATCAGTTGCTCCTATGATGGATTGTACAGATCGTCATGAACGATTTTTTCTAAGATTAATATCCAAAAATACTCTTCTTTACACTGAGATGGTAGTCGATGAAGCTATAAATAGAGGAGATAAAAAAAAGTTATTGGAGTTTAATATTAACGAGAAACCTGTAGCGCTTCAATTAGGAGGCTCTTCTCCAAAACTTTTAGCTGAAGCCACTAAAGTAGGGGAAGATTTTGGTTATGATGAAATTAATCTAAACTTAGGTTGTCCTAGTAAAAAAGTTGAAAAAAATAGATTTGGTGCTTGTTTAATGAAAGAGCCAAATTTAGTGGCAGATTGTTTAAGTAAAATGCAATCAGTTACAAAACTACCAGTAACTATAAAAACAAGAATTGGTTACGATGATGTAGAAGATTATGAAAATTTACATAGTTTTATTTCTACCTTAAAAGCAACTGGAGTTAAAACTTTCATCATTCATGCAAGAAAAGCAATGTTAGGTAAATTTACACCTAAACAAAATTTAAATATTCCTCCTCTAAAATATGAATATGTTTATAAATTAAAAAAAGATTTTCCTAATGAAGAGATCATAATTAATGGAGGAATTATCTCAGTGGATGAAATAAAACCTCATTTAGAAAAAACAGATGGTGTAATGATAGGAAGAGCTGCGTATCATACACCTTATTTATTAGCAGATATTGAAAGAGAAATATTTAATAATGACGATGTTCCAAGTAGACAAGATGTAATTGAACAACTCATTCCTTATGTTAAAGAAGAATTAAAAAAAGGAACAAGATTGAATCAAATTATGAGACATACTCTTGGTTTATTTCATGGCCAAACTGGTGCAAGTTATTGGAAAAGATATTTAAGTGAAAACATGTGTGTGAGAGATGCTGATGTGAAAAAAATTGATCACATCATGGATAAAATTAAATATAACAATGTAGATACTAGAGTAGGACAGTCTGCTTAATTCAATTCTAACAAACGAATACAGTTATATTATTTTATTAATGGCTTTAACAGCTATTCCAGTAGGTTTTGTGGCCGGATTATTTGGTATAGGTGGAGGGTTGATAACTGTTCCTTTTTTGTATTTTATTTTTGGTTCTTTAGAAATTGATCCTCAATATATAATGCATCTTGCTGTTGGAACTTCTTTTGCAATCATAATACCAACCTCTACAGTTTCAGTTTTAACTCATCATAAATTTAAAGCAGTTGATTTTGATATTGTAAAGAATTACGGTCTTTTTGTTGTACTAGGAGTGATTGTTGGAACTGTTTTTGCAGCTTCTCTAAAAACCAAATCTTTGGTTTTATTTTTTTCTATAATGATCTTATTTTTAGGAATTTACTTACTTTTAATAAAAGAAAAGGAGCAAAACATAATTGTTAAAATGAAATTACATTTCAAAGTAATTCTTGGTTTTCTTGTTGGGTTTATATCTGCTCCTATGGGTATAGGAGGAGCTGTAATGAATGTACCTATCCTTAAGTTTTTTGGTTATTCAATAAATAAAGCTATAGGAAGTGCAGCAGCCATAGGTTTTCTAATTGCTCTATTTGGAGCAATAGGATTTCTTCTTTCAGGAAGTCTTATAAATTCTAGTCTTCCACTAAGTATTGGTTTTATAAACATACCAGCCTTTTTAATTTTTATACCAATCACAACTTTCATGGCTCGAATAGGAGCTAAAACAGTTCATAGTATTGATAAAAAAAAAATTAGTAAGTTTTTTGGAATTTTTCTTTTAGTCGTTTCGATTAAATTTTTTTATGAATACTTGAAATTATAACAGGCAAAAAAAAGAGGTGACTTCAGTCTCCCTCCATCACCTCACGAATCCAAACTAAGTGATTCTTTAAATATTTAAGAACACTTATTAGTTGAAAATGCTTTTTATTAACTAATTTAAAATCAGACAATCTTAAGTTGTATAAGTCTTAAATAAAAACTCAAATTAGCCACACATAATATTTAGTGTTATTATTCAAATTGATACTTTTAAAAATGGTTTCAATAAAAAATATTAATAAAAATATTAAAAAAAGTTTATTTGATCCAATCGATAATACAAAAAATAAGTTTTCCTCAATTTTAAAAGATTTTAAAAAAAACAAAGTTAAAAAAGATTTAGCATTAAAAAAACAATTGGAAAAAGAAAAGAAAAGAGAATTAATTTTAGAAAAAAAATTAGCGAAAAAAGCCAAACAAGATGAATTGAGGGAAGAAAGAAAGAAACTTCTTTTTCAAAAAAAATTAATCATCGAAAATGAAAAACAAGAAAAAAAGAATGAAGAAAAAAGACAAAAGATAGAAGCTCAAAGAATTAAAATAGAACAGAAAAAAATTAAAGACGAAGAAACTAGAAAACTTAGAGAGGAAGCTAGAAAGCTTAAACAAGAAGATTTAAGGCTAAAAATGTTAGAGAGACAAAGAATTAGAGAAGAAAATATTAAAATTAAAGAGGAACAATTAAAAAATAAAGAAATCGAAGCTCAAAAGAGAAGAGATGAAAAAGAAAAAGAAAGACAAGAAAAAATAAGATTAAAAGAAATTGAAAGGAAAAATAGACTTGAGGAAGAACAAAGGTTAAGAGAGGCAGCTAGGAAGCTGAAATATGAGCAAGAAAAACTTAAAGAAATGGAAGAAAGATTAAGAGATCTAGAAACTGAAAGACAGCAAGAAATTCAAAAACAAATTTTAAAAGAAGAGGCTGAGCAAAGAGCGAAGGAAGAAGAATTAAGAAATAAAGAAAAAGAACTTAAAGAAGCTGAACGTGAGAGAATAAATAAAGAAAATGAAAGGCGTCAAAGAGAAAGAGAATTGAAAATAGAGGAGGAAAGACAAAAAAGAATTGATGAAGAAAACGAGAGAATTAGATTAGCTGAAATTGCTCAAAAAGAGAGAGAAGATGAGGAAAACAGGCGAATGAAAGAATGGGAGAAAAAATTTGATGAAGAACAACGACTAAAAGAGGAGGAATTAGTTAGAAAGTTTTATAGCGATGAAATTTCTGAACAAGAAAACAATCTGGATGGCGATAATTTAGAAACTAAAGTTGATAACAATAATTTAGAAAATAAAAACGATAAAGATAATTTTAAAAATTAAATTTTCTGATCATATTCACCGACCTTACCTGTTTTTTGTAACAAATCGTCAATAAAATCAAAGATTTTTCTCTTTCTTTCATCCGATGTTGGGCTTTCAGTTACAATAACTAAAGATGGTTTGTTTGAAGAAGCTCTTATAAGCCCCCATGAACCATCTTCGAATGAAAACCTAACTCCATTAACAGTTAAAATATCATTAATAACTTGGCCATCTATTTCAGTTTTGACTTCTTTTAAATTTTTAATTTGTTTAACAAGCTCTTCAACAACAATATACTTCTCCTCATCTTTACAAAAAGGTGCCATTGTTGGTGTTTGAAATGTATTAGGTAATTCGCTAATAATTTCACTCATTTTTTTATTTTGATTATATAATAAGTTGCACACTTGAATTGCAGAGTTAATTCCATCATCATAGCCATATCCTAAAGGTTGATTAAAAAAGAAATGACCACTTTTTTCAAAACCTGCTAATGCTTGTTCAGTGTTCACTTTTCTTTTAATATGAGAATGACCTGTTTTCCAATAAATTGTTTCACAATTGTTTTCTAATAAGATTTTATCTTTTGTAAATAATCCCGTTGATTTTACGTCAACCACAAACTTTGAATTTTTATGTTTGCTTGATAAATTTCTAGCTATTAGAAGTCCTATTTTATCTGAAAATATTTCATTACCATTGTCATCAATAACACCAACCCTATCTCCATCACCATCAAATCCAAAACCTATATCAGCATTATTTTCTTTAACTACTTTTGCTATCTCATGAAGCATTTCTAAATCTTCAGGATTTGGATTGTATTTAGGAAAATTCCAATCCAGGTTACAGTCTAACTCTATTACCTCACATCCAATACCTCTTAGAATGTCTGGGGCAAAAACACCCGCTGTTCCATTTCCACAAGCAACCACAGCTTTAATTTTTTTCTTAATTTTGTTTTTACTAATTAGGTTTTCTTTATAAATTTTATCAAAATCTTTTATTTGTTTTTCACTACCTTCGCCTTTTGTGAACTTTTTATTTAAGGTAATTTCTTTTAATTCTTTCATTTCTTCAGGTGCATGAGTTAATCCTTTTTTGATTCCCATTTTCACACCAGTCCAACCATTTTCATTATGACTAGCTGTAACCATAGCAACTGCATCTGTATCTAAATTAAATTGTGCAAAATAAACCATTGGTGATAACGACAGGCCAATATCTTCTATATTGCATCCTGTAGATAATAATCCCTTTTTAAGAGCTGTTTTTATTTCTTCACTATAAGAACGATAATCATGCCCAACTACGATTCTGGGATTATTTTTTTTAGTATGTATTTTTATCTGTGTTCCAAGCCCTTTTCCTAAATTCTCTATCCCAGATTGGTTTATATCTTTCTCATACAACCATCGGGCGTCATATTCCCGAAAACCAAATGGGTCTATTTTTATGTTTTGATTCATTACCTATTTTCTTACTCTTTTTTTGTTAATTTCTTGCAAAAAAAATTTATTTTTTTATTGATTATCATTTTGTCGCGTTCTATAAATGTTCTATTGTACAAAAGTTTATATAGTATATTTACGATAAACGCCTACAACATATAGTTGTTTTCGTACTAATAACAAAATATAATTAAAATTTATGAATAAGATTCTTTCTCAAGCCCTTAAAAAAGCTGTCTCCGAATATAGCCCTGAAGTTAAAGAAGTTTCTAAAATAAATAAACCAGACCTTTTTTCACTAAATAATGAAACTGAATTATTTCAAAATGACAAAGGGATCATAATTAAAATTGATCGTTCTAAAGATGCAAATCTAACTGATTTTGGTAAAGCAACTTTAAAAGACAGATACTTAGGTTTAAACGAATCTTACCAAGATTTATTTGCAAGAGTAGCAAGCACATATGCAGATGATAATTTACACGCACAAAGAATTTATAATTACATAAGCAATCTTTGGTTTATGCCAGCAACACCAGTTTTATCAAATGGTGGGACAAAAAGAGGATTGCCTATTTCATGTTTTTTAAACGAAGCTTCTGATAGCTTAGGAGGTATTCTTGATTTATGGAGTGAGAATGTTTGGTTAGCAGCAAAGGGCGGAGGAATTGGAAGTTACTGGGGTAACTTAAGATCTATTGGTGAAAAAATAGGAAGAGTTGGAAAAACTTCTGGAATAATTCCTTTTATAAAAGTTATGGACTCTTTGACAATGGCTATTAGCCAAGGATCGCTAAGAAGAGGTTCTGCAGCATGTTATCTTCCAATAGATCATCCTGAGATAGAAGAGTTTATTGAAATGAGAAGACCAACAGGTGGTGATCCAAATAGAAAAGCATTAAATTTACATCATGGCGTTTTGGTTTCTGATGCGTTTATGAGAGCAGTGGAAACTGATGAGCAGTGGGCATTGAAAAGTCCAGCAGATGGTAGTGTTCAACAAACTATTTCTGCAAGAAATTTATGGATAAGATTATTAACTGCAAGAATTGAAACTGGTGAACCGTATATAATTTATATTGATACTGTTAACAGACAAATTCCTCAACATCACAAATTAGCAAACCTTACAGTTAAAACTTCTAATTTGTGTAGCGAGATAACTTTACCGACTGGAATTGATAAAGACGGAAGAGATAGAACAGCAGTATGTTGTTTGTCTTCGTTAAATTTAGAAAAATATGATGAGTGGAAAGATGATCCAGACATGATTAGTGATGTGATGAGATTTTTAGACAATGTTTTATCTGATTTCATTAACAAAGCACCAGATCAATTTAGAGATGCGAAATATTCGGCTGAGAGAGAAAGAAGTGTTGGTTTAGGTGTAATGGGCTTTCATTCATTTTTACAAAAAAATAGAATTCCACTTGAGTCTGTAATGGCAAAGTCATGGAATAAAAAAATCTTTAAAAACATACATGAGAAAGTAAATCAAGCCTCTAAAGATTTAGCTGAAGAACGAGGCGCGTGTCCTGATGCAGCTGAATATGGTTACAAAGAAAGATTTTCAAACAAAACAGCAATAGCTCCAACAGCTTCTATTTCCATTATTTGTGGTGGAGCATCTCCAGGAGTAGAACCTATTGCAGCAAATAGTTATACACACAAAACTTTGTCAGGATCTTTCAATGTTAGAAATAGATATTTAGAAGAAATATTACAAAATCATGGTAAAAATGATGATGAAACATGGTCTACAATCACTACTAATCAAGGATCTGTTAGTCATCTAGATTTCTTAACTGATTTAGAAAAAGATGTATTTAAAACAGCATTTGAGCTTAATCAAAATTGGATAATTGAACTTAGTGGTGATAGAACTCCTTACATTTCTCAAGCTCAATCAGTAAATTTATTTCTACCAGCAGATGTTCACAAAAAAGAGTTACACAAAATTCATTTTGACGCTTGGAAGAAAGGCTTAAAGAGCCTTTATTACTGTAGATCAAAATCAATTCAAAGAGCTGAAAATATCAATGATGCTAAATCAACTGATATTACAGCAAATGTTTATAAATCTAAAAATCAACAATCTAACGAGCAGCCAGAGTACGAGGAGTGTTTATCATGTCAGTAGCAGAAAAAATTAATAAAGAGATTATTCAACCAAAAAAAATGGGTTTATTAGTAGAGAACCCAGTTTATAAACCTTTTAGATATCCATGGTGTTATGATGCATGGTTAACTCAGCAAAGAATTCATTGGTTGCCAGAAGAAGTCCCTTTAGGAGATGATGTTAGAGATTGGCAAAAAAATTTGTCTCAACCAGAAAAAAATTTATTAACTCAAATCTTTAGATTTTTCACTCAAGCAGATGTAGAGGTTAATAATTGTTATTTAAGACATTACACAACTGTATTTAAACCAACTGAAGTATTAATGATGATGACAGCATTTGCCGCAATGGAAACAGTTCATGTAGCAGCATATTCTCATCTTCTTGATACGATTGGTATGCCTGAATCAGAATACTCAGCTTTCATGAAATACAAAGAGATGAAAGACAAGTACGATTACATGCAGGGTTTCAATGTAAATTCTAAAGAGGATATTGCAAAAACAGTTGCAGTTTTTAGTGCTTTTACAGAAGGATTACAGTTGTTTGCAAGTTTTGCAATTTTATTGAATTTTCCAAGACATAATAAAATGAAAGGAATGGGTCAGATAGTTACTTGGTCTGTAAGAGATGAAACGCTTCATTGTAATTCTATGATCAGAATTTTTAAAGAGTTTATAAAAGAAAATCCTGAAATCTGGACACCTAAACTTAAAAAAGAACTTTATGAAGCTTGTAGAATAATTGTTGAGCATGAAGATGCTTTTATCGATTTAGCTTTTGAAATGGGTCCAATGGAAGGATTAACAGCCCAAGAAGTTAAAGATTATATTAGGTTTATTGCGAACAGAAGACTTATCCAATTAGGATTAGAGCCAATTTATGATGTTCAAAAAAACCCACTAACTTGGCTGGATACAATGCTTAATGCTGTTGAACACATGAACTTCTTTGAAGGTAGGGCAACAGAATATTCCAAAGCATCAACCCAAGGAACTTGGGCAGAAGCTTTTAGTTAAAACACTAAATGTATAAAAAATATATATTTATATTTTTTTTTTTATTTATAACAGCTTGTAATACAGTGACAGGAACGATTGAAGGAACAGCTCTTGGAGTAGTTAAGGATGTTAAAAGTACTTATCATTATTCTACTTGTGTTTTTACAAAAGTTACTTGTGGTGACCTTGATTTAGATTGATTAATTTTGAATTATAAAAAATATTTCCGTAAAACAAGCTTAAAACAAAAGGGTGTAGGTGAATTTTTCTTAGATGAAATAAGCATCAATAAACCGAAAGTATTTCTCGAGGTTGGAGTTTTTCATGGAGTTACAGCTCGAAATATCTGTGAATTACTTTACACATTTCATGGCAAAGATTTTAAATATGTTGGTGTTGATTTATTTGGTGAAAATTATGAAAATATAAATGAAGTTATTCCTAACACAAAATTTTCTAATCCATTAAAAAATATATACTTTAAATATATAAAAAAGCAAAATCCATATAGTTTAGAAGCTGTTCAAGATCTTCTTAAAAAATTTCAAAATAATGTTTCTTTAATAAAAGGAAATTCAAACAAAATATTAAAAAAAATCGATATGTCTAAAATTGATTATGTCTTTCTAGATGGAGGTCATGATTATCAGACAGTAAAAAATGACTTAGAATGTTGCAGACAAGTTATTGTTAATGGTGGAACAGTTCTTTGTGACGATTACGATTTATCATATGCACCTGGAGTAAAAAAAGCTATAGATGAATTCTCATCTGAACATAGATTAAAATGTTCAATAATATGCAATGATAGGTTTGCTAAAATAGAAAAAAATTAAGTTATCTTTGGTTTAATTGCATTACTTTTCTATGCTTGTTTCCCTTGTAGCTAGCTAATGGTCTAATAAGTTTATTAGCAGCATGTTGCTCCATTATATGTGCAGACCAACCTGTAATCCTTGAAATTACAAAAATAGGGGTAAAAAAATCTGTATCAAAACCCATTAAATGATAAGTTGGTCCCGTAGGATAGTCAACATTAGGATGAATATTTTTCTCTTTGATCATTACTTTTTCTACAATGTCATAAATTTTTTCAAACTTTTTATCTTTTTTGATTTTAGCAACTTTTCCAAAATATTCTCTCATAGTTGGAACTCTCGAGTCGCCTGACTTATAAACTCTGTGACCAAATCCCATTACAACCTCTTTATTTTTTAAAGCGTTGTTTATCCATTTTAAAGCATTTTCAGGTTTCTTAATTTTATTCATCATATGCATCACTTCTTCATTAGCACCACCATGAAGTGGGCCTTTTAAACTTGCAATAGCTCCAGTAATTGCACCATGAATATCAGATAAACTACTTGTGATTGTCCTTGCAGTAAATGTTGAAACATTAAAACTGTGCTCAGCATACAAAATTAAAGAAACATCGAATGCTTTTACTATTTCTTTTTGAGGTACTTTACCAAAACACATGTAGAAAAAGTTTTCAGCAAAAGTTAAAGTTTTTTTTGGTTTTATAATTTTTTTACCTTTTCTTATTCTGTAAAAAGCAGCTAAAGCAGTTGGTGTTTTTGCAAAAATTCTTAGAGCTTTTCTCATATTTGCTTCAGGTGATGAATCAATGGTCTCTTTGTCCTCTAATCCCATAACACTAACTGCGGTTCTTGCCACATCCATTGGATGTGATCTCTTTGGCATGTGTTTGATTATTTCATATAAATTTTTTGTTAGTTCTCTGTTATTTCTCTCTTCTTTTTCAAATTGTCTAAGCTGAATAGTGTTTGGGAGATCCTTGTTAAGAATTAGATATGCAACTTCCTCAAATCTACAATATTCGCATAAATCTTGAGCAGCATATCCTCTGTAGGTAAGAGAATTTATTTCTGGCATTACTTTTGAAACTTCAGTTTCATCAACAACTATACCTAGTAATCCTTTTTTAATATCATCACTCATTATTCATGTCCTTCCGTACTAAAATTATAAATTTTTTCATCTAATGAATTATATTTTTCATAATCAACTAATTCATAAAGTCTCTTTCTAGTTTGCATTTTATCTATAATATTATTTTGATGTCCATTTGCATAAATGTCTCTTAATCCGTCTTCGACATTTTTCATGGCTAATCTTTGAGTTGTTACTGGATAAATAACGATGTTATAACCAAGGTTCTCTAACTCTTTGTAGTTAAATAACTTCGATTTACCAAATTCAGTCATGTTAGCCAAAAGATAAGAAGATAATTCTTTCCTGACTTTTTCAAAGTCTTTTTCATCTTGCAGGGCTTCTGGAAAAATAATTTCAGCACCAGCATCAATGTAAGCTTTACATCTCTCAATCATTTTATCTATACCTTCAACACTTTTAGCGTCTGAGCGTGCTATAATTTTAAAATTTTGATCTTTCTTAGCAGCAACACACTCTTTAATTTTTTTAACCATTGAATCAGTTGAAATAAGCTCTTTATTATCAAGATGCCCACATCTTTTTCTTTCAATTTGATCCTCTAAATGAACTCCTGTTATCCCAAATTCTTCAAATGTTTCTATTGTTTCTTTACAAGATTTAAATCCTGTATCTATATCAACTATTGTTGGAAGATTAGTTACTCTCGAAATCAGATAAGATCTTGTGCTAACATCTTGTAGTGTTGTTAAACCGATATCTGGAAAACCAAGATCATTAGCCATTACTCCACCAGATACATAAACCGCATCATATCCAATTTCTTCTATTAATTTTGCTGTAAGAGGATTGTATGCACCCGGAACTCTTAATATTTTATTTGATTTTAGTTTTTGATCAAAATCTAATCTTTTTTGACTAGGATCTTTTTCTATAAAATGCATTAAAAAATTCCCCTTTTATTATTTTGCTTCAATTTATTTTTTCTAACTTCAATATTTAGTTTATGAAGTTGACCAGATTTCAAATTTCTTAAATTTTGTACCACTTTTAAAAAACGATTACTTTCTTTTTTATCTAAAATACCATCGGTTAAAGTTAAAAATTTATTTATATAATTTTTTCTATTAAAAGGTCTAGCTCCGTATGGATGTGCGTCTGCTCTATCTAGTTCTTCTGAAATTTTTTTTCCACTATTAAGAGTTATAACCACTTTAGCACCAAATGATTTATTTTTGGGGTTAGGATCATGATATTTTCTTGTCCATTTTTTATCTTCATATGTTTTTATTGATCTCCAAATTTTGATTGTGCTTTTTCTATTGGCTCTAGCTTTCGTATAAGATTTGACATGATGCCAATCTCCATCTTCTAATGCTACAGCAAAAATATACATTATAGAATGATCAAGAGTTTCTCTGCTAGCATTTGGATCCATTTTTTGTGGGTCATTGGCACCTGTTCCAATAACATAATGAGTGTGGTGACTTGTAAATATATCAATTTTTTTAATTTGATTTAAATTAGGAATTTTTGTTTTAAGTTTTTTTGCCAAATCTATTAATGCCTGGGACTGATATTCAGCTGAATATTCTTTAGTATACGTTTCAAGAATAGCTTTTTTACTTTCATTTTTTTTTGGCAAAGGAACTTTATATTTTGCTTTTTTGCCATCTAGTATTCTTGCAATTACACTATCTTCACCCTCATAAATTGGACTAGGAGCTCCTTCACCTCGCATAGCTCTATCTACAGCTTCGATTGCAAGTTTGCCAGCATGAGCAGGAGCAAAAGCTTTCCAGCTAGAGATTTCTCCTTTTCTAGATTGTCTAGTAGATATTGTTGTGTGCAGAGCCTGTTGAACAGCTTGATAAATAGTTTCAGTATTTAATTTTAACATTGAGCCTAATCCAGCGGCTACACTAGGTCCTAAATGTGCAATATGATCAACTTTATGCTTATGCAAACATATACCTTTAACTAAATTAACTTGAACTTCGTAAGCGGTAATTATTCCTCTTAGTAAATCTAATCCACTTTTTTTATTTTGTTGTGCAACACTTATAAGAGGAGGAATGTTGTCACCAGGATGACTGTAATCAGCAGCTAAAAAAGTATCATGAAAATCTAATTCTCTTACAGCAGTTCCATTTGACCATGACGCCCATTCACAATCAAATTTTAATTTAGAATTTACTCCAAATATAGTTGCACCGTTCTTTCTAGGATGTTTTAAAGCCATTTCTCTAGATGAAATTACTGGTTTTCTATTTAATGAAGCGATTGCAACTGATGCGTTATCAATTATTCTATTAATTACCATCTCTATAGCATCTTTATTTAATTTAGCATTATCGCTTGCTATCTCTGCAATTTTCCACGCAAGCTGTTTCTTCTTTGGAAGATTAATTTTTGATGGATATACTTTAACTGTGTGTAATAACAAAATTACTCCTTATTTGTGATTTTGTTTTAATAGTTAAAATAAATTAATCAATATTAAAGATAATCAGATACTATTTTCTCAATACCTACAAAGTCTTTTATAATGTGATTATGATAAATTTCCTCAGATCTTTTTTCTGTATATCCATATTTTAGTAATATTATTGGAATTTCAGCAGCCTTAGCAGCATTAGCATCTGTCTCGCTGTCACCAATCATAATCGATTTATTTTTGTCACCATTTAAAATTTCTATTGTTGTCGTTAAATGTCTAGGGTCCGGTTTGCAATATTCAAAAGTATTATATCCTGCAACATATTCAAAATAATCATAAATCCCAATTTTTTTTAAAAGATCAACCGCTAAGTGTTCAGTTTTGTTAGTACATACTGCCATAGAAATATTTTTATTTTTACACCAATTTAAAAATTCCTTTACACCGTTGATTAATTTACTTTCATGTAAAATATTTTTTCCATAATAAGTTAAAAATTCTTCAGTCATTTCATTTTGAATTTTTTCATCAAACCATTTCCACTGACCATTAGCTTTTGCCATCATAGCTTTTGCTCCTTTGCCAACAGCATTTTTTAATTCTCCTAAAGTTTTTGTAGGATAACCAAATTTTTTCATTACATGGTTATGTGCGCGTATTAAATCTGGAGCGGTATCCACTAATGTGCCGTCTAAATCAAATAAAATTGTAAATTTTTGTTTCATTATTAAAGTATTTTAAAGAAATAAATTGTGAATTAATCAAACAATATACTTAATATAAATAAGGTCAAAATGAAAGACTCAAGTCAAAAAAAACTTAGAGAAAAATTTATAAAATCAGGAGTTCAGATGATTGGCCCTGAAACTATTTTTTTTTCGAAAGATACAAAGATTGGAAAGA
>CACMYF010000005.1 GCA_902617805.1 uncultured Pelagibacteraceae bacterium
CTATAAAAGTGCTTTAACAAACTTAGAAATCGCTTTAGCAGCTGACGGTGTTAAGTTGGGTGATGGCGGAACTAGAGTTTACAGAAAACTTTTAGAAGATGGTGGAATCGACAGAGCTATGAATAAAATCAAAAAGCTTTGTACAGATCCTAATGGTGGATGTGTATTCTGGTCTGCAGGTGCTCAACCACCTGAATTATTAGTTGCCGGTGAAGTTGTAATGGCAACTGGTTGGAACGGAAGATTCTTTAACGCTGAAGTAGGTGAAAATGCTCCAATCAAACAAGTATGGGATGGTCAAGGTCTTGACTACGAATATTTCGCACTTGTTAAAGGTGGACCAGATGAAGCAAATGCTAAAAAAGCTTTAGCTATGATGACTAACACTGAAATGTTAGCTGGTAGTGCGAAGTACATTGCATATGCTCCATGGAGAAAATCATCTCTTGATGTAATTACTGCTGGTGAGCCTTGGTACAAAGATGGTAAAACTAATATGATGCCACAAATGCCAACTGCTCCTGCAAACACTAAGAACTATTTCTTAGTAGACCCATTCTTCTGGGCTGATAACAATACTGAGATTAGTGAGAAGTGGGAAGCAATGAAAGCAGGTCTATAATTTCAGTTTTAAACACTGAATTTATATAATATATTTAGGGCGGTTATTTATTAGCCGCCCTATTTTTTTATGAGCTCTGAAACAAAACAAATTTTAACAACTGACGGAATACCTTTAGAGGTCAGTTTAAAAAAAGCTGAAAAGAAGAATAAAATAAAGGCATTTCTTCTTGTAGCTCCATTATTATTATTTCTTGTAATTACTTATATCTTTCCAATTGGAGATATGTTTATGAGGAGTGTTGATGACAGAATGGTCACCAATATGCTTCCAAAAACATTTAAAGCGATGGAGAAATGGGAAAATTTAGATGAGTTACCTCCAGAAGAAGTATATCGGGGGTTTTATGAGGATTATAAACTACTTGCTGAAAATCAACAGCATGGAAAATTAGGACAAAGATTAAATAAAGAAAAAAATGGTTTTAATACGATTACCAAAAAACTTTTTAGACAAATTAAAAGAAAAAAAATTGATGAAAGCGCTAGTTTAAAAGAGCAAATCAATAAACTTCATAAAAGATGGAGAGATGTGGAATATTGGCAAGCAATTAAAAGAACAGCCCCACCTTATACAGCCTCAAAATATTTAAAAGGAATGGATATGTATTTTGCTGCAGATGGGAGCATAGCCCAAGTAGATGAAGATAGAAGAATACACAGAATTCTATGGCTTAGAACATTAGAAATTGCCTTTTTTGTTACACTTTTTTGCTTCTTTATGGGATACCCAATCGCTCATTTATTAGCAACGCTACCAATGAAATACAGCAACTTATTAATGATTTGTGTGCTGCTTCCTTTCTGGACATCTTTACTTGTAAGGACAGCTAGTTGGATGATTTTGTTGCAACAGCAAGGAATAGTAAATGACTTCTTTGTAATGATTGGTTTAGTTACGGACGATAACAGGCCAGAGATGATGTACAATAAGGTTGGGACATATGTTGCAATGACACAGATCTTATTGCCATTTATGGTTCTTCCACTTTATAGCGTTATGAAGACTATCTCACC
This sequence comes from uncultured Pelagibacteraceae bacterium, assembly GCA_902617805.1. Taxonomy (GTDB): domain Bacteria; phylum Pseudomonadota; class Alphaproteobacteria; order Pelagibacterales; family Pelagibacteraceae; genus Pelagibacter. The sequence continues at coordinate 1,639 of CACMYF010000005.1, forward strand.
AAGCTTAATGAGAGCTGGAAAATCATTAGGTGGAACACCTTTTGTTGCGTTTTGGAAAGTTTACTTCCCTTTAACAATACCAGGTATTGGTGCCGGATGTTTATTAGTTTTCATTTTAGCGATTGGGTACTATATAACCCCAGCTTTAGTTGGAGGTGCCTCAGGAACATTAATAAGTAATCAGATTGCATTTCATATGAAGACAACGCTTGATTGGAGTTTTGCATCAGCAATGGGATTAATGTTGTTGACTGGAGTTTTAGTTATTTATTGGATTTATAATAAATTAGTTGGAGTTGATAATATTAAATTAGGATAATATGGCGTTACCAAGTTATACAGAGACAAGATATAGAATTTGGCATTATATTTATATTGCTATTTGTTCTTTTGTATTTTTCTTTTTAATTGCACCTTTGTTTGTAATTTTTCCGTTATCATTCAATGCCGAAGAATTTTTGGTGTTTTCTGAAGGAATGAAAAATCTTGATCCTGATGCATTCTCACTAAGATGGTATAAAGATATGATTTATGGGACTAAAAATCCTTGGGGATTAGCTGCAAAAAATAGTTTTATAATTGCAATATTCGCAACCATTGGTTCAATAATTTTAGGTACTTTGGCTGCTTTAGGTTTAAGTAGCAGGCATATGCCATACAAAGGAATTATAATGGCCACTTTGATTTCACCAATGATTGTTCCTTTAATTATTTCTGGGGTTGCAATTTTCTTTTTTATGGCAAAAGCTGGTTTAGCCGCAACACATACAGGAATTGTATTAGCACATATAATTTTAGGTACTCCATTTGTTGTGATTACTGTAACAGCAACACTTTCTGGTTTTGATCACAGTGTGACAAGAGCTGCAGCGAGTTTAGGAAGTAATCCAGTAAACACATTTATGAAGATCACTCTTCCATTAATATTACCTGGTGTTATTTCGGGTGGGTTGTTTGCTTTTGTAACTTCATTTGACGAAGTTGTAGTTGTCTTGTTTTTAGCAGGTTTAGAAAACACAACTATTCCTGTTCAGATGTGGACTGGATTAAGAGAGCAATTAAGTCCAACAATTCTTGCTGTAGCAACATGTTTAATTCTCTTATCAACCTTAATACTAGTATCAGCTGAATTATTGAGAAGAAGATCTGAGAGATTAAGAGGAATAAATAGATAATTTACCCAAATAATTTAATCATATATAGAAGTTGGTATGGAAATTAAAAAAGTTGTAGTCATTGGTTCTGGTACAATGGGTAGCGGGATAGCTGCCCACTTATGTAATGCAGGTGTACCAGTTACTCTTTTAGATTTAACTACTGAAATCAGCGAAAAAGCTAGAGAAAGAATTCATAAATCTAGACCTCCTTTGCTAATAGATAAAGGCAAAATTAACAATATTAATGTTGGAAATATTGAAGAAAATTTTGACGTAGTAAAAGATGCAGATTGGGTGGTAGAGGCAGTAGTAGAAAGAATTGATATTAAACATAACATTTATGAGAAGATATTTAAGAACAGAAAAAAAGGCGCAATAGTTTCATCAAATACATCATCAATTCCAATTAAAGTTCTAGCAGAAAAACTAAATGATGAAGAAAAAAAAGATTTTTGCATCACTCACTTTTTTAATCCAGTTAGATACATGGGATTATTAGAAATTGTTAAAAATGAAAATAATGATTTAAATAAAATTAATTCCTTAAAGAAATTTTGTGAAGTAGAGCTTGGTAAAGGGGCTATAATTTGTAATGATACCCCAGGTTTTCTAGGTAATAGAATTGGCGTTTACGCAATGCAAGTTGCTATGACGGAAGCATTCAAAATGAAACTTTCAATAGAAGAAGCTGACGCAGTTTTTGGTAGACCGATGGGTATACCCAAAACAGGAGTATTTGGATTGTATGATCTAATTGGAATTGATTTGATGGCCGATGTATTAAAAAGTTTTATTAAGGAACTTTCAGATAAAGACGAATTTCAAATTGTTGCAAAAGAAATTCCATTAGTAAAAAAACTAATTGAGACTGGTTATACAGGTCGTAAAGGAAAAGGTGGCTTTTATAGAATGAATAAAAGTGGAGATCAAAAAATTTTAGAAGCAATTAATTTAGAAACAGGAGAGTATTCAGCAACAAAAAAAATAGATTTAGGAATTGAGACTGTTGATATCAATAATTTAATTAATCGAAAAGATAAGTTTGGTGAGTATGCTTGGATTGTAATTTCAAAAATAATTAAATATGCATCTTCACTGGTTCCAGGAATTACTAATAAGTTTAATGATATTGATGAAGCTATGAGACTAGGTTTTAATTGGGCAATGGGTCCTTTTGAAATGTTGAGATCTATAGGGGTAAAGAATTTCTTTGAAAGAATTGATAACTTTGAAAATAATAAATTTTTAGAAAATTTATCAAAAACAAAAGATGAAAACTTTTATGGAGAAAGACAAATTTATACAGATATTCAAACTTTAGGAAAAATAAAACCATCAGCAATTAAAGTAGATAAAAATAATTCTGCTGAAATTCATCGATTTAAAGATTTTAATATTGTTGAGTTTACTACAAAAGCTTGTGCATTAGATTATGACTCAATGGATGCACTAAAAAATGCAACTGACAAACCCTTAATAGTAATTAATGAAAGCATGCAATTTTCAGCAGGTGTGAATTTAAGTTATACTATGAATTTTGCCGACAAAGGTGATTTTAAATCAATTGAAAAATTTATTAAATATTTTCAAGATACTTGCAAAACTTTAAAATACTCTAAGTACCCAGTTGTATCAGCACCTTCTGGACTTACACTTGGAGGAGGCTTTGAGGTTTTAGTTCAAAGTAATTTTGTTGCCTCACATACAAATTTAGTTATTGGATTAGTTGAAACTATTGTTGGATTAGTTCCTGCAGGTGGGGGATGTAAAGAAATGTTGTGGAGATGGTCACAGACAGAGGAAGCAAAATCAGATCCAGATTATGCCCCACTAAAAGTTTTTGATATTATTGGTTATGCTAAAACAGCCACATCTCCAATCGAGGCTGAGCCATTAAAGTATTTAAGACCAGAAGATAAAAAAATAATGAACAGAAATAGCCTTTTTGAGGAAGCAAAAAATTTAATTAATCAAAATATCGATTTTGTTCCTCCAGTAGAGTGTAAATTTAAGCTTTCTGGAAAGCCGTTGAAAGACAAAATGATTAAGGTTTTAGAGAAATTATACAACGAAAAGGTAATTTTAGATCATGGTATGCATGTTGGAACTGAGCTAGCAAACGTTTTAAGTGGTGGAGACACTACTATTGAAAAAGTATTGTCAGAGGATGATCTGTATAGACTAGAACTAGATTCTTTTATGAGATTGATAGAAACAAAACAAACTCAAGAAAGAATTAAACATACATTATCGACAGGTAAACCTCTGGTTAATTAGAATTAAACATTCTAAAGGTTTTAATATAATCAGGTCTTAAAACATAAATTGCCTTATTACCTGTTTTAATTTTAGTTAATATATCTAAACCATAAATTACTTTACCAATTGGAGTATATTCACCTTGATAAATTGGAATTTCTTTTAATGTAATAAAGAATTCACTATCTTCTGTATCAAATGCTGTTGCTCTAGCAAAACCAACACTTCCCTCTGTAAATTTAAAATCGTTGCTTAGTTCTGATTTTAACAATCCTAGTCCAGACTTTCCGCTACCAATTTTGGAATAATCTAAATTATTTATATTTCCATACTCAATATCTCCAGCTTGTACAAAAGTATTTTCTGAAACTTTATAAAAAGCAGAACCATCATACATTTTTTGTTCAATTAAAATTTTAAATCTTTCCACCGCTTTAGGAGAAATATCTGGATAAAGTTCAATTATTACATTTCCACACTCAACATTCATTACTGCAATATTATCTGGAAAATTAAAATTAAGTTTACTTAAATTTTTTTTTTCTACAAATAGACATTTATTTTTTAATAAAAAAAAAGATGTAAAAGCAAAAATTGAAAGACAAATTAAAAATATAAATAAAATTTTCTCTGATTTTGAGGCTTTAATAGTTTTAATCATAAAATATTTTTATCTATTTTAGCTAAGTTTAATTTTATAAAATTCACTTTGTTATTTAAGATTTTGTCACTATTAATTTTATCTTCAATTGTTTCCTTGTTAGTCATTAAAAATGAAAAAATTTCTGCCATATCTTCAGATGGGATAGATTTAGAATATTCTGTTAAAAAACCATCAGTTTTTTCATATAGATTTAAATTTAATCTATCAGAACAAGTTGAACATTCAGCGTAATTAAATGATTCTAGATTAAAAGAAGAAAATTTAACCTCATCAAAATATTCAATATGAGTATTTTGTATCATATGAAAAATTTCATGGTGTATCATTCTTTCAAAATATTTTTTATTAAAATTAATATCTAAAATTAGTGTTCTGTTTTTATTATCAGGTATTCCCCCAGTATTAATTTCAGAGATGAATAAATTTTCACAAAATACAATATATTTTAATTTTATCTTGTTAAGAAAACTAGAATTATATCGATTAAGATTTTTTTCAATTAAAGGAAATTTTGTATTTAAATTATTTATATCAACTTTGTCACAAGTAATGTTCTTATTTGCACCAATTTTAAAATTACCTTTAGCACTTAAATAACGAATATTATTATCGTTTTTTAATTTATAAATTTCTAAATTAGGAATTTTTATCAGATTATAAATTTCATCAGCATTTACATGCGAAATATGAAAAATAAGAATAAATAAAAATAAAATTTTCATTAAATTATTATAGACGAATTAGATGAGATAATATTATCTTAGATTATTAAAAAATGAAAAAAGAAAGAAACAAAAATCCAATTCAACCAGTTAGTGGAACTAAAGTTCCAAGATTTGCTGGCCCAAGTACTTTTGCAAGATTACCTGAACTAAGAGATGTGGAAAGTTGTGACGTTGCAATTGTTGGAATTCCATTTGATGCTGGCACAAGTTATCGACCCGGAGCAAGATTTGGTCCACAAAGCATCAGGCAAGCATCTAGACATTTGAGAACTAATTATCATCCTAATTATGATGTTGAGCCTTTTAAAATCCAACAAGTAGCTGATGCTGGTGATATCGCTTGCAACCCATTTAGTATTGATGAAGCAATTAAACAAATAGAAGTAGGTGCAACAGATTTACTAAATAAGGTTGGAGGAATTATAAGTTTAGGTGGAGATCATACTATTGCAGTACCACTGTTAAGAGCAATCAATAAAAAAAATAAAGGACCTGTATCTTTAGTTCATTTTGATGCCCACTTAGATACCTGGGATACATATTTTGGTGCACCTTATACTCACGGAACTCCATTTAGAAGAGCAAGAGAAGAAGGATTATTTTTAGATGATGCTTCTATGCATGTTGGAATTCGAGGCCCACTTTATAGCAGAGATGATATTAAAAATGATGAAAGTTTTGGATTTAAAATAATTCATTGTGATGAGTTTCAAACAGAAGGAACAGATAAAATAGCAGAAAGAATTAGAAAAAGAGTGGGAGATAATCCACTTTATCTATCAATTGATATTGATGTTTTAGATCCAGCGTTCGCTCCAGGCACAGGTACACCAGAAATTGCGGGAATGACAACTAGAGAAATGGTAAACGTTTTAAGAGGTTTGTCTGGATTAAATTTAGTTTCAGCTGATGTTGTTGAGGTTTCCCCAGCATATGATCATGCAGAGGTAACTTCTTTAGCAGCAGCAACTATTGTTTATGAATTAACTAATTTATTTGCAAAAACATAAAGAAAGGATAACGTCGTAAAATGTTAGATAAAAAAAATTTTTACATTAATGGAGAGTGGGTTAAGTCAAATAGCTCTGAAGAAATTAAAGTAATCGATCCAGCTACAGAAGAAAATTGTGCTGTAATTAGTTTAGGAAATAAAGCAGATGTTGATTTAGCAGTTAGTGCAGCCAAAGATGCTTACGAATCTTGGGCTTTTTCTTCAAAAGAAGAAAGGATTGCGCTATTGGAAAAACTTTATGAGAATTATAAAAAAAGATGGGCAGATATTGCAGAAGCTATAACTCTTGAAATGGGCGCTCCAAAAGATTTTGCAACAAAATTACAAGCAGGAACAGGAGCAAGTCATATCAAATCATTTATAAGATATTTAAAGAATTTTGAATTTGAAAAACCATTAGGAGAACACGCTCCTAACCAAAGATTAATTTATGAACCAAAAGGTGTTTGTGCATTAATAACGCCATGGAATTGGCCGATGAACCAAGTTTGCCTAAAAGTAATGCCAGCAATTGCATCAGGTTGCACAATGGTCTTAAAACCATCAGAGTTAGCACCGTTATCTTCAATGATACTTGCTGAAATAATTGATGAGGTAAAATTTCCAAAAGGTGTATTCAATTTAGTTAATGGTGATGGAGCAACAACAGGTGATGCTCTTACAAGTCATCCAGATATTAATATGATTTCTTTTACAGGATCAACAAGAGCAGGAGCTTTGATTTCACAAAATGCTGCTAAAGATTTTAAAAGAGTAAGCTTAGAATTAGGTGGCAAGGGAGCAAATATTATATTTAAAGATGCTGATTCAGAAGCTATTGAAAGAGGTGCTTTGAGATGTTTTAGAAATTCAGGGCAATCTTGTAATGCACCGACAAGAATGTTGGTTGAAAAATCAATGTATGATGAGGCTATTGAGAGATTAAAAAAATATACTGAAAACTTTGAAGTTGGTGATCCTAAAAAAGAGGGAGAACATATAGGTCCAGTTATTTCAGAAACTCAATATAATAAAATACAAACTTTAATCCAAAAAGGAATAGATGAAGGTGCAAAATTAGTTGCTGGAGGAACAGGTAAACCAGATGGTTTAGATAAAGGTTACTTTGTTAAACCAACTGTTTTTGCAGATGTAAATAATAATATGGATGTTGCAAAAACAGAAATTTTTGGACCAGTTTTATCAGTTATTCCATTTGAAACAGAAGAAGAAGCAATAAAAATTGCAAATGATACCACTTATGGATTAACAAACTATATCCAAACTCAAGACTCTGAAAAAGTACAAAGAGTTGCAAGAAAATTAAGATCTGGAATGGTTGATGTTAATGGAGCTGGTATTGCTGTTGATGCACCTTTTGGTGGTTTTAAACATTCTGGAATAGGTCGTGAAGCAGGCGAACATGGTCTTGAGGAATTCTTAGAAGTAAAAGCGGTAGGTGGTTGGAGTTAATTTATAGAAGATTTTTCTTTAATACCTTCTAAGAGTTTTAAGCATTTTTTTAATTCATCTAAAATTATAAATTCATCAATTTTATGAGCTTGTTCAATTGAACCAGGACCACACACAACTGTACTAATACCTATTTCCTGGAATAGACCTGCCTCTGTTCCAAAAGAAACAACCTGTCTAGAATTATCTCCAGTTAAACTTGATATTAATTCACATGCATCTGATTTGTTCTTTCTATCAAATCCAATTATTTCACCTATAATATTTTTTTCAATTGAAGCGTTAGGAAAAACTTTTTTCATGTCTGGAAGCAAAACGTCATTTGCGTATTTATCTATTTCCTGATTTAAAAATATACCATCTTCTTTTACAACAGGTCTTGTTTCCCAATTAACATGACATTTATCTGCGATTACGTTGTGGGCTATACCACCAAACACCCCACCAATTGATAGAGTAGAAAAAGGTGGATCAAAAATAGAGTCTTTTGGTTCTCTTTCTTTTAGTTTTTCTCTTAATTCAATTAATTTATTTACATATCTTGATGCGTACTCAACAGCACTTACACCTTTATGAGGGGCTGAACTATGTCCTGCCAGACCTTTAAAATGTGTTGTGTATTCATAACATCCTTTGTGTGCATCAATAATCTTCATGTTGGTAGGTTCGCCAACAATACAAATACCATCTTTAATATTTCTTCTCTTTAACTCTTCAATTAATATTGGGGCACCTATACATGCTGTTTCTTCATCAAATGTAAAAGAAAAATGAATATCTCTATCTAAATTAGATTTTGAATAAATTGGTGCATATGCCAAAGCACATGCAATAAAACCTTTCATATCACATGAACCTCTTCCATATAATTTATCATCCTTAATTGTTGCAGTAAAAGGGTCAGAGCTCCAACCCTTTGAAACAGGAACAACATCTGTATGACCTGATAAAATTATTGGTTTTTTGTTGTTTGAACTTTTAGCTTTAAGAGTTGCAAATAGATTTACTCTTTTTTTTTCATCATCATAAGTTCTAAAAGAAGTTGCACCTAATTTTTTCAAGATATCATCACAGTAATTAATTAAGGCAGTATTATTCTCACCAGATATAGTTTTAAAACCAATTAAGTCTGTTAAAATTTTTACAGAATTATTAAATAAAAGATCTAAATTATTTTCTGTACTCATATTTTTCATCCATTATATATTAATTATATGAAAGAACAAATTACCTACGATATATTTGATAAAGTTGATATTAGAGTTGGCACGGTTATTTCAGTAAAAAAAAATGAAAAAGCTAGAAAACCTTCTTTAGTTGTTGAAGTAGATTTTGGTGATGAAATAGGAATTAAGCAATCGTCTGCTCAAATTACACACTATTACAATGAGGAAAACCTCAAAGGTAAACAGGTAATAGGCGTTTGTAATTTTCCAGAGAAAAATATTGCTGGTGTGGTTTCTCAAGTTCTTATTCTTGGATCAATTGATAAAGAAGGAAAAGTAATATTAGTTCATCCGTCTCAAAAATCAGAGAATGGTTTACCTATTGCTTAACAATGCACCCTGAAATTTTATCAATCACTTTATTTGGAATAGTTGCAGCCTTTACTCCAGGACCAAATAATTTTGTAGCATTCTATTCTGGCTTTAATTTTGGAATAAAAAGAACACTTCCACATATCTTTGGAGTAACATTTGGTTTCCCATTTCTTTTATTATGTGTAGCTTTAGGATTAATAAATATATTTAAACTTTACCCGATAATTCAAGAAATCTTAAAGTACCTAGGTACCTTATTTTTAATTTACTTAGCTTACAAAATATCTTTTTCAGGATCTTCAAATCAGGAAAGCAAAAATTCTAACCCTGTTAAATTTATAGAAACCTTTATTTTTCAATTTCTCAACCCAAAAGCAGTAATTGCATCGATAATTGTTGTTTCTACTTACATTAGTCCAGGAGAGTCTTTTGTAAGTTATACGACTCAAATTATCATAATGGCTTTAATTGTTTCAGTGACGAGCATAACTCTGTGGACTTTTTTAGGTAAATTTTTCAGGAAATTCGCGACAAATCAGAAATTTATTAATTACTTTAATTATGCTATGTCACTGCTTCTTTTAACGAGCATAATAACTTTTTATTTATAATATGACCCCAGGGAACAAAAATTCTTATAATTCACTTAAAAAAATTCAAGTAAATGACAAAGAGTATAATTATTACTCTTTAAACGAAGCAGAAAAAAATGGACTTGAAGGAATAAATAAGCTTCCAAAATCTCTTAAAGTTTTACTAGAAAATTTATTAAGATACGAAGACGACTTAAGTGTAACAAAATCTCAAATAGAGGCGATTAAAAACTGGCTAAAGACAAAAAAATCTAAAACTGAAATTGCATATAGACCAGCAAGAGTTTTGCTTCAAGATTATACAGGAATACCTGCGGTTGCAGATTTAGCTGCAATGAGAGAAGCGGTTAAAGAAAAAAATAAAGATCCAAATACAATAAATCCACTGTCTGCAGTTGATCTTGTAATTGATCACTCTGTGCAAGTCGACCAATCTGCAAAAGCAGATTCTTTTGAAAAAAATGTCGATATAGAATTTGAAAGAAATGGTGAGAGATATTCTTTTTTAAAATGGGGACAGCAGGCATTTGATAATTTTAGAATAGTTCCACCAGGAACAGGAATTTGTCACCAAGTAAATCTAGAATATTTGTCAAAAGTTGTTTGGTCAGAAGAATTTAAAGGTGAAAAATATCTTTTTCCAGATACTTTAGTTGGAACGGATAGTCATACAACAATGGTAAATGGTTTGTCTGTTTTAGGATGGGGTGTTGGAGGAATTGAAGCTGAAGCAGGAATGTTAGGTCAACCAATTTCTATGTTAATACCAGAAGTCATCGGTTTTGAAATGAAAAACAAAATGCCAGAAGGAACTACTGCAACTGATTTAGTATTAACTGTTGTTAAAATTTTAAGAGATAAAGGAGTGGTTGGTAAGTTTGTTGAATTTTATGGAGAGGGTTTAAAAAATTTAACACTAGCGGATAGAGCAACAATTGCAAACATGGCACCAGAATATGGTGCTACTTGTGGTTTTTTTCCTATCGATGAAGAAACATTAAAGTATTTGAAATTTTCTGGAAGAGATCAACAAACTGTTGATATCGTAGAAAATTATGCCAAGGAACAAGGTTTATGGGCGAGTAACGAAATAGAATTTACTGACATTATATCTTTAGATATGTCCACAGTCGTACCAACTATTTCAGGACCAAAAAGACCTCAAGACAAAGTTCTTTTAACAGATGCACCTAGTTCGTTTCAAAAAGTATTGCAGGAAGCTACAAATAAAAATGAAAAGTCAATTTCGAAAGTATCAAATACAGATTACGAAATTAAAGATGGCTCAATATTAATTGCTGCAATAACTTCTTGTACGAACACTTCTAATCCAAATGTTCTAATTGGGGCTGGACTATTAGCTAAAAAAGCTATTGAAAAAGGTTTGCAGGTTAAACCCTGGGTAAAAACTTCTTTAGCACCTGGGTCTCAAGTGGTTACAGACTATTTGGCAAAAGCTGGATTAAATACGTATTTAGATCAGCTTGGTTTTAATTTAGTTGGGTATGGCTGCACAACTTGTATTGGAAATTCAGGACCAATTCCAGAAAATATTGTTGAGGCGATCCAAAAAGAAAATATTTATGCAGTTTCAGTTTTATCAGGAAATAGAAATTTCGAGGGAAGAATTTCACCACATATAAAAGCTAACTATTTGGCTTCACCTCCACTTGTTGTTGCATACGCAATAGCTGGACGTATGGAAGTTGATTTGTACAAAGATGCATTGGGAAAAGATAAAGAAGGAAAAGATGTATTTTTAAAAGATATTTGGCCTTCAAATAAAGAGATAGAAGAAACTTTAAAAGATTCACTTAATGCTGACATGTTTATACAAAGATACTCAAATGTTTCAGAGGGCCCAACTCAATGGCAAAAAATTAAAACTGATAAAAGCAGCATCTATAATTGGGATGAGGGATCAACATATGTAAAAAAACCTCCGTTTTTTGACTCGTTACCAGATAAACCAGAAGGATTTAAAGAAATTAAGGACGCAAGACCATTATTAATTTTAGGTGATATGGTTACAACTGATCATATATCGCCAGCTGGCAGTATTCAAAAAGATAGTCCAACTGGTGAATATTTCATGGAACACCAAATTTTACCTAAAGATTATAATTCATATGGTTCAAGAAGAGGTAACCATGAAGTTATGATGCGAGGAACTTTTGCAAATATAAGAATTAGAAACGAAATGGCTCCAGGTACAGAAGGTGGTTTTACAAAGTTATACCCAGAAGAAAAAGTTCTTCCTGTCTATGATGCGGTTGTTGAATATAAAAAAAGAGGAACAGATTTGGTTGTAATTGGTGGAAAAGAGTATGGAACCGGATCATCTAGAGATTGGGCAGCTAAAGGAACAAAATTACTTGGGATAAAAGCAGTAATCGCAGAGAGTTTTGAAAGAATCCACCGATCTAATTTGATTGGAATGGGAATATTACCGTTACAATTTATCGAAGATGTAAATAGAAAAAATCTAAAATTAATTGGTTCTGAATTAATTAGTATTCTAAATATAGAAAAGGGTGTTAATCCTTCAGATGAAGTGATAGTTGAAATTAAATATGCTTCAGGCGAAATAAAGAAAATTAAAACTTTATGCAGAATTGATACAAAAAATGAATTAGAGTATTATAAAAATGGAGGTATTCTGCAGTACGTTTTAAGGAATATGATTTAGTTATGGATGAAGATTTATCAATTATAAATACCAATACTAGAAATGAAAAAATTAAGAATTTTTTTGTAAATAATAAAAATAAAATAATTTCAGGTATAATTATCTTAATAATTATTATAGTTGGTGTTTTTAGTTACGATAAATATTTAATTAATAAAAAAAAAGATATCTCAGATAGTTATAATTCAATAATCATTGATTATTCAGAAAAAACAAAAGAAAAAACAGCTAGTAGCCTGATTGAAATTGTAAATAAGAAAGATCCAACTTATTCACCTTTATCCCTTTATTTCATCATTGATAATAATCTTGTAAGTGATCAGTCTAGAATTAATTCATTATTTGATATATTGATAAACGATACTTCGTTAGATAGTGAGATTAACAACTTGATTATATACAAGAAGGCACTCTACAATGCAGATAACGCTCAGGAGAGTGATCTTCTAAATATGTTAAATCCACTGATTAATTCAAAAAGTGTCTGGAAATCACATTCTTTATATTTAATGGCAGAATATTTTTATGCAAATAATCAAAAACAAAAAGCTAAAGAATTTTTCAATCAAATAATAGCTTTAGAAAATTCAAATCCAGACATAAGACTTCAAGCAGAGAAAAGATTGAACAGAGACTTGAGTGAATAAATTAATTTTTACTTTCATTGCATTATTTTTTCTTAATAATTGTTCATTTAATGAAAACTCCAGAATTTGGAAAGATAAAGAAAATAAATTAGAAACAGATAAAAAAATAACAAAAGTTTTTGCAGAAGAAAATATAAGTGTTTCAGAATTTAATAGAGATTTAAAATTAGATTTATCCTCAATAAAAATAAATAATAAAAAAAATGAAAATCAAAATAATCTTGGTTTGCAAAATTACAAAGGTGAATTAGCAAAGATTGGTAACTTCAAATTTTCAAAGTTAGAGGAAATTAATCAATTAGATTTCGAACCGATTTTTTTAAAAAATGGAATAATATTTTTTGATAAAAAAGGTTCAATTATTAGGTATGATAATAATCAGAAAGTTATTTGGAAAAAAAATCATTATTCAAAATCTGAAAAAAAATTAAAACCAAAGCTTAATTTTTTACTAGATGGTCAAAATCTTTTAGTGACTGATAGTATAGCAAAATATTATTCTGTGAATATTAGTACTGGAGAATTAAATTGGTCAAAAAATAATGAGTATTCATTTAATTCAAATATTAAAATGTATAAAGACAAAATTTTTGTTATTGATTATAAAAATAATCTGAGATGTTACAAAATTAAAGATGGTTCTGAATGTTGGAATTTACAAACAGATGACTCATTTACAATTTCTAATATTAAATTTTCTCTAATTATTATAGATGATAATGTTATTTTTAGTAATTCTATTGGGGATATTACAGCTGTTGATATTGAAACTGGTTTAATTACCTGGCAACTACCTACACAGAGTAGCTCAATAATAAATGAAACTTATAATTTTAAGACTTCTAAACTTGTATCGGAAGGAAATTCAATATTTTTTTCAAATAATAAAAACAAGTTTTATTCAATTGATTTAGAAACAGGAACTATTAACTGGATAAATGAAGTAAATTCCAATTTAAAACCTATTTTGGTTGGAAATCTAATTTTTACAATCTCTAATGAAGGTTATTTTTATTTAATTGATAAGAATAAAGGCAATATAATTCGAATTACAGATCTATTTAAGAATTACAAAGATAAAAAAAGAAAAAATATTTATCCAATTGGTTTTGTAATTGGAGACAAAAACGTATTTTTGACTAACTCAGATGGTAAAATGATCATAGCTGGGATTGAGGATGGAAAAATAATAAAAATTGAAAAAGTTTCTGGTGGATTAGTATCTGAACCGTTTATATTTAATAACAATTTATATGTAGTAAGAAATGGTTCAATTGTACAATATAACTAAACATGTTCTTAAAATTTTTAGAAAAAATTGGTAGAAAAAAAATTGTATTAGATAGAGGACCTTCACATCCAAATTTTAAAGAGGCAAAGCCTTGGATGAACCGTTACTATGTTTTGATGAGGTATCGACCTAAATGGTTTCCGTTCAATATATTAATTCATGAGATGCTAGCAGATGACCATGGAGAAGGAGTTCATAATCACACATTTCCTTATATTACTATTATTTTAAGAGGTGGTTATTGGGAAACAATAAGCACAGGTAAGTTTTGGCGTCCACCAGGTTATATTGGTTTTAGATCGGCGAACAATTTACATCGAGTAGATTTGGAACCAGGAACCAAACCATTAACTTTGTTTATTTCAGGTCCATTTGGGCTAAGAAAGGGACCAAGATCAGAGTATGGTATTGACTTTAAAACTAAAAAAAATTGATGCCAAAAAAATTTGAAAAAGAATTTATATCTTACTGTAAAAATCAAAATTTAGAGGTTAATCTTAATCAAATCAAAGTAATAAAAAAATTAGAAGACTACTATCATGGTAATTATAAATCATTTTTTTCAAAATTATTTTCCAAACAAAAATCTAAAAAAGGATTTTATTTATATGGTGGTGTAGGAGTTGGCAAAACAATGATTTTACACTTTTTTTATGATCATCTTGAAGAAAAAAAAATAAAACAGCATTTTAATGAGTTTATGTTAGGTTTTCATGATTTTGTCCATGAACAAAAAGAAAAAAATGAAGAAAATGTAATCAATCAATTTGTTAAAAATTTAAAATCAAAAGCTTCATTAGTTTATTTCGATGAGTTCCAAGTAACAAATATTGTTGATGCAATGATTTTAGGAAAACTATTTGAACAAATATTTAAAGAAAATATTAAAATTATTTTTACTTCAAATACTAAAATTTCAGAACTTTATAAAGAGGGTCTTCAACGTGAACAATTTATACCTTTTATAAAAATAATGGAAGATCAATCTATCGAGTATGAATTAAAAATTGAGGATGATTACAGAAAATCTAATGATAATCAAAAACAAAGATATTTTTTCCCACTTAATCAAGAAACCAATTTTAAGATTAACAAATTTTTCAGAACCATAACTAAGAATAAAAAACAATCTTCAATAACAATTAATGTAAAGGGAAGAGAATTTAAAATAGAAAACTTTTATGAGGGAATTGTTAGATGTGACTTTAATCAACTTTGTGATCAAAATTTAGGAGCGGAAGATTATTTAGAAATAGTTAAAAACTGTAAATTTATGGTAATAGATCAAATACCTCAATTTAATGATGTAAATTCAAATCAACAACAACGTTTTATCACTTTGTTAGATGTAATTTATGATAAAAATATTTCATTAGCAGTTACAGCTGATATAAATTTAGATCAATTTACGTCTTCAAGATTATTAGAAAAACCATTTAAACGAACCATTAGTCGTTTGTATGAGCTTACATCGAACGAGTATAATTAATGAAACAAGAATTTTACAATCTTCATATTAAGACCAATGGTCAAAAGTTATATGAATTTACTAATGATACAATTCATTGGATTGGTCAAAATAACTTTAAAAATGGTATTCTTAATTTAAGTATTCAGCACACAAGCGCCTCATTGATTGTTCAGGAAAATGCAGATCCAGATGTACAAACAGATTTAATAAATTATTTTGATAAATTAGTTCCTATGGATAACAAACTATATATTCATACTACGGAGGGAAAAGATGATATGCCTGCACATATTAAATCTGCATTAACAAATAATCAAATTTCTCTAAGTGTGAAAGATAGTGAATTGTTGCTTGGAACTTGGCAGGGCATATATTTATTTGAACACAGATTAGAGGCTCAAAAAAGAACTGTAATCCATCATTTTATTGGAGAATAAAACTAAATTTATTTTTTCTTCAAAGATTGAAAAGCTTCAAGAGCTGCAGCTCTAGCTTTTTCATGAACAACAATAGGACCAGGGTAATCTTTGCCAATAATTGTTTTTATAGCTTCTTGATACTTTAATTCCATTTCCCATGGTTTGTGAATAAATTTATTTGGAACATTTTTAAGTTCAGGAACCCATTTTTTTACATAATTGCCTTCTTTATCAAATTTTTCACCCTGAAGTATTGGATTGAATATTCTAAAATAAGGTGCTGCATCTGCCCCACAGCCAGCAACCCATTGCCATTGAGCAACATTATTTGCTTTATTAAAATCTAGTAGACAATTTCTAAAATGCTTCTCACCTTCAGTCCAATTAATTCTCAAATGTTTGACTAAAAATGAACCAACAACCATTCTTATTCTATTATGCATCCATCCAGTCTCATATAGTTCTCTCATACCTGCATCGACAATAGGATAACCGGTCATTCCTCTTTTCCATGCTTTTAAGAATTTCTCATTTTTTGCCCAAGGGAATTTATCAAATTCTTTTCTGAAATTTCCTTTTAAGAATTCAGGGAAATAATTAATTAAACTATGCGAAAACTCTCTCCAACCAAGCTCATTAATATATTTTCTATAACCAATTCCTTTTGATTTAATTTCAGAACATTTTTTCCAAATACTGCCTACATGAATTTGGCCATGTTTGATGTAAGGAGATAATTTAGAGGTTCCTTCGATAGATGGTATATCTCGAGAAGTTCCATAATTCTTAATTTTATTTTCAATTAAATTTTTTAATATTTTTTTTGAGTCATTTTCTGAAACTTTCCAATATTTTTCAAATTTTTTATACCAATTTTTTTTTGGTAAAATATCTATTGGTTCAATACACTTTTTAAAAATTGTAATCTTTTTTATTTTCTTTTTAACAATATAGTTTTTGCTTGGTGGTTGATTTAAATAAACTTGCTCCGCATTTCTCCAGAAAGGGGTAAACACTTTAAAGGGAGTTCCATCATTTTTTGTTATCTCTTGAAATTCATTTAAAATATTTCCTTTGAAATATTTATAATTGATTTCATTTTTAATAAATAGGTCACGTATTTTTTTTCCTTTAGCTATAACATCTGGCTCATAAATTTTATTCCAATAAACTGAAAGCTTATCCTTTTTATTAAATTTAGAAAAAATTTCTAATTCATCGCCTTTTACTATTTCAAGATTAATTTTATAATCTGACAATTCTTTTTTTAAAGTTTCTAGAGATTTATAAACCCACCATTTTTGAGCTTCTCTTTTGTTGTCAAAATCATTATTATCATAAATATATAATGCAATTACATTATCATGATTTTGTGTTGCAAAAGATAAAGCAGGATTATTTTCAATTCTAAAATCCTCTCTTATCCAAAAAATACCTGTGCTACTCATTGATTTAATTTTGGTTAATTAACTTTTGATACATTTCTTGATCAGTATCTCCCTCACAACCAAAAACCAAAACATTAGATTTTTCATTTAGATCTAATTTTTCTTTAATTGCTTGATCTTCACAACTTGTAATCAGACTAATTACGCCAGGTGCTGAGTTTTCTCCTGCAATTATTTTATCATCACTAAAGCTTGAATTTCCAAGTAGTTTCATAGTTTTTGCAATATCATCATCTGGTAAACTAATACAATGTTTTACTGAATTTTTGAGTATTTCCCATGGGACCAATGATACTTCACCACAAGACATACCACCCATTAAGCTTTCTCTTTTAATATCTATTTTTTCTATTTTTCCAGTTTTAATGCTTTCCATTACACACGCGGCACTATCTGGTTCAACAACTATAATTGTTGGAACATAGTTCAAATATCTTGCAATACCTGCAACCATGGCAGCAGCCATGCCACCAACACCAGCCTGTAAAATGATGTGAGTTATTTTCTCTTCCTGGATTTGATTAGTTATCTCCTTCATCATTACCGTATAACCTGCCATTGTATACTTGGGTACGACCATATAATCTTTCCAAGCAACATCCTGAACTATTTGCCAATTATTTTCAGTAGACTGTTTTATGCATTCCATCAAAGATTTTTCATAATTACCTTTTACTTTTACTACATCTGCTCCAAGTGCGGCCATAGCTTTGCCTCTTGCATCACTTACAAATTCACTAATGAATATTTTACAGCTTAGACCTAATCTTTTAGCGCCCCAGGCAACTGATCTTCCATGATTGCCAGCAGTAGCTGTTGCCACCACTATATCTTTATTTCCTTTGGTTACTTTTTCTACCGCATAAGCTCCGCCTAAAGCTTTAAAAGATTTTAAATCAAATCTTTTATTTTCATCTTTATAAAAAATTTTGTTTAAATTTAATTCTTTTGAAAGTTTATTTAAAGAAAGCAGGGGAGTAGGAGAATAACCTTTCCATTTAGAAATACTATTATAAGCATCATCAATTTCTTCTGAGGTTAAAGAATTAAGAATTTCTTTTTTGTTAAATGAGTAATTTTTATTATCTGTAAATTCCGTATATTTCCATTGATGACCGTTAGATAATATAGTCATGTACTAACAATCTAAAGTATTATCTTTTTCCCACTTTGTAACATCTTTTGTTTTATCAAAACTATCTTTTGATTTGAATTCATTCATTTCTGAACTTCTTAACTTTATATAACTTTCAATAACATCTTTGCCAAAAGCATCATTCATATCTTTATTATTTTTTAATAAATTTAATGATTGTGCAAGTTCATCAGGTAGTTTGGGTAAGTCTGGATATTTAGCGTGGTCTTCATACATATTACAATCCAAAGGTTTACCTGGATCAACTTTATTTTTTAAACCATATAGGCCAGCTGCTAAAACGCTTGCTTGTAATAAGTATGGATTAGCAGAACCATCCATTAATCTTAATTCAAATCTTCCTGGATCAGGAATTCTGATCATGTGTGTTCGATTATTACCTGTATACGAAATACTACTCGGTGACCACGATGCTCCAGATTTTGTAGGTGGTGCATTTATTCTTCTGTAACTATTGATTGTTGGGTTAAAAAACGCAGATAAAGATGAAGCATTTTTAATTACTCCACCTAAAAAATTATAGGCCATTTTACTTAAACCAAGTTTATCTTTATTATCTAAGAATTTATTTTTACTACCTTGCCAAACTGATACGTGAGCATGACAACCATTGCCGGTTAAATTTCCAAATGGTTTAGGCATAAATGTTGCTCTTAATCCATGCTTTTCAGCAATTGTTTTTACCATAAACTTAAAAAAGGTATGTCTATCTGCAGTTTTTAGGCAATCTGAATAATCCCAATTCATTTCAAATTGACCGTTAGCATCCTCGTGATCGTTTTGATAAGGGCCCCATCCCATTTCAATCATACAGTCACAAATTTCCTTAATTAAATCATACCTTCTCATTAATGCAGATTGGTCATAACAAGGTTTGGATTGTGTATCTCTTGGATCTGCAATTGAGTTGCCATCAGGTGAAATCAAAAAATATTCACACTCAACACCTGATTTCATTGTTAAATTATGTTTTTTAAGTTTTTTAATCTGATTTTTTAACATCACTCTAGGTGACGCATCTACTGGTTTACCATTCATCCATAAATCAGATGCTAACCATCCAACTTCTTTGTTCCAAGGAAGCTGAATTAAGCTGTCTGGGTCGGGAATTCCAAACATGTCTGAGTCAGCTGGCGTCATATCTAACCATGCTGCAAATCCAGCAAAACCAGCTCCTGCATTTTGCATTTCTTTTATTGCATGAGCAGGTACTAATTTTGATCTTAATACACCAAATAAATCTACAAAACTGATTAAAAAATATTTAATTTTTTTTTGCTTAGCAATCTGAAATAAATTTTTAGACACAACCTAAGTTAACATAATTATTTAAAAAAAGATAAAATTGTTTCTTTATAATAAATTAAATTTACAACAATAATTACAATTATAGCTAGTATCACACCATACTTAGCTTTAGGAAATGCTACACCTCTCATTTTTGAGGGTCTTAATTCTTCTTTATTATCTTCCATAAATTTAGAACATAAAAAAGGGCGCTACATTTAAGTAGCGCCCAAATTTTAATTTAAATTACCAGTCGGTAATATTGCTTTTATGGTCATTGGCACCATGTCTTTTTCTTGCTAGTCGTGAAAGTTCTTCACTTTCATTTCTTGCAGTTAAAACATGCCATCCAAGCCAGATAACTATACCTAAAATAACCAGTAGAGTTTCGCTAGATCCAGCTCCAGGATAAATTGCGCCCGCAACCTCTTCAGCAGGTTTATTTAGATGATCTATCCAGTTTGTTACTGTAGCCATATTTTTCTCCTTTACCTGGTTGCTGATGAAACTGCTTTTTCATCTTCTTTAGCAGACTCCATCATTTCATAGTCTAATCCAGCTATTTCAACTTCACGAGGGATTCTTAATTTACCCATACCGTTTAGTATCTTAGCCAAGATATAGCCTGGTAACATTCCAAGAACTCCAAACATTATTATCGCTCCTATGAATTGTCCCAGTGGATTGATTGATGCGTAAGTCGATCCGTCCCACATAGCTCCAACACTGTAACCAGATGAAGGATAACCATTTAAAACAAATCCACAAATCACAAGACCTACAAAACCAGCATAACCATGTACAGCAACTGCTCCAACTGCATCATCGATTTTGAACTTACGTTCAACCCAGTAATGTAGTTTGTATGCAATCACAACACCGATCATACCTATGATCATTGCTTGAATTGGATGATATAAATCATTTCCAGCCGAAGCACAGATAACACCTGCTAGTCCACTTGAGTAAGTCCAGAAAGGATCACCTTTAGCAATCCAATAACCGGCTAATAAACCTCCTGATAACGACATCAAGAAGTTAAAAGTAATACCACTAAGTGTAGTGGGGGTTACGTAAATGTTCGTAGCTGTCCAATACGATATACCTTCCATTCCATATTCAGGCCCAAGATCAAATATCGGTATATTACATGCCGCATAGAATCCCCAGAAACCAGTATAAATTAGAAATAATCCAACTGTAACTAGCCAAGGATTTCTTGGTCCTATATTTCTTGGTTCACCGCTTGATGAGAATTTTCCAATTCTTGGACCTAAAACAACAAGAACACCTAAAGCAAATCCACCAGCAATAGCGTGAATTACTCCTGATGCATAAGCATCATGATATCCTAAGAGTTTTAACATCCATCCATCAAAGTGCCATCCCCAAGCAGCATCAATTGTCCAAAACACAGATCCAATTGCAATTGCTAAAATTCCAAATGCAAAAGTTGTTATTCTTTCAATGATTGCTCCTGAAACAATAGAAGCAGCTGTCCATGAGAATAGTAAGAACGCAGCCCAGAATACACCACTTATGTGGTCACCTAAGTTAACCGCCATATATTCTGTATTTGGCATATACCATTTCGCACTAAAAGTACTTTCATCGGTAATCAATGCAGCACTTTCATTCATTATTGAAGGGGCTAGACCCGGTCCTGTTGGGAATGCCCAGTAAATCCACCAACCAAAGAAAAACCAAGTTACTGTTACCAAAGGTATTAGCATTGTATTTTTCATAAGAGTATGTTGATGGTGTTTGTATCGAGAAGCTCCAACCTCATACATACAGAACCCGACGTGAATTAAAAACATCAATACTACTGTTATCCAATAGTAAAATTCTGTAAATATGGTTGTTAGAGCGCCTAACTGATCAGTCATATTCTCTCTCCATATTAGTTTACGGAAGCCTATTAAATTTTACGATTCGATACAAATATAAAAAGACTTAAAAACCTAGTATGCGCACTAGGTTTTTAAAAATTATCAACTTTTAATTGAAATATTAAAATTTTAAATATGCTTTTTTCAAATCAACAAGAGGGTGTTTTGGAGACATTTGAAACTTAACTAAAAGTTCTCTTGCAATCATATCTCTATCTTGTTGATTATTTGGTAGCTTAATTGATTTTGGAATTGTTACCCAACCGTTAGCATTTCTACAGAATACAGCAGGTCTATCTTCTTCATAACCCATATGTACATCTTCCAACCAATTTAAATCATCCCATCCCATCGCTTCTATATATTTCTTAAGAAATGGAGTTAGCTTAGAATAGTCCGGTAAAAGATTAACGTCGTATCTGTAACCAATAGACTGACCAATCATTTTTTCTCTTGCAGTCTCTTTCTTTTTGCCTAACTGACCTTTAATCTCTTTTGTTTTTGCTGCTTTTTTATTTTTTTTCTTTGGCATAGTTACCTCTATATTTTATGGTAGTTATCAACACCAACAGTGTAGTTAGTTCCGGCTAATGGAACTTTTGCTAAAGCTGATGCTTCTGATGTTAAAGCAGCTAAATCTTCAGGCTCTAGAGAGTGGATATTCGTTTTACCACAAGCTCTTGCTAACAACTGAGCTTCTAAAGTCATTGAGTGAAGATAATTGTAAACTCTTAGCGCAGCATCATCAGGGTTTAATCTTGCTCTTAACTTAGGGTCTTGTGTTGCAACACCAACTGGACATCTTCCAGTGTGGCAGTGATAACATTCACCTGCTTTTACACCCATTTCTTTTTCAAAGTTTGCTTCTGGAATATCTTTATTACAGTTAAGTGCAATCATAGATCCAGTTCCAATCGCAATTGCATCAGCACCCAAAGCTAAAGCTTTTGCCATATCAGCACCATCTCTTACACCACCAGCATAAATTAATGTTACTTTTCCAGTTTTTCCAACATCATCGATTGCTCTTCTTGCTTCTCTGATTGCAGCTATACCAGGAATACCAGTGTTTGCAGCAGCTATATGCGGGCCAGCTCCAGTAGAACCTTCCATCCCATCTAAGTAAATAGAGTCAGGATCACATTTTGCAGCCATACGAACATCATCATAAACTTTAGATGCACCTAATTTTAATTGAATTGGCACTTTATTTTTTGTTAATTGTCTTAACTCTTCTACTTTTAAAGCTAAATCGTCTGGTCCTAACCAGTCAGGGTGTCTCGCTGGAGATCTTTGGTCAATACCAGATGGTAATGATCTCATCTCAGCAACTTGGTCAGTAACTTTTTGACCCATTAAGTGTCCACCCATTCCAACTTTTTGTCCTTGTCCAATAAATACTTCAATACCATCTGCCAATTGTGCATGATGAGGATTAAATCCATATCTTGATTGAATACATTGGTAATACCATTTTTCAGAGTATCTTCTTTCATCAGGTATCATTCCACCTTCACCTGAACATGTAGCACTACCAGCCATAGTTGCTCCTCTTGCTAAAGCAGTTTTTGCTTCGTAAGAAAGCGCACCAAAACTCATTCCTGTAATATAAACTGGAATATCTAACTCAATTGGATTTTCACATCTTGGCCCAATAACAGTTTTCGTTTCACATTTTTCTCTGTAACCTTCGATTACAAATCTAGTTAGTGTTCCAGGTAAGAAAACTAAATCATCAAAAGTAGGAATTTTTTTCATCAATGCCATTCCTCGCATTCTGTATCTTCCTAATTGAGATTTAATATGAATATCGTCTATTACTTCAGGTGTGAAGATAGCGTTATGACCTAATAAACTTTTATTTCTTTTACCTTCTTCATGTGCATGAACATCAGCTTTTCCACCAACACCTTTTCCATTTTTTTTAATTTTTTTAGATTTTTTCTTAGGCATTATATTGCTCCCTTCTTCTCTGTAGGTTCCAAATTGTCATAATTCCAAAGTTTCTTACCGGCTACAATTTTTTTCATTTTACTAACGTCAAAGTTTTCACCAATCTCGGCTACTTTTAATTTTCTTTTTAGCCAATCTTGATCGCTTTTAGTTAACTCAGCGTCTACAGCATCACTACCATATGATCCAATTTCTCCACCTACGAAAATTGTCCCATCATACATCGAGTCACCTAAGTTTATTCCTACGTCTCCAAGAATAATTATTCTTCCTCTTTGCATCATAAATCCAGTAAATGCACCGGCGTCACCACCAATTATTATTGTTCCACCTTTCATATCAATACCAGTTCTGGCACCAACACTGCCTTTACAAATTAAATCTCCACCTCTAATTGCCGCACCAAAACAAGATCCAGCATTCTTTTCAATCACTACTTTACCAGCCATTAAATTTTCTGCACATGACCATCCAACTCTTCCATTAATTCTAACTATTGGACCATCACAAGAACCCATTCCAAAGTACCCTAAACTTCCTTCAAAAATTAAATTTAGTTTATTTAAAATACCAACTCCAAGACTGTGTTTACCTTGTGGGTTTTTTATTACTATTGTTCCATATCCTTGGCTCATTAAGTTATCGATTTCTTTATTAGCCTCAGGCGCTGTCATGTCTTTAACATCAAGCTCTGTTCTTTTATTAAAATCTACGTCGTATGTCCCAAAATAGTAAAAGTTTTCTGCTTCATCAGGATTAAAGAATTTTTGTTGAGTTCTTCCTGTTAAAACCTCAGTGTGCATACCCATCGATTGGGCTTTTGATTTTTTTGAAACTGTTTTTAGATTTGCCATACTTTCACCTCCCCATCAAACGGATCATATGTATCAATTTCTTGTGGTAATACAGATCTAATTGCAATTTCTTCAGATCCCATAGCAACCAAATCATCAGACTCATATAACACCAATGGTTTTGCAGCCATAGTATCTTTAGCCATACCTAATGAGTCTTTTGTAGCAACAAAGTAAGTAAAAACACCATCTAAACCAGTTAAAGATGCTTTCATTCCTTCTTCTAAAGTTGCACCGTCTCTCATTTTTTCAGCAAGGTAAACTGCAATTAATTCCGAGTCACACTCTGACATAAATCTCATGCCTTTGTTTTCTAAAACTCTTCTGTTATTCCAGTAGTTAGTTAATTGTCCATTATGAACTACAGATACATCACTAAATGGATATCCCCAAAAAGGGTGGGCAGATTTGATATCTACACCAGACTCTGTAGCCATTCTAGCATGACCTATAGCATGTGTTCCAACAACTTTATCTAAGCTATATCTATCACAAACCATTTTTGCGTTTCCAAGATCTTTAATCACTTCTAAAGATTTACCCATAGAAAGAATTTCAACACCTGGAATACTTTCTATACGTTGTGAAAATTCTAACAGATCTTTAACATTATAATCAATTTCATATCTTAAAGAGTAGGGAAGGGTTCTTTCTTCTTTAACTATTTTAGCTCCCATTTCAGCCAGAGTTTCATCAACAATTTTTTTTCTTTCATCGTAAACAGATACATCCTCCATGACTGATGAACTTCCTTCTCCAACGTTTTCTCCAACTTTAAAACGCATGATGAAGTTTTTTCCATCGGTATCGCCATATAAAGCGTAACCTGTTGAATCTTCTCCTCTATGTTTTAATGCTTGAAGCATACCTTGCAATTCACTTCCAACATTTGAAGATTTCCCTCTATGAATTAAACCTGCTATTCCACACATATATTTATACCCTTTCTATCTATTTCTGTGACCTACGGTAGACAATCCAGATAAGTATCCAGATCCCATTGTGTTGTTGCACCAAGAAATCTTTCCCACTCATCGTTTTTGTACCAATGGAAAACTTTATACATTTCATCTGGCATTGCAGATTTGATTACTTCATCCTCTGCCAGCCTATCCAAAGCTTCACCTAAACTTAATGGAAGTTTTTTTACATCTTTACCAGCTTTTTGAGCTTCATAAATATTTCTAGATTCTGGAGCTGCTGGTTTCATTTTTTTAGTTATACCTTCATCACAAGCTTTTAATAAGGCAGCACCTAATAGATAAGGATTGTGCATAGAGTCTACTGATCTATATTCAAATCTTCCTGGAGCAGAAACTCTTAAACCACAAGTTCTATTTTGATATCCCCAGTCTGCGTAAACAGGAGCCCAAAAACCTTGATCCCATAATCTTCTATAAGAATTTACAGTTGAAGATCCAAGAGCTGTCAATGCTGGTAAGTGCTTCATGATACCTGCAATTGATTGCAAACCAATTTTACCTGGTAATTGCATATCTTTTGTATCTGGCATGAAAGTATTAGTTCCACCTTCAACATAACTAAATACTTCTTCTACACCTGGTAGAGTTTTATTTCCAAGTTTGTTAACTTTTATTTTTCCACCTTTCCATAAAGACATGTTTGTATGACAACCACTAGCAGAAACACCCATAAATGGTTTTGTCATAAAGCAAGCAATTAAATTATGTTCTCTAGCTACTTGAGCACAAATTTGTCTGTAGGTTGACAATCTATCTGCATTTCTTAAAACGTTATCGTAAGTCCAGTTTAACTCTAATTGGCCTGGAGCATCTTCGTGATCTCCTTGAATCATATCAAGACCCATTGCTTTTGCGTACTCAATAACCTTCATAAACACTGGTCTTAATGACTCAAATTGATCAATGTGATAACAGAATGGTTTAGAAAAACCTTTACCTGTAGGTGTTCCATCCTCATTTTTTGTTAACCACATCATTTCAGGCTCAGTACCAACTCTTAATTCTAGACCATGTTTTTTCTTAAATTCATCCATGAAAATTCTTAGATTTCCCCTGCAGTCTGAAGTTAAATGACCGCCTGGATTTTTTCTTTCTTCTCTGTTTCTAAAACAAGTTACAAACACTCTTCCAACTCTTTTATCCCATGGTAATTGAACAAAAGTTTCAGGATCAGGTATTCCAACAAGCTCCATAGCCTCTGGTCCATATCCAATGTAATTATTATGACGATCTAAGAACAAGTTTGCTGTAGCACCGTAAACTAATTGAAATCCTTTTTCAGCTGTTCTTTCCCAGTGATCTGCTGGTATACCTTTACCAACAACTCTACCTGTTACAGAAATGAATTGATAATAAATATAAGTGATGCCAAGTTCGTTAATTTTTTCTCTAACTTTTTTAACTAATTTTGCTCTACCTGGCTGGTTAACGTGTTTCTCTAGATCTGTCATTTTCACCCCTCAATGAATTTAATTTATTCAAACGTAGCTGAAAAATTTATTTGTGTCTAGGCTTAGAGTCTAGCTCCAAGGAAACGGACTGTTCGAAGTAGGGTGAAGTTCACCCTTCTCGTAACGGTTGAATCTAAATGGTTTTAATAAATCACTTTCAGTACCAAGAATTTCTTTTGCAACAAGTTCTCCGACCCCAATCATTTTATAACCATGATTGGCATCTGCAATCATGTAAACGTTTTCAAAAAATCTATCAAAGATTGGAAACGAGTCTGGTGTCATACATCCAAGTCCGCCCGATGGTCCTTTTCTATATAAATCAGATTTACCCTCAAATCTTTTTTGACAATGCGCTAAAGCTGAACACCACATTTCACTAAATGCGTCTGTTGTTTGATATTCAGGTGACTCAATTCCATAAGGATCAACATTAACTTGATCAAAATGTTTTTTAACTATGTAAGGAGAAGTTCCACCTTGTACACCTAAACCTTCAATGTCAGGTTTGTAATAAATTCCCCAAATTTTGTCTGTTAATAATTTTTTTGTTTTGTCTGAATATAACGGGGCAGTTGAGTCTACATGAACCACAGGAGGTTGTTTTCCATCATTTGTTTTTAGAAAATCTGGCTCAACACCAATAACACCTTCTTGTAGCATCCAGTAGGTCCACATATCCGTTACATGCATTTTACCGTCTTTGCCTTTAATGTTAGCCGTTTTAGGCAACTCTAACATATTCCAAAAATCTCTCGCCCATGGACCTGCACCGATAACAACCTGTTCGCATTCAATTGTACCTTTGTCTGTCTCCACTCCTGTAACAGCTTGACTGTTACTTCCTCTTTTAAAACCTGTTACTTTTACACCTTTCATAACCTGAACACCGTTTGATGTAGATTTACTTTCAAGTGCTTTAATTGAATCTTTATTAAATGCGTATCCACCTTTTTTTTCATGAAGTATTGAAGTGATGCCTTGTGCTTGCCAATCATCAAAAATACCTTTCATATAATTCGAACAATCTTTTTCACCTTCAATAAATTCTGACTCATATCCGATTGCTTTTTGTTGTTCATAAATGCTTGCAACATCTTCGTGCATTACTTCAGGTGAAATTTGTAAGTAGCCAACAGGATTATATTTAAATGCTTTAGGATCACTCTCCCAAACTGAAACTGAGTGAGCCATAAGCTCTCTCATTGCTGGTTGGAAATAATTATTTCTTACAACACCACAAGCAATTCCGCTTGCACCAGCTGCAGTATCTTTTTTCTCCAATACAATTATTTCACCAGGATTTTTATATGTTTCTGAAAGTTTCCAAGCAGTACTTAGACCGTGAATTCCACCACCGATGATAACTACTTTTGCTTTCGAAGGTAATGTCGTCATATAAAAACATTATTTTTTGCAAATAGTAATTAATATAATTTTTTATAGAACTAAAAATTATATATATAATTTAGATATTTCAATTTTTGTGAAATTTGTCGCTAATAACTTATATTTTTTAAGGTATCCAGGTATTCATTAAATTCTTTAATAAAAGAGTCACTAGGTATTATATTTTTTACCCTTTGGTCTGTTGATGTTTTTTCAAGACGAAAGAATCCTTTTTCACAAGCTTCAGTAATAATTAGTGCAGATTTAGGTCTAGATGTTTTAAATAATTTAGTTTTAAGTTCCTCGACAGATAGTTTTTTATTTTCTTTATGTGCGGACATTACTAATAACATCATATGATAGTGAGAAGGAGATTTTCTAAAAAAATAGTTGCTAGCTGTATGCGACTGTCTCATTTGATCTTCCCAAAAATCTAATAAAGTCTTTTTTTCTTTTGGCATTATTTTTAAGCTCTGACTCTTGATTTGGTTGGATCGTAGAATGGAAAACCAACAACTTTAGCACCAATCCTTTTTTGATGACCATCGATTTTACCTATTTCAACCTCAGTACCAATTTCTGAGTATTGAACATCTATTCTGCAAAGAGCAATATTTTTATTCAAAGTAGAGGACAAGCATCCACTGGTAACTACACCAACCTGTGATCTTCCAATATGAACACAGTCTCCGTGGCCTGCTATTTCTTTTCCATTAAGTTCTAGGCCTACTAATTTCTTTTGTGGGTTAGCTTTTCTTTTAATCAATTCCTCTTTACCAATAAAATTTTCTTCTTTTGTTTTCAGTGGAACGGCAAAACCAATACCAGCTTCAAAAGGATCTTGCTCTCCATCAAACTCTGCGCCAAATAAAATTAAACCTGCCTCAATTCTTAGTTTGTCTAAGGCAGCAAACCCTGCTGGTATTAATCCATCATCTTTACCTGCTTCCATTAATTTATCCCAAACTTTAGGAGCATGTTTTGGATGACACCAAACTTCATAACCTAATTCACCAGTATAACCTGTTCTAGAAACAATTAATGGAATGCCTTGAAGCTCTTCTATTCTACAAATTGTAAATCTAAACCAGCCCAACTCATCTATCGAAGGCTGTGTTGGTGGTGTAAAGATAATTTTTTTTAAAATTTCTCTACTTTTTGGACCTTGCAAAGATACATTGCTAATTTGATCAGTAGAGTTTTTCACAATAGCATTAAAACTCTTTTTTTTTGCAATTTCTTTAAGCCATTCTCCACCATACTCATCTCCACATATCCATCTAAAACCTGTTTCGCTTAATCTTAAAAGAGTTCCATCATCGAACATCATTCCATTTTCGTAACACATTGCAGAATATACAACCTGTCCAACAGAAAGTTTTTTTATATTTCTTGTAAGAGTGTAATTCATTAACTCTTCAGCATCAGGACCAATTATTTCAAATTTTCTTAGTGATGATAGATCAATTAATACAGCATCATTTCTGCAAGCATTGTATTCATTAACCAAGCCATGCTTGGTGTAATCATTTGGAAGCCAAAACCCTCTAGCATCAACAAAGTTTCTAGTTAATTTTGAAGTTCTTTCATAAAAGCCAGAATTTCTAGTAAGTTTATTTTCAGAGTCTGTTTTCATTCTAAAACCAAATGACTTTCTAAATTCTTTATTTTTATCGTAAGTTCTAACAAATATATTTGTAGGATTCCATGAATTACAAGGATCTATATCACTTGGACATGCAGTTGTTCCTATTGTTAAATCTTTTAAAGCCTTAAACATTACATAATCTCCAGGCCTTGAATAAGATTCATCAGAAATAACTGAATTCAATCCTCCAGCTGAGGTGTTAAAAAATAAATTAATTGCATGCCAACCTTTCTGTTTCTGAACACCATATTTAGACATACTTTCAGTTAAATTATCTGAGCAGTTTGGGTGACCAAAATACCCCGCATCTTCATAATATTTTGAAGTACAGGCAAGATTAAAAGTATCGTGTTTACCAACAGTATCTCTTATTACTTCAAGAAGTGGCTCATGATCTGTGTCATAAAATTTAGAGAACAAACCTGGTCCTGGGAAAGTATTACCCATGAATGTTCTCGTAGTTTGCCAGTCTAATCCTTTTTCAATTCCTTTTTCTAATTTTCTTGTATCGAATGCCACAAAGTCAGAGCATTGTCTTCCAGTTGGACTTATCACCTGAATATAATCTCCTTCTTTAACCTCATAAGATATTGAAGTTTCTTTATTTATATTTTCTTCATAAACAGGTTCGAAAACAGGATCAGGAATTACATTTAATTCCTTATCATTAACAATTTTAGCTCTTTTAACAAATATAGTTAAATCAGTTGGTGGATTTTGTTTTGTAACATCCATATCTTCGCCAGGTGCTGAAAATATTGCGTAACATTTATCTTTTGATTTTAATTTAATTTTTTCACCAGGTTCTGCGTCTAGATCAAATATAATTGATGATTTTGAATTAGAAATTTTTAAATTTCTTTTTTTTAATTGATAGTTGGTCGCTAAAATTGTTTCATCATTCCCATTAAGAATATTTCTTATAAAGTTTTTTTCATTGTTTGATTTAAGATTTAAAATTCCAAGATCTGAATTTCCATCTTTTCCAAAACAAATAATCTCACATATTTGATTTCCTTCATTATTGATTATTTCTACTTCATCATCAGGAAAAATCTGAAAACCAGTTAGACCACCACCATTAACAACATGTCTTTCAACTCCAGGTGGTAAAATATTCAAACCAGGATATTTGATATCTTTGCTTGTGCCTAACATTTTTTAAATTTAAGTGAGACCATAATATAATCAAAACGAGTTGACTATAACTTTAAATAGGAACATACTTTCAGTATTAATATATTAATAATAGAGGGGTATATATGAAAAAAATAATATCTTTACTATCTGCTCTAGTTATTTCTGTTGTAAGTTTTGCAGGAATTTCAAATGCTGATAGCAAAAAGCCCATCGTGATCCCAACACATAACTGGTCATCTCAAATTGTAATGGCTTATGTTATTGGTGGAATTTTCGAAAGTATGGGTAATAACGTAAAATACGTAAACGCTGACTCACAAGCAGTTTATGAGTCAATTAGAATTGGAGATGTAACTATATCTCACGAGGTATGGGAATCTGCATTCGGTAAATCTTTTACTACTGCTTTAGATAAAGGTGGTTTATTAGATTGGGGTGATCATGAAGCAAGAACTCTTGAGGATATGGGATATCCAAACTGGGTTGCTGAAAAAGGATTATGCCCAGGACTACCAGATTGGACAGCTTTAAAAAATCCAGATTGTGCAAAAAACTTTACAACACCTGACTCTCCAGATGGAAAAGGAAGAATGTTGGAAGGTCCACAAACTTGGCATGGTGACTTAATTCCACAAAGGGTTGATGCACTAGGTTTAGGTGATTTATGGTGGGTTAAATTTGCTGGAAGTGCTGATGCACTTTGGGCAGAATTAGCTGCAGCTGAAAAAGAAGGAAGAGGAACAATTATATTCAACTGGACGCCTAACTTTACAGATGGTGCTGGTTTTACATTTATTGACTTCCCTCCATACACAGCTGGTTGTAGACCAGAAGATGGTGGAGATGGTAAATGTGGTTCTCCTGATGGATACTTGAAAAAAGCAGTTCATGAGGATTTCCCAAAAACTCATCCTGATGCAGCAGCAGCATTCAAAAAAATGTCATTCTCAACAAGTCAAATTGGTGCAATGGCAGCTTTAGTTGACATTGACAAAATGACTCACGAAGATGCAGCTAAAAAATGGTTAGCTGATAACAAGTCAGTTTGGCAAGCATTTACTAAATAAGGATTATAGTTAAAAATTAAAGATCTCCCCCAACTTCGTTGGGGGGGATTTTTTTTTAAATCAATATGTGTAAAATGTATCAATGAAAAAATACTCTCTTATAATATTTTTTAGTTTTTTGATCTGCTCATCAGTTTTAGCAAGAAGTACTGGCTGCAAGGAAGGTAACTGTGAAAATGGTTTTGGTAAATGGGTTTACACCGATAAAACTACTTATGAAGGGGAGTGGGTTAATACTAAAAAACAAGGTCAAGGAGTAGAGACTTGGCCAAATGGATATATTTATAAAGGAGAATTTAAAAATAGTGAATGGAGTGGAATTGGAACGTTAACATTTCCTGATGGCTCCACTTATGAAGGGGAGTGGGCTAATGGTTTTATGAATGGCCAAGGAACATTTACTTGGGCTGATGGAAAACAAAAAACAGGTATTTGGAAGAACGGTAAGTTACAAGAATAATGTCTAAAGAAAATTATATTAATAAAATAAAAGATTTACCTGAGTCTTTGAGACAATTTATTGGTCTTATATCTATTACTTTAATAGTAATTTTATCTTTTAGTATTTTAAATGGAATTTTTGGACAAGGTGATGATTTAGTAAAAAGAATGAAGTTAGAAGAAGAAAGAATTGCTGAAGAAAAAAAACTAAGTGAGTTAATATCTAAACTACCCTCTGGAATATTGGTCTCATTTGATGGAACTGATCACTACAAATTAACAGATGAAGTATATGAGCAGGTTTGTAAAGCTACAAAACTAATTCCTCAAAGAGCAATAATGGGTGCTAATTTCTTAAATTTTAGAGCACATGAGCTATATACAATTAATGGAAATAAAATTGATGAGACTTTTGTCAAATGGGATGAAGAAAAAAACAAATGTTTTGCGGGTTTTACAGTTAGTGGAAACAACGTAGGTGTTGATGAAAGTATTACTATAAGTGGAGAAGCTTTAAGTTTTTTAAGTACTGGAATTGATACTAGAGTTTATTTTATTAAAAATTTTTAATGAGGAAAGGCAACAATTATTAACATTTTAATTTTATAGAATTTAATATAACTTTAAAACAATTTATGTCTGAGACTGTAATCAAATGCGAGTCGGTTTATAAAATTTTTGGAGAAAATGCCAAAAAGATGCTTGAAGAATCTAATGGCAATGTAGATGCAAAAACTTTTCAGGAAAGAGGATGTATTGTTGGAGTAAATAATGCTTCTTTTGAAGTTGCAAAAGGAGAAATGTTAGTAGTAATGGGTTTATCTGGTTCAGGTAAATCAACACTTCTTAGATGTATTTCAAGATTAACGGATGCTACTGGTGGAAAAATTTTTATCGAAGGTCAAGACTTATTAGAATTAAATAATAAAGAGCTTATTGAGCTTAGAAGAAATAAAATGGGAATGGTTTTTCAAAGCTTTGCTTTGTTACCTCATAAAACAGTTGTTGAAAATATTGCTTTTCCGCTTCAAATAAAAGGCACTAATACTGAAGAGAGTATTAGTAGAGCAATGGAAATGGTAAAACTAGTTGGACTAGATGGAAGAGAGAATTATTTTCCAAGAGAACTTTCAGGTGGACAACAACAGAGGGTAGGAATCGCAAGGTCATTAGCAGTAGAGCCTGATATATGGTTTTTAGATGAACCTTTTTCTGCATTAGATCCATTGATTAGAAAAGAAATGCAAGATGAGTTTTTAAGACTTCAGGAAAAATTACAGAAAACCATCATGTTCATCACTCATGATTTTGATGAGGCATTAAAGTTAGCTGATCGAATAGCAATCATGAAAGATGGTATAATTGAACAATTAGATACACCGGCCAATATCGTACTAAATCCAGCAACTGAATATGTAAGAAAGTTTACTGAAGAAGTACCGAGAGAGAAGGTTTTGATTATTGAGGATGTAATGGATGCTTCAAGTAAAGATAATTTAGGAGATTTAAAAGTATCAAAAGATGAAATTATAGAAAATGTTGCTGAAAAAATACTTACTCAAGAGAAATTAGTAGGAGTAGTTGACTCAAATAATAATATTGTAGGATCAATTAAACCTTCAAAAATAATAGATACAGTTTTTGGAGGAAGAAAAAACGGTAGTTAAAATATGGAGTATTTAAAAAAATATCCAAAATTATTTCAATGGTTATTTTTATTAATTGTATTTTTTGCTTTATGTTTTGCAATTGATGTTCCTGAAACTTATAAATTTATAAGAGGCCAGGCTGAATTTGTTAAAGATCCAAACCAAAGTGTTTACTTTTTTCTAGGTAAAGAGGTTAGGTATTATGCCTTTGATGTATTTTGGAGATTGCCTCCACTTCTAGGATGGCTGCCTATTTGGATAAACGACTCTTTATTTTTCTTAATGAATGAATGGATGCCAATGGAGTTTTGGAACGAAGATACTCAAGAATTTAAAACTCGACCATTATTATTAGAGATAAGTAGAAATTTAACTTCATTTATGACTTTTTTAATTGAATTAATTAGGGAGATTTTACTTGGAGGTTTAGAAACTATTGTTGCATTTACAAGTTGGGATTTTATTGATGTTTATCCATGGTTAGAGTTGCCAGGTTTACCTTGGACCATTGTTGCAGCTGGAGCAGCTATACTGTCTTATAAATTAAGTGGAAAAGGATTGGCTTTGTTTGCAGGTTTAACAATGATCTATATTTCTATATTTGGTCAATGGAAACCATCAATGCAAACGCTTTCTTTTATACTTGTTGCAGCTCCACTTTCATTTATTTTTGGTTTAGGCCTAGGTATTGCAGCTTACAAAAGTAAACGTGTTGAAAAAGCATTGTACCCAATTCTTCTAGTAATGCAGACTATGCCACAATACGCTGTATTAGTTCCTGCACTTGTTTTATTTGGAGTAGGTGATCACGCTGCTGTAATTATTACTATGGTTGTTGCGGTTCCACCAATGATATTGTTAACAATATTAGGTTTAAGAGCTATACCACCAGAAGTTATTGAAGCTGGAAGAATGAGTGGTTGTACCAATTGGCAATTAATGTTCAAGGTACTAATTCCAACTGCAAGACGAGATATTTTAATTGGAGTTAACCAAGTAATCATGGTTTGTTTTTCAATGGCAGTTATATCAGCTTTCATTGGCGCCAAAGGATTAGGATTTAATTTGTTGTTAGCACTTAATCAACTCAATATAGGGTTGGCACTAGAGGCTGGTTTATGTATCAGTTTAATTGCAATTTTACTTGATAAAATGTCTTTGGCATGGGCAAATAAACAAACAGATTATTTTGGTAATCTGACATTTTTCCAAAGAAATAAAAACGTAATATTTTTTGGAGCTTCATTCGTAATTGGAATAATTCTTGCATATGTTGGGACTTTTATTTTCAAAGGTAGTTTTAATTACTTGTTTGAAATTCCTCATAATAAAGGAATATCAACAGCAGATTTTTGGAATAAAGGAGTCGATTGGATTTTTGATACTTTCTTCGTTTATATTAAAGCATTTAATACATGGTTAATTCAAGATGTGCTTCAGCCGATGAGAGCTTTGTATTTAAGAATGCCTGCAGTTGCTACATTGGTACTAGCAGTTGGTGCAGGATATTTAATTGGTGGAATTCGTTCAGCATTAGTTGTTGCTGCTTTGACTTTATTTATAGCATTAAGTCCATGGTGGGATAGAGCGCTAGTAACGTTATATATGGCAACTTTTGGTGTAGTTATTTCTTGTTTAATAGGATTTACAGTTGGAACATTATGTTTTCAAAACAAAAAATCTGCAGCATTTATGCTAGGTGTTTGCGATATATTTCAAACATTTCCATCATTTGTATATTTAATTCCTGTAATGATGCTTTTTGGAATAACTGATACATCTGTTTTAATTGCTGTAATTGTCTATGCAACAATTCCTGCAACTAGATATACAATAGAAGGACTTAGAAGTGTTCCTGTTGGCTTACATGAAGCTGCAACAATGTCTGGTGTAAATAAATTTCAAAGATTAACAAAAATTGAGTTTCCATTAGCATTTCCACATATGATGCTTGGTTTAAATCAAACAATAGTTTTTGCTTTATTTATGGTGATAATTGGAGCTTTCATTGGAACAGAAGATCTTGGTCAATACATTTTAAAAGCACTATCAGATAAAAATGGAGCAGGTATAGGATTAACTTTAGGAATTTGTGTTGCTTTTATTGGTTTAATCTTTGATAACTTAATTAGAACTTGGGTTGGAAAAAGAAAAAAACATCTCGGTATAGATTAAGCATAAATAATTATGAAAAGAATTTTAATAATTGGAGCTGGGGCAATGGGTGCAGCTTTTTCTGTGCCTTTAATAGATAATAATCAAAAAGTAACTATAACTGAACCATATAACCTTAATTTATTAAAAAAAATAAATAATAAAAAAAAGTTTCATCCAGCTTTAAAAATTAATTTATCAAAAAAACTTTCCATTAAAAAATTTAACACTGAACTTTTAAATCAAAAATGGGATTTGATAGTAATTGCAGTTAGTTCACTAGGCATGGACATGGTTAGAAATTATCTAAAAAATCTTAAAAATAAAACTCTAATTCTTGTTTTAACAAAAGGTCTAAAGTTAAAGAATAATAATATAATCAGCATGTCTGAGCAATTAAATTTAGGAAAAACGAAATTCAATATTTCAGTACTAAAAGGACCTTGTCTAGCTAAAGAATTAGCTAGAAAAATAAAAAGTTATACTGTGATTGCAAATAAAAAAATAAGTATTGCTAAAAAAATTGGAAAAATGATTTCAACAAATTATTACACAACAGAATATTCTACTGATGTTAAAGGTGTAGAGTTTTCATCAGCTATCAAAAATATTTATTCAATGGTTATTGGATCGGGTGAAGGAAATAATACCTCTTCAGCGTTATTTAGAAAATCATTTGATGAAATGGAATATTTAATTCAACACTTTAAAGGCAAAAAAGAAACTGTCAGAGGTCTAGCGGGTTTAGGTGATTTATATGTTAGTGCAGTTGGAGGTAGAAATAGCAAAATGGGTGAATATTTGGGTAAAGGATTTTCTTTTAAAAATGCTAAAAATAAATTTATGAAAAACGATACTGTTGAGGGTGCTGATTTGGCGAATGAAATAGCGCCATATATTAGAAAAAAAATAAGTAAAAATAAGATCCCATTGATGATTGCGCTTTTGGATGTGATTACTAAAAATAAAAAACTTAAAATAAATTATTAATTTCTATTTATTTAAAAAAGTTTTCATCGAGTCATCCATCGCTTTTTCCCAAGGTGTGTGATGAATTGGTGCAACTGATCCAGTCACTGGAGATGAAAACGATTTATTTCTATAAGTTAGAATGTCCTCTACTTTATGGTGTTCCCATTCTTTGAAATGTTTTCTAATTAATTCAAAGTCAATTTTAGGGTAATCAGACATATCATGAAGTTCTTTGGTATATTCTGTTTGAAAATCAATCATTTGATCAGGATTTTCTAATTTTTCCTCCATTGAAACCCACTTATTGATGTCTTTATCTATTTCGTCATTGCTAGGCATTTTTATTTTGCCCATAATCACATCTCTTGCGTACCATCCCTGACAGTCAAACATATTAAATGTGTGAAATTGATCCTGCATACCTAAGTATAAAAGTTTATGATTATCTTGCCACACAACTCCTTTGTAAAGTTTTGGTGGATATAATCTGTTATGTGTTTTTAATTTTAAACTTTCATCTAAAAATGGGAAATGATGAAGATATCCAGTACATAATATTACCACATCTGCATCTTGTTCTGTTCCGTCTTTAAATATAGCTTTTTTTCCTTCTAACCTATCTAAATAATGAACTTCTTTCATACCTTTTGGCCATTTGAAACCCATTGGGTTATTTCTGTAACCGATTGTTACACTTTTAGCGCCATACTTATTACATTGTAGAGCCACATCTTCTGCAGAATAACTGCTCCCTAAAACAATTACATCTTTTCCTCTAAATTCTTCAGCATCTCTAAAATCATGTGAGTGCATTATTCTTCCTGGAAAAGAATTCATTCCTTCGTACTCAGGAATAAAAGGCACAGAAAAATGACCCGTAGAGACTACTACATAATCAAAGGTATCATTTAAAACTTTATTATTTACTTTGTCCTGGTAGCTAATTTCAAACTTATCATTTTTATAAACAGTATTTGTGACTCTTGTATTAAATTTAATCTTACTTTTTATGTTTCCTTTACTCACTCTTCCTAAAATATAATTTTGCAGCACTTCTCTTGGAGGGAAAGAGGGAATTGGCTTTCCAAAATGTTCATCAAAAGAATAATCAGCAAATTCTAAACATTCTTTAGGTCCATTAGACCATAAGTATCTATACATACTGTTAGGTACAGGATCTCCATATTGATCTGAACCAGTTCTCCAGTTGTAGTTCCATAAACCACCCCAACTTTCTTGTTTTTCAAAGCAAATTATTTCAGGAATTTTTTCTCCTTTTTTTTCTAAATGTTCAAATGCTCTTAAAATTGAAAGTCCACATGGACCAGCACCTATGATTGCTACTTTTGACATAGAATTTTTCCTATCATTAATAAATTTATAAATATATCTTACTAACAATTTTTAAAAAAATAAAATTATATTTTGTTATGGGTATTAATTGGAATTATCCAACCACTATGTGGATAGGAGAAAATAGAATTGAAGATTTATCCTTAGCCTGTAAAGAGTTAGATATTTCAAACCCATTATTTGTAACAGATAAAGATTTAATTAATTTAGATTTAATAAAAAATACGATACTTAGATTAAAAAAAAATTTTAATAATTTAGCTACGTTTTCTAATTTTACGGGAAATCCAATTGGAGAAAATGTAGAGGAGGGTGTTAAAGTTTATAATACCTTGAACTGTGATGGTGTAATAGCTTTAGGAGGTGGAAGTGGTTTAGATGTTGGAAAAGCTATAGCATTTATGTGCAATCAATCTCGACCGTTATGGGATTTCGAAGATATTGGTGACTACTGGACAAGAGCTGATAGTTCTAAAATTTCAAAAATTATCGCTGTTCCAACCACGGCTGGAACAGGATCCGAAACAGGCAGAGCATCTGCAATTATCAACAAAGAAACAGGTGCAAAAAAAATTATTTTTCATCCAAAAATGTTACCTTCGATTGTGATTTTAGATCCTTTACTTACATTAGATTTATCTCCAAGATTAACAGCAGCAACTGGAATGGACGCACTTGCACATAATTTAGAAGCGTTTTGTGCACCAGGATATCATCCAATGGCTGATGGTATGGCAATAGAAGGAATGAAGTTAATTAAAAATTCTTTAATTAAAGCATTCACAAATGGAAAAGATGTTAATGCCAGAATGGATTTGCTCTCTGCCGCCTCAATGGGCTCGACTGCATTTCAGAAGGGACTAGGAGCAATCCATTCATTGAGCCACCCTGTAAACGGTAAATTCAATGTTCACCATGGCTTATCAAACGCAATATTTATGCCTTATGTTTTAACATTTAATAAATCATCAATTGAAAATAAAATAATATCGATTTGTGATTATCTTAATTTAAATAAAAATTTTGATAGTTTTTTAAATTGGATTTTGGAATTAAGAAAAAATTTAAATATTCCACACAAATTATCAGATGTGATGGATTGTAATAATATTGATTTAGATGAGCTTTCTTTAATGGCATTTGAAGATCCATCAACAGGAGGGAATCCTAAAAAGTTAGGTCAAAATGATCTAAAAGAAATGTATATAAAAAGCATTTCTGGGGAATTATTTTAATGAAAAAAATATTGATAGTAGAAGGAAACTTACGGGAAGAAAATCAAAGTTTTTCTAAAGCCGGAATTCAAACACATACAGAAAGTCTTAAAGATAGTTTGGCTTATTTCACAGATAAATTAGAAACCCACGTGGTTAATCCCTCTTCAGATGAAAATATTGGTCAAAATATTGATACACTTGAAAGCTATGATGGTCTTATTTGGGGTGGTAGTAGTTTAAATATCTATAACAATACTCCAGAAATAAAAAGACAAATTGAATTTATGAAAGAATGTCAGAAAAAAATCAAAAAAATTTTAGCAATATGTTGGGGAATGCAAGTAGCTGTAACCGCAGCTGGTGGAGAAGTAAAAAAATGCACAAAAGGATCTCATAGAGGTATTGCCTCAAATATAGAAATTAATGACAATGGTTTAAATCATCCACTCTATAAAAATAAAGATCAAAAATTTAATACACCAGCATTTAATTTTGATGAAGTCGTAACAATGCCAGAAAATTCAATTTTATTAGCTTCAAACTCAATAAATAACGTTCAAGGAATAAATTTTAAAGTTGGTAACTGTAATATCTGGGGTCTTCAATACCACCCTGAGATTACTTATAATAAAATGATCAATTTGATTATTTTCAGAAAAAAAAGACTTTTAGAAAAAGGGGCTTTTAAAGATGAGAATGAAATAGATAATCACATCAAACACATAGAAATTGAGAATAATAAATTAGATAAAGTTTCCAGAATGAGAGAATTGGAGAACTGGTTAGACTATTTAAATTTAGAATAAACCTTCTATTTCACCTTTGTCATTTAATTTTATAGAGTCGGCTGCAGGAACTCTTGGAAGCCCAGGCATTGTCATAATTTCTCCACACACAACAACTATAAATTCAGCACCAGAAGAAAGTCTTACCTCTCTTACAGGCAAAACATGACCTGTGGGAGCACCTTTTAAATTTGGATCTGTTGAAAAACTATATTGTGTTTTTGCAATACAAACAGGTAACTTGCCATAACCCTTTTCCTCAAAATCTTTTAATTGCTGTCTCACTTTTGTATCTGCTACCACTTCAGAGGCGCTATAAATTTCTTGTGCAATTTTTTCTATTTTTTTGAATAATGAAAGATCATCTTCATATAAAAATTTAAAAGTATCTTTTTTATCTTCACAGATTTCACTAACGTTTTTAGCCAGTTCAATAGTTCCTTCACTTCCATTTGACCAATGAGTACATTTAGAAGCTTTTACACCTTGCGTTTCACAAAAATCTAACAAGGTTTTCATTTCATTTTCTGTGTCAGTAATAAAATGATTAACTGCAACAGTAACAGGTAATCCAAATTTTCTAATATTGTTTATATGTCTACGTAAATTTACCATTCCCTCTTTTAGTGCTGATACATTTTCTTTTTTTAAATCTTCTTTAGCAACTCCTCCATGCATTTTTAAAGCTCTTATTGTTGCTACAATAACAACACAATCTGGTTTAAGACCAGATTTTCTACACTTAATATCTAGAAATTTTTCAGCTCCCAAATCAGCTCCAAATCCTGCCTCTGTTACAACATAGTCAGCTAATTTAAGTCCTGCTTTAGTTGCAATTACTGAATTACATCCGTGGGCAATATTTGCAAAAGGGCCACCATGAATTATCGCAGGATTGTTTTCTAAAGTTTGAGTTACATTAGGTCTTATTGCTTCTTTAAGCAAAACAGTCATCGGGCCTTGTGCATTTAAATCTTTTGCATAAATTGCTTGCTTATCTCTAGTATAACCAATTGTAATATTTCCAATTCTGTTTTCTAAATCTTTTAAGTCTGTTGCTAAACAAAAAATAGCCATTAGTTCAGATGCAACTGTGATATCAAAACTATCCTGTCTTGGATATCCATTAGCCACTCCACCTAGATCTACAATGATTGATCTTAATGATCTATCATTCATATCCATTACTCTTCTCCAAACAATTCTTCTAACATCAATATTAAGTTTATTGCCCCAATAAATATGATTATCAATTAATGCAGATAACAAATTGTGAGCTGATGTGATTGCATGAAAATCACCTGTGAAATGTAAATTTATTTGTTCCATAGGAACAACTTGAGCATATCCTCCGCCAGCTGCACCACCTTTCATTCCAAAAGAGGGACCAAGACTTGGTTCTCTTAAACAAACAATAGATTTTTTTCCAATTTTATTTAAACCATCATTTAAACCAACTGAAGTTGTAGTTTTACCTTCACCAGCTGGAGTAGGAGTGATTGCAGTAACTAAAATTAATTTACCATTTTCTTTTTTTAGAGTATTTAAATATTCCAAATTTATTTTGGCTATATGTCTACCCATTGGACTGAAAGCAAAATTTTCATCTGGAACACCAACCTTTGAAAGAATATCTTTTATTGGTTGCATTTTAGCTTCTCTAGCTATTTGAATATCTGATTTCACATCACTCATGAATAATCCTTTAAATTAAAAAATATTTACCTGTGACTTCTTATCCTTTTTTGAGATATTTGGAAACTTCTAAAAAATATATATAAAAAAAATAAGCACTATTTAATTTGATTGTTATAAAATTATATCATGCAAAAATATTCTATATTTAATCTGGTTAAAAACGCTTTTTCAAACCATCAAAATTGGGATCTTGCTTGGAAAGATCCAACCCCTAAGGAAGAATACGATGTTGTAATTATTGGTGGTGGTGGTCATGGATTAGCTACCGCTTATTACCTTGCTAAAGAGCACAACATTACAAAAGTTGCAATTATCGAGAAAGGTTGGATTGGAGGAGGAAATGTAGGGCGTAACACTACAATTATAAGATCCAATTATATGCATGATGAAAATGGATTGTTTAGTGAGTTTGGAATGGATTTATGGAGAAAGATGAGTCAAGATTTGAATTACAATGTAATGTTTTCTCCAAGAGGAATAATTAACCTTGCGCACTCTGATGCACAAATGAATGCATATGCGAGAAGAGGAAATTCGATGAGGTTAAATGGAATTGATGCAGTTCTTTTAAATAGAGAACAAGTTAAAGAAATTATTCCAATGGCTGACTTTTCTGACAACGTTAGATTTCCAATTTTTGGAGGTTTGATGCAACCAAGTGCAGGTACAGCAAGACATGATGCTGTTGCATGGGGTTATGCGCGTCAGGCAGATTCAATGGGGGTAGATATTATTCAGAATTGTGAAGTAATTGGATTTGATGTTTCAGCGGGAAAAATAAATGGCATTAGAACTTCACGTGGAAATATTAAAGCAAAAAAAGTTGGTTTATGTGTTGCTGGTAGCACAAATATATTAGCTGAAAAATTAAATATGACTTTACCAATTGAAACTCATTTGCTTCAAGCATGTGTTTCTGAACCAATTAAACCAGTTTTAGATAATGTAGTTACATTTGGTGCAGGACATTTTTATGTAAGTCAGTCAGATAAAGGTGAGATGGTAATGGGTGG
The DNA here is from genome assembly GCA_902617805.1 of uncultured Pelagibacteraceae bacterium. Lineage (GTDB taxonomy): Bacteria > Pseudomonadota > Alphaproteobacteria > Pelagibacterales > Pelagibacteraceae > Pelagibacter. The sequence goes on from CACMYF010000005.1 coordinate 45,109, forward strand.
TGATCTTGATGGATACAATAGTTATGCTCAGAGAGGAAATTTACCAACATTACAACACGTTTTAACTGAAGGGATAGCGATGATGCCTTTTTTAAGTAAATTAAAAATGCTTAGAACGTGGGGTGGTATTATGGATATGTCAATGGATGGTTCACCAATTATTGATAAAACACATATTGAAGGATTGTATTTAAACTGTGGATGGTGCTACGGAGGATTTAAAGCGACGCCCGCATCAGGATGGACATTTGCACACACCATTGCACAAGATAGAGTTCACGAATTAAATGCTGGTTATAGTTTAAATAGATTTAGTACTGGCCATCTAATTGATGAAAAGGGACTCGGAACAAAAACCTGGATTTCGTAAATGCTTTACATAAATTGCCCGCACTGTGGAATGAGATCTCAAAATGAATTTTCATATGGTGGTGATGCAAGCGTTAAACGACCGGAACTTAATAAAGAAGTTTCTGATCAAGAATGGGATAGCTTTGTTTATAATAGAAAAAGTTTGAGAGGAAAGCATTTAGAGCTATGGCAACATATTTCTGGATGTAGACAATGGATAAAGGTTGAGAGAGATACTGCAACCCATGAAATTTTTAGAACCTTTAAAGCTGATGAGGAAGTTGCTTAATGACTCAAGCTTTTAGAATTGAAAATGGCGGATTAGTAAATAGAGATAAAAAATTATCTTTTAAATTTAATGGTAAAACTTACTTAGGTTATGAGGGTGACACATTAGCTTCAGCTTTATTAGCAAATGGAGTTCATTTAGTAGGAAGAAGTTTTAAATATCACAGACCAAGAGGTTTCTTTGGAGCAGGAGTTGATGAACCTTATGCTGTCGTTCAACTTTATAGAAATGGTGAAACAGAACCAAATATAAAAGCTACAGAACAGGAGTTGTTTGAGGGTTTAGAAGCAAAAAGTGTTAATTGTTGGCCAAGTGTTAATTTTGACATAGGTGCAATCAATAATTTTTTGAGAATTTTTTTACCAGCAGGTTTTTATTACAAAACTTTTATGTGGCCAAAAAGTTTTTGGTATCGAATTTATGAGCCTTTCATTAGAAAAGCAGCTGGTTTAGGCGTAGCTTCAACCAAACATGATAAAGAAAGGTATGAACATAAATACGAATATTGCGATTTATTAATTGCAGGTTCAGGACCTTCGGGATTAGCTGGTGCATATGCAGCAGCAAAAAATGGAGCTAAAGTAATTTTAGCTGAAGATAAACCAAGATTTGGTGGATCTTTATTAACTAGTGATGTCAATATTGGCAATCAATCAGGAAAAGATTGGGCTGAGGGGATAATTGCAGAACTCAAAACTATGCCAAATGTTGTTGTTAAAAATAGATCTCAAATTTTTGGATACTATGATCACAACATGCTTGTAATGTCAGAAAAAGTTAGTGATCATTTACCATCAACTAAAAAATATCACCCTAATAAAAGGTTATGGTACATTCGAGCAAAAGAAGTTTTGATTTCCTCAGGATCAATTGAAAGACCAATAGTTTTTGGAAATAATGATACACCAGGGGTAATGCTTTCTTCAGCTGCTAAAGAATATTTAAAAGTATATGGTGTTTTAGTTGGAAGAAAACCATTGGTATTTACAAATAATGATAGTGGATACGAAACAGCAATTGAATTTAAAAAACATGGAGTAGATCCAGTTGTTTTAGACTCAAGAAAAAATCCTGAGTCAGAAATAATTGATGAGGCAAAAAATTTAGGAATTAATATTAAAAATTCATATGTTGTTGTTGCAGCACAAGGATATAAAAAAGTAAAATCGGCAGATATTGCAAGTATTTCTGAAGATAAAAAACAACTTGGTAAAATAGAAAATATACAATGTGATTGTATTTGTGTTTCAGGTTTTTGGACACCAACTATTCATTTAGCCTCACAATCAGGAAATAAAACAAAGTTTAAAGAAGAAATTGATGCATTTGTTCCAGGACAATCAAAACAAAATGAAATTACTTTAGGTGCAGCTAATGGAGTATTTTCACTAGAGGAAACTTTAAAAACGTCATTTACAGCAGGAAGTGAATTATCAAAAAAAATTACTAAAAATGATAATAAGATAGCTATTCCAAATGTTGTTGAAAAGAAATCTTCTCAGCATGATAAGTTTTGGTGTGTTCCATTACCAAAAGGTAAAAATTATAAAAGATTTTTAGATTTTCAAAATGATGTAGCGGTATCTGATGTAGAAATAGCTTTAAGGGAAGGGTATCGATCAATTGAACACGTCAAAAGATATACGACTTTAGGAATGGCAACAGATCAAGGAAAAACAAGTAATTTAAACGGATTGCAACTAGTATCAGAAATTGAAAATAAAGTAGTTCCTGCAGTAGGTCATACAACTTTCAGACCCCCATATACTCCTGTTTCCATTGGAGCAATAGTAGGAAGAGAGGTGGGAAAACATTCAAAACCAACAAGAAAATCTCCAATGCATTCATGGCATGAAAAAAATAATGCAGTTTTTGTCGATGCCGGTGTTTGGTTAAGACCAAGATATTATAAAAGAGGAAATGAAAATTTATTTGAGGCCTCTAAAAGAGAGGCTAAAAATGTAAGAACAAATGTAGGAGTTTGTGACGTAACAACTTTAGGAAAAATTGATGTCAAAGGTCCAGATGCAGCAGAGTTATTAAATAGAGTTTATACTAATGGGTGGCTTAAGCTACCAGTCGCTAAAGCTAGATACGGTGTTATGTTAAGAGAGGATGGAATTGTTATGGATGACGGTACAACTACAAGAATTTCAGAAAATCATTATCATATGACCACTACTACAGCTCAAGCAGCAAACGTTCTTTCTCATTTAGAATATTATTTGCAACTCGTTTGGCCAGAATTAAATGTGAATGTGGTTTCAACCACAGAACAATGGGCTGGAGCAGCTATCGCTGGACCTAAATCTAGGGATTTATTACAAAAATTATTTCCAAATTCTGATGTATCAAATGAAGGCTTACCTTTTATGGGCTATATGGAGGGAGATTTATTTGGTGTTAAAGCAAGAATATTTAGAATTTCGTTTTCAGGCGAGCTTGCTTATGAAGTAAATGTTAAGTCTGATTATGGAAATTTTATGTGGGAAAAAATAATGGAAGTTGGTGAAGAATTTAAAATTCAACCCTATGGAACAGAAGCATTATCAACTCTTAGAATTGAAATGGGACATGTTGCTGGATCAGAACTTGATGGCAGAACAATACCATTTGATAACGCTCTGGAAGGTCTTGTTAGTAAAAAGAAAGATTTTATTGGAAAAAGATCATTACAACGATCTGCATTTATAGCTGAAGATAGACAAAGAATAGTGGGCGTAGTTCCATTAGATAAACAAACAAGTATACCAGAAGGCTCTCATTTGGTTAAAGATGATAAAGCATCGCTTCCAAATCCAAAATTAGGTCATATCTCTGCATCTTGTTGGAGTGTTGAATATGATAATCCTTTTTCTTTGGCAATTTTGAAAGATGGAAAAAATATGATCGGTCAAAAGCTTTTTGCGATGTCGCCACTTAAAAACAAAGTAATACCAGTTGAGATAGTTTCATCACATTATGTAGACCCGAAAGGTGAAAGAGTTAGATCATGACATTAATTTCAGCTCTATCAAATGTTCATGTAAAAGGTCAATTCGGAGATTATGAAGGTAAAAATGAAAATGATTTACTTAAAATATCTGAAATCAAAAATTTATTAATTGTTCAAATAGTTCAGTACAAAAATTCTTCACTTTCATTTGAGGATATTGATATTGATGGTTTAAAATTAAAAAATGAACCTTTAACAGTAGTATTTAATGAAAATACAAGAATTATGTGGAATGGACCAAAAAACTGGCTTTTAGTTTCAACAAAAAAAAATTTAATTAAAAATGTATCAGATAATTTTAAAGATACAGATTTTGCTATAACAGATTTATCTCATTCTAGAGCTATTATTGAAATCGAGGGAAATGATACGATAGAAGTTTTGAAAAAAGGATGTCCGTTTAATTTTGATACATTAGATAAAAATAGTTCAATTAACTCAACTTATAATGGAATAGCTTTCACAGTAGATAGGTTAGGTGAAAATCCAAATAAAGTAAGGTTATTTGCTTTAAGAAGTTTTGGCGAATCTTTATATCATTCTATCACAGACGCATCTCTAGAGTTTGGCTTTGAATCTTTATAAACTTAAATTTTCAATCTCTTGTTGCGATATAAACGCCTATAGAAGTAATTAGAAATCCAATTAAATCTAAGCTATTTAAACTTTCATTTAAGAAAAGCCATGCCATAAAAGCAGACGTTGCTGG
>CACMYF010000006.1 GCA_902617805.1 uncultured Pelagibacteraceae bacterium
GAAATAATTAAAAATTCTGAGATTGTTATTCAATTAGGATTACCTGTTGAGGAAAAATTATCTTTTTTTAATGAAAATCAAACTTTAATTGGCTCATTAAACGCTTTTGTAAATAAAGACAAATTAGAAAATTTAAAGTCAAAGAAAATAAATTGTTTTTCTTTGGAATTGCTACCAAGAATTACAAGAGCGCAATCAATGGATATTTTATCATCACAAGCTAACCTTGCTGGTTACAAAGCGGTGGTAGAGGCTTTCCAAGTTTATGAAAGAGCAATTCCGATGATGATGACTGCAGCAGGAACAATTCCTGCAGCAAAAGTATTAGTAGTTGGAGCTGGAGTTGCTGGATTACAAGCTATTGCAACTGCTAAAAGAATGGGAGCTGTAGTATTTGCAACGGATGTAAGGATGGCCTCAAAAGAACAAGTTGAGAGTTTAGGTGGAAAATTTCTTACAGTTGAAGGATCTGAGAATTTAGAAACCGAAGGTGGTTATGCAAAAGAAGCGTCAGATGATTTTAAAAAGAAACAAGAAGAACTACTTTCAGAAACATTAAAAAAAATTGATATAATAATATGTACTGCTTTAATTCCAGGTAGAGAAGCTCCAAAAATAATTAAAGAGGAAATGTTTAAAAATTTACAATCAGGTTCAGTCATTTATGACTTAGCAGCAGTTCAAGGAGGAAATACTGTATTTACCGAGGTTGATAAGATTATTGAAAAAAATGGTGTTAAAATTTTAGGTGAGGCAAATATATTAAATAAATTACCTGTATCTGCTTCTAATTTATATGCTAAAAATGTATTTAATTTTATCTCTAATTTATATGATAAAGAAAATAAGAAATTAAATATTAATTTAGAGGATGAAATAATAGAGAAAACACTTATCAAGTAGGATTATGGAAATAGACCCCTTTATATTCAGATTAAGTATATTTATATTATCAATATTTGTTGGTTACTATGTTGTATGGAGTGTAACACCTTCTTTACATACTCCTTTGATGTCAGTTACGAATGCAATTTCTTCAGTAATCATCGTAGGTGCGATAATTGCAGCTTTGTCTGGAAGTGATGGAGTAGTTTTTTCATCATCTAGTATTTATGGATTTTTAGCAATTATTTTAGCAGCTGTTAATATTTTTGGTGGATTTTTAGTCACCCAAAGAATGTTAGCAATGTATAAAAAAAAGAAAAAGGATAAATAATTAATGTCTGCAAATCTATCTGCAATTTTGTATTTAGTATCTGGGGTATTATTTATTTTAGCTTTAAGAGGTTTGTCTTCTCCTGAAACTTCAAGACAAGGAAATTTATTTGGAATAATTGGAATGGTTATTGCTGTAACAGTTACATTTTTATCAGTTGGTAATTTTAGTTCTGGATTTATCTATGTTTTAATATTTTTAGCTGTTGGTGGGAGTCTTGGAGCATTTATAGCATATCGTATCCCAATGACTGCAATGCCAGAATTAGTTGCGGGCTTTCATAGTTTAGTTGGTTTAGCAGCTGTATTCGTAGCAATCTCTGCATTTATTAATCCATCTGCATTTAATCTCGGAACGCCTGGAAATATTAAACTTGCAAGTTTAATTGAAATGGCAATTGGAGCAGCAGTTGGTGCAATCACTTTTTCTGGATCTGTTATAGCATTCTTAAAATTACAAGGAATAATGTCAGGCGCACCAATAACTTTTAAAGGCCAACATTTATTAAATGCATTGTTGTTAATTTTGATCGTAATTCTAACTATTTATCTTTGTTCAACACAATCATCTAATTTATTTTGGATATTAATTGCAATTTCTTTTTTAATTGGATTTTTAATTATTATTCCAATTGGTGGTGCAGATATGCCAGTTGTAATTTCAATGTTAAATTCTTATTCAGGCTGGGCCGCAGCTGGAATTGGATTTACCTTAGAAAATACAGCCTTAATTATTACAGGAGCATTGGTTGGATCGTCTGGTGCAATACTTTCATACATAATGTGTAAAGGAATGAATAGATCATTCTTTAATGTTATTTTAGGTGGTTTTGGAGCTACAGACCAAACTTCTGGAAGTCAAAACAAAGAACAAAGGCCAGTAAAAAGTGGTAATGCAGATGATGCAGCTTTTTTAATGAAAAATGCATCTTCAGTTATAATTGTTCCAGGGTATGGAATGGCAGTGGCACAAGCACAGCATGCTTTAAGAGAAATGGTGGATACATTAAAGAAGAACGATATCAAAGTATCATATGCTATTCATCCAGTTGCAGGACGTATGCCTGGTCATATGAATGTTTTGTTGGCTGAAGCAAATGTTCCATATGATGAAGTATTTGAATTGGAAGAAATAAATAATGATTTTGCAAATGCAGATGTTGCATTTGTGATCGGTGCAAATGATGTTACTAATCCTGTAGCAAAAACAGATCCTCAAAGTCCAATTTATGGAATGCCAGTTCTAGACGTAGAAAAATGTAAATCCGTGTTATTTGTAAAAAGAAGTTTATCTCCCGGATATGCAGGAATAGATAATGATTTATTCTATAAAGAAAACACTTTAATGCTTTTTGCAGATGCAAAAAAAATGACAGAGGATATTACAAAGAATTTGTAGATCTTATGAGTATAAAGATTTTTTGTGATATTGCAGACGTCTCTTTAATTAAAAAATTTAATAAAAGAAAAGTTGTTAAAGGATTTACAACTAATCCAAGCCTAATGAGAAAAGCTGGCGCAAAAGACTATATGTCGTACTCTAAACAAATACTTAAGTTTTGCAAAAGCAAACCAATTTCTTTTGAAGTATTTGCTGATGATCAAAAATCTATGATTGAGCAAGGAAAAAAAATAAATACATGGGGTAAAAATATATATGTAAAAGTTCCAGTGGTTAACTCAAAAAATAAGTTTACAGGAAATGTAATTAAAGAACTTAATAATAAAAATATTAAGTTGAATATAACCGCAGTATACACGGCCAAACAAACTGCTAAAATACTTAAAGTTATAAATAAAAAAACAAAAGTGATAATATCAATTTTTGCTGGAAGAGCAGGAGATACTGGAAAAGACCCAGTCCCTGAATTTGTCAAAAGTATAAAATTAGCAAAAAATTATAAAAATGTAGAAATCTTATGGGCTAGTGTGAGAGAACCGTATAATTATTTGCAAGCTAAAAAATTGGGCTGCCATATAATAACTATTCCTCCGGCTGTAATTGAGAAAATAGAAAATTTTGGAAAATCATTCAATCAATTAACTTTAGAAACAGTTAAAACCTTCCTTGTTGATAGCAAGAAATCTAATTTTAAAATATAACTAAATTGGTTGCGGGGGACGGATTTGAACCGCCGACCTTCAGGTTATGAGCCTGACGAGCTACCAGACTGCTCCACCCCGCGGTATTTTTAAATTCTATTCTTGAGTTTATTTAATTTCTTAACTCTTTTTATATTTTCTTGAAGTATTCTCTTTTTCTTTTCTGATGGTTTTTCATAAGTATTCTTTAATTTAATTACCTTAAAGAAACCATCTCTTTGAAGTTTTCTTTTCAAAACCCTCAAAGCTTGTTCAATATTATTATCTTTAACTTCTATTTTAATAACCACCTCCAAAAAAGCGGTTAGATAACACTTTTATAAATTTATGTCTATTAATTTTATTCATTAAACAGATGCCTGGGTTGATTTATTTTGTTTTTCTTTTTCTTTTTTTTCTCTTTTTATTCTTCTTTCAGCTTTTTCAATAGCCTCAACCAAATCTTTTTGAGTAAATAAATTTAAAGCAACAGGATCTTTTGGGTTTAAATTATTATAATTCCAATAACTTTTATTTCTAATTGATGTCACAGAATTTTTAGTAATGCCAACCAACTTGGCTATTTGAGAATCTTTTAAAATATTATGTTGTTTAATTAACCATAAAGCAGAGTCGGGTTTATCCTGCCTTTTTGATAAAGGAATGTATTTCTTTATTTTTTTTTCATTATTTGAAATTTCAATATCACTACTTTTAATATTTAAAGGTCTATTTTCATCTTTTGAAGATAGTTCAATTTCCTCTCTTGAAAGTTGACCAGATATAATGGGATTATATGCTTTAATACCCTTTGCAACTTCACCATCTGCAATTCCTTGTATTTCAACTTCATGTAATTTACAAAAATTTGCGATTTGCTTGAAAGTTAATGTAGTGTTTTCTACTAACCATACGGCTGTTGCCATTGGCATTAAGGGAGCGTTTGACATTTAGCTATTTTTTTCTGATTTAAAATTTTGGAATTTTTTATTAAATTTACTTATTCTACCTTTATCCATTAATTTTTGCTTTCCACCAGTCCAGGCCGCATGAGATTTAGGGTCTATTTCTAATTTTAATATATCCCCTTCAGCACCCCAAGTTGATTTAGTTTCAAATTGAGTACCATCAGTCATCTCAACCTTAATGGTGTGGTAGTTTGGGTGTATGTCTTTTTTCATATCGAGACTTATAGCAAAAGAAATTTAGAACACAATTAAAAGTTCTTTAAATTTTCAAGCATTTTATCATTAATTGCACCACTTGAAGCTCGAATATCTATATTATTATGATCGAATTTATCTAAATCATTAACTATCCCGCCCGCCTCCTCTACCAACAAGGCTCCTGCTGCTACGTCCCAAATATTAATTTTATTATGAAAAAAACCATCTAATCTACCTGAGGCTACATAAGCCAAGTCTAAAGCTGCACATCCGCTGTATCTCATATTCAAATTACTGAATTTGACTCCCTCATGATTACTAGAAAACAAACATTCATCTAATAAGTTTTTATTTGATACTCGTAATCTTTGATTATTTAGATAAGCTCCTTTATTTTTTTCTGCATAAAACATTTCATCTTTAATAGGATCATAAATTAAACCACTAATTATCTCTTTTTTATATTCAAGTGCCAAACAAATTGCAAAATGGGGAATACCATGTAAAAAATTTGTTGTACCATCTATAGGATCGATAATCCAAATATTATCTTTATCTTTATTTTCAATTGAACCAACTTCCTCTGATAAAAAAGAATAATTTTTTTTTATTTTAGAAAGTTCTTCAATTAGAATTTTTTCAACATGTTTGTCAGTTTTTGTAACAAAATCTCGAGGTCCTTTTTTAGATACTTGTAGTTTCTCAACTTCTCCAAAATCTCTTATTACAGACTTTGAGGCTTTTTCAGCTGCTTTAATCATTATGTTTAAATTTGAGGATATAGAGATCATTTTAGATTTTTTTAATGTATTCTAAATTTCTGGTATCAACTACGATTTCATCACCTGCTTCAATAAACGGAGGAACTTGAATATTTAAACCATTATCAAGAGTTGCTGGTTTGTAAGATGATGACACAGTTTGTCCTTTAAGAGCCGCATCAGTAGTTTCAATTTTACAATGTACTTGGTTGGGTAATTCAATTGATAATGGTTTTTCGTTATAAAAACTTACAGAAACTTGAAGGTTTTCAGTTAAAAGTTTACCCTTATCACCTACAGTTTCTTTTTTTATTTCTATTTGTTCAAATGTTTTTGGATCCATAAAAAAATAATTAGCTTCATCACTATAAAGATAATTGAAAGTCGTTTCCTCTAATGATGCTTTTTCTACTGTTTCACTTGATCTAAATCTTTCATTTAACTTTGTATTTTTGTTTAAGCTTTTCATTTCAACTTGAGCAAACGCACCACCTTTTCCTGGTTTTACATGTTGGGTTTTCAAAACTTGCCATAAGTCATTTTTATATTCTAAGAGCATTCCAACTCTTATTTCTCCAGCATTAATTTTCATTTTAATCTTTCTATAGCTTGTAACGGTTTATATTTTTTATTTTTCCAAATGTAGCCTGAGATAGCTAAAAAATTAGCATTATTCAATAATAGATTTTTATAATTAACAGCATTAATTCCACCAATAGCTACTATTGGAATTTTTGTAAAACTACTAACTTTATTTAAAATCTCTACAGAGGCTACATGCTTAGTTTTTTTAGTTTTAGATTGATTAAAAGCACCAAAGGCAATGTAATCAGCTTTAGCTTTAATTGCTTTTTTTGCTAAATTTATAGAATTATGACAAGTAATTCCTATAATTTTTTTACCAAGTATTTTTTTTGCTATGTTAATATTCATATCTTTTTGACCTAGATGGCAACCATCAGCATTTAATTTTAAAGCGAGTAAAGGATCATCGTTAATTATAAATTTTACTTTATTTTTTTTACAAATATTCTTAATTTTTTTGCCAATTATAATTTTCTTTTTAAGAGAATAATTTTTAAGTCTAAGTTGAAAAAAACTTACTTTTCCAGTTTTTAAAATTAATTTTAGATTTTTATCGAAAGAACTAGAAATTTTGTTAGGAGAAATAAGATAAATAAATTTTTTTTTACTTATTTTCAAGCTCACTAGACCATTTTCCTTGAGCAGCTAAAGTACACATTTTAGCCCTATGATTAAAAGTAGTTTGAGCTGCCTCTACATTTTTAATATCATTAGACCAAACTTTTAAAGCACTTTGTTGAAGAGCTCTTCCATATGAATAGGTCATTATAAAATTAGTATTGTTGTTTTTATTTATTAAATTTAAATTCGCCGTAGCCTCAATTTCCGATTGTCCTCCAGATAAAAAAGCTATTCCAGGAACTTCACTAGGTACACAATTTTTAAGGCATTCCAACGTTTTGATAGAAACTTCTTCACCAGAAATTTTATTTTCTGATAGGTTGCCAGACAAAATCATATTCGGTTTTAAAATAATTCCCGATAAATCAACTTTGTGTAAAATTAGTTCCTCAAAACATTTTTTAATTACTTCTGATGTTTTATTAAAACAAACTTCTGCAGAATGGTTTCCATCCATTAATACCTCAGGTTCTACTATTGGAACCATTCCATTTTCTTGAACTAGTGCAGAGTATCTAGCAAGTGCATGAGCATTACTACTTATTGCCAGTTTGCTTGGATAATTTTCACCAATAGAATAGACGCCTCTCCATTTTGTAAATCTTGCTCCAAGATCATAATATTTTTTTAATCTATCTCTAAGGCCGTCTAATCCTTCTGTAACTTTTTCTTTTGGAGAATTTGCTAAATCTTTTGCACCAGTATCAACTTTAATTCCAGGAACTGCACCTGAACTAGATATTAAATTTGGTATTGATTTTCCTGTGCTTGAAATTTGATTGATGGTTTCATCGTAAAGAATAACACCACCTATACAATCCTTCATTCCATGAGATGAAAAAAGAATTTCTCTGAAGCAAAGCCTATTTTCTGGTGTTGATTTGACATTTACTGCTTCAAGTCTTTTAGTCATAGTTCCATTGCTTTCATCAGCCGCAAGTATACCTTTACCGTTGGAAATTATTTTAAGTGCAATTTTATTTAATTCAGACATTTTAATTTAATGCGGTTATACCAGGAAGGTTTTTACCTTCAAGATATTCTAAAAAAGCTCCACCTGCAGTTGAAACAAAATTAAACTCATTAACAGCTTTTAAATTATTTAATAAAGAAACTGTGTCTCCACCACCAGCTACTGAAAAAATTTTGTTTGCTTTATTATTTTCAATTATTTTTTTTGCTATTTGAATACTTCCATAAGCGAAATTTGGATTTTCAAAATATCCTGCAGGTCCATTCCAAAGTATAGTTTTACTATTATCAATAATTTTTGTTATTTTATCAATAGTTTTTGGACCAATATCTAATATCATTTCATCAGATAATATCTCGTTCAATTCTTTCTTTTGAGGAGATCCATTTAAATCTTTAGATACAATCACATCTTCTGGACAGATTATTTTACATTTTTCTTTTTTCGAAAGAGAGATGATTTCTTCAACTATTATATTACAATTTTTTTCTTTGATAGATTTTCCAATACTATTTCCAAAATATTCTATGAAATTATTAGCCATACCCCCAACAATTATAATATTATCAAATTTAGGAATTAAATTTTTAATAACATTAATCTTAGTTGAAATTTTAGATCCCCCAATAATACAAGTAATTGGTCTGGTAATTTCAGAAGTTATTTTATTAAGTGCATTCACTTCCAAGTCTAGCTGTAACCCAGAAAACGAGGGTAAGAATTTTGGAATTTCACAAATAGAGGAATGAGCTCTATGTGAACAAGAAAAAGCCTCATTTACATATATATCTCCAAGACTCGATAGATGTTCTGCAAACTTATTATCATTTTGCTCTTCTTCTGAATAAAATCTAATATTTTCTAAAATAAAAATATTCTCATTATATTCATTGAAGAAATCTTTACTTTTTATTTCTTTAATATTTTCAGTAATAAGTTTTACTTTCTTTTTTAATTTATTTTGCAATTCTGTACAAATTGGTTCCAGAGAAAGCTCTTTATCTGTTTTACCTTTTGGTCTTCCAACATGAGATAAAATTATAATTTTAGCTTTTTCTTTAATCAAAAAATTTAATGTAGGAAGAATTTTATCAATTCTTGTTGTGTCTGTTATGTTGTCTCTTTCCAAAGGGACATTTAAATCTAGTCTTAATAATATTTTTTTATTCTTTAGATTTTTTTCGTTTATAATACTTCTCATTAAGAGATTTTATGCAAAGTTTCAGCGATATCACACATCCTATTAGAAAAACCCCACTCATTATCATACCAGGCTGATATTTTACCCATATTACTTCCAACTACATTTGTTAAAGAAGCATCTACTATTGCGGAAGCAGGATGATGATTAAAATCTATAGATACTAATTTTTCATGAGTAACTTCTAAGATGTTTTTTAATTTATTTTTTGATGCTTGTTCAAAGGCATCATTAATTTTATTTATGTTAATATCTTTTTTTGTACAAAAAACTAATTCAACAAGAGAAACATTAGGAGTGGGCACCCTCATCGCAACACCTTCTAGTTTCCCTTTTAGGTTTGGTATTATTTCTCCTATTGCTTTCGAAGCTCCTGTTGAGGTAGGAACGATTGATTGACTTGCAGATCTCGCTCTTCTGGGATCTTTGTGAGAGTTATCTAAAATTCTCTGATCGCTAGTAAATGCATGAATTGTAGTCATAAAACCTTTTTCAATTTCAAAATTTTGATCAAGAACACTGATTACTGGTGCTAGACAATTGGTTGTGCATGAAGCTGCAGATATTATTTTATCCTCTTTAGTAATTATATTTTCATTAACACCAAATACTATTGTTTTATCAGCATTTTTACATGGAGCAGAAACGATCACCTTTTTTGCACCATTTTCTATATGAGCAAGAAGTTTTTCTTTCGAATTAAATCTTCCAGTACATTCGAAAACATAATCAACATCGTGTTTTTTCCAATTTATGTCTTCAATTTTTGTTTCTTGAGAAAATGTAATTTTATTTTTATTAATTATTAAATGATTTGGATCATAATCTAAATCAGCATTTAATTTTCCATGTATAGAATCATATCTGATTAATTTAGATGTAGTTTCTGAATTTGACCTGTTGTTTATATGATTAATTTTTAAATTTTTATTTTTACTTTCTACAATTGATCTAACAACCATACGACCAATCCGTCCCATTCCATTAATTCCAATTTTAATTGTCATTTTATTTATTTAATAATTTTTTAGTAATATTTTTAATGTTTGTACTCTCTAGTCCAAAATATTTATAAATTTCTTTATAGGGTGCACTTTTTCCAAATTCATCAATTCCAAAAGCAATACCGTTATCACCTAAATATTTTTTCCAACAATCGCTTGATCCAGCTTCAATGGATATTTTAAATTTTGTTTCTTCTAAAATTTTATTTTTATAAGATTTAGATTGCAATTCAAAAAGTTCCATACAAGGCATTGATATTACCTTGGAATATATTTTATCTTTGGCTAATTTATGACTAACCTCTAACGCTAGATTAACTTCAGATCCACTCGCTAATATTGTTAGATTAATTTTTTTATTTGTTCTTAAAACCTCGTAAGCACCTAATGAGCATAAGTTTTTATTTAAGTATGTTTTTCTTACTGGATTTAAATTTTGTCTTGTTAAAGATAGCACGCTAGGTGTTTTTGAGCTTTTTAATGCATGTTCCCAACACTCGATAGTTTCAATTCTATCTGCAGGTCTGAATACATTCAGGTTAGGTATAGCACGCAAGCCCGAAAGCTGTTCTATAGGTTGATGGGTGGGGCCATCTTCTCCGAGCCCAATAGAGTCGTGAGTCATCACATAAATGACTCTTTTTTTCATTAAGGCAGACAATCTGATCGAAGGTTTGCAATAATCAGAAAATATTAAAAAAGTACCTCCATAAGGAATTAGATTACTGTGAAGTGCGATACCATTCATAACTCCACTCATTGCGTGTTCTCTCACTCCGTAGTGAATGTAGTCACCAGTAAAATCTCCAGGTTTAATTATTTTATGGTTTTTAGTTTTTGTATTATTTGATCCCGCTAAATCAGCAGAGCCACCAATTAAATTATTTTTTTGTTTTGTTAATGTATTCAATGTCATTTCTGAACATTTTCTAGTAGCTAAACTTTTTGGCTCCTTTATTGCATTCTCTTTTTCTTTCTTAAGCACCGTAGTAAAATTATTTTTTAAAGTTTGATTAAATTTTATTTTTTTTCTTTTTAATTCTTTGTTCCATTCTTTTTCTAAAATTTCACCTCTTTGGCCAATTTTTCTCCATTCATTTAAAATTTTATTTGGGATATCAAAAGGTTTGGTTTTCCAATTTAAGGCTTTTCTTACAAGCTTGATTTCATCTACTCCCAATGGACTTCCATGGGACGATGCTTTACCTGATTTATTCGGTGAACCATATCCAATCTTTGTTTTACAAGAAATTACAGTAGGTTTTTTAGCTTTTTGAACTTTTTTTAGTGCTTTAAAAATTTCTTTTTCATTATGACCGTTGATAGAAATATAATCCCAACCATATCCTTCAAATCTTTTTTTAAAATTATCTGAAACCGCGAGATTTGTTGGACCATCAATTGAAATTGAATTGTTATCAAATAGCATAACTAAATTTTTAAGTTTTAAATGTCCTGCTAAACTCATCGCCTCATGACTTATTCCTTCCATTAAGCATCCATCTCCAGCTAAAACATAAGTTTTGTGATTAATTAAATCTTTGCCTAATTTATTTTTTAAAATTTCTTCAGCTATTGCAAAACCAACTGCATTAGATATACCTTGTCCAAGAGGACCTGTTGTAGTTTCAATACCTGTTTTCGGATGATATTCGGGATGTCCAGCACAAATAGAATTAAGCTGCCTAAATTTTTTAATATTATTAATTGATATGCTTTTATATCCAGTTAGGTAAAGCAAAGAATATAAAAGCATAGAACCATGACCAGCAGACAAAACAAATCTATCTCTATTTAACCAATCTGGATTCTTTGGATTAAATCTTAAAAAATTTTTGAATAACACTGTTGCAACATCTGCCATGCCCATTGGCATTCCTGGGTGACCTGAATTTGCTTTTTGAACAGCATCAATTGATAAAAATCTGATGCAATTAGCTAAATCATTGTGTAGTTTGCTCAAAATTATCCTGACTAGACTAAGAAGAATCTATTTAATAATATAAACATATATATATGAATTCTATAAACGAAAAAGAAAAAAAATTAAATATTGCATTGGAGGAATTAAAAAATTTAGATCTAACAAATCCTGAATTACAAAAAAATATCGAAAATTTAAGCACAAAACAAAATCAATTAGAAATTGAAAAAACACAGATTGAAGAAAAATATAAAATGTTACTCGAGGAACATGAAAATCTGTCAAAAAAACTTGAGGATTTAAAAAATAAAGAAAAGTTGGAAGAAAGAAAACAAATTGAATTTTCTGAAAAAATTGACGAACTTAATCAAGAAACTGACACACTATTGGATGAAATAGATAAATGGCAAATGTAAGTATAAAATTTAACAATAAAGAGTTTTTGCTCGCTTGTGAAGATGGACAAGAGGAGCACTTAGAAGAATTGTTAATTCAAATTAACAAAAAGTTTAACAATTTAAAAAATGATTTAGGAAATCTAGGTGAAAATAAATTATTATTAATTACTGCAGTAAAAATAATGGATGAATATTACGAAACTAAGAAAAAAGTAGATCAAAAAAAAGAAGAATTAAATGATCTATCAAAAAAATTTAAAGAACTAAAATCTCTAATTTACGATTATAGGGACACAAAAGAATCTGAAATTAAAAAACTAAATCTTGATCATGAAAATTTAAAACAAGAAATTGACGACAATCAAAAAAAATACGAAATTTTAATTGATGAAGCTGCCGATCAAATATCAAATTTTGTAAAAAAAGCAAAATTAGAAAACATTTCAAAGTAGGTCTGTGAGTAAATCTAAGCTAAGAAGTAAAATTTTAAATCTTAGAAAAAAAAATTCGAACAAAAAACTTAGTCTCAATCCTGATAGAATTTATCGATTTTTAAAAAAAAATAAAATTAGTTTCAAAAATGTAGGAGGGTATTACCCTTGTAATCATGAGATTGATGACTTGGATATGCTTCATTTTCTAAGAAACAAAAAGGCAAATATTTCCTTACCAATAATTAGAGAAAATAATCAAATGGATTTTTTTGAATGGACAAATAAAGATCCTTTAAAAATTAATAAGTATGGAATTGCTGAGCCAACTTTAGGAAAGAAACTTTACCCAGATATAATATTTGTTCCTTTAGTAGCTTATGATGATGAGTTAAATAGATTAGGCTATGGTGGAGGATTTTATGATCGTTATTTAGAAAAAGTATCTAAAATTAAAAAAATATTTAAAATTGGATTAGGATTTTCATACCAGGAAATAAAAAAAATACCTATCAACAAGCATGATAAGAAACTTGATTTAATAATAACCGAGAAAAAAATTATACAATGAGAATTTTATTTTTAGGAGATGTTGTTGGAATTTCAGGATGTTCAAAATTAACAAGTAATTTATTAAATCAAATTGATAAAAATAAAATCGATTTTGTAATAGTAAACGGAGAAAATGCAGCAGCTCAAGGTGTGGGGCTAACCAAAGAAATATGTAAGGATTTTTTTAATTGTGGAGTCGATGTTATTACAACTGGCAATCATGTTTGGGATCAAAAAGAAATTATGCAATTTATTGATAAAGAAGAAAGATTGTTAAGACCTAAAAATTTATTTGAACCTGCACCAGGAAAAGGTTTTCAGATTTATAAAACAAAGAATGATATAAAAATTGGAGTTCTTAATTTGATGGGCAACGTTTTTATGAAAAAGTGTGAAGATGTTTTTGAAGCTTCTCAAAAATTTTTAAAAGAAAATGAAATGAAAAAGGATTTTGATTTACTTGTAGTTGATTTCCATGGTGAAATTACTAGCGAAAAAAATGCTATAGGACATCTATTTGATGGAAAGGCAACTCTCGTGGTTGGAACCCATACTCATATTCCAACAAATGATGCCAGAATACTTAATAATGGCACTGGATATCAAACTGATGCAGGTATGTGTGGGGATTATGATTCAGTGATTGGAATGAATAAAGAAAATTCTTTGAATAGATTTTTAAAAAAGAATTCAGTGAAACACTTTCCCGCTACTGGAGATGCTACTTTGTGTGGCGTTATAGTAGATTGTGATATAAAAACAGGTTTAGCAATAGATATCAAAAGCTATGTATACGGAGATCAACTAAAAAATATTTAAAGATCATGGCAGGACATTCACATTGGGCAGGAATAAAACATAAAAAAGGAAAGGCTGATAAGCAAAGATCAAAGATATTTTCAAAATTATCTAAAGAGATTACCGTTGCGGCAAAACTTGGTGATAAAGATCCAGCAATGAACCCTAGACTAAGATCTGCAGTACAGGCTGCTAGATCTGCAAATATGCCTAAAGATAATATTGAAAGAGCAATAGATAAATCTTCTGCAGCTACAGGAGCAAATTTTGAAAACTTAAGATACGAGGGGTTTGGACCAGAAAAGATCGCTGTTATAGTTGAAACTTTAACAGACAACAAAAATAGGACCGCATCAAATATTAGAACTATTTTTCAAAAAAGCGGTGGGAGCTTAGGAACTCAAGGTTCAGCATCTCACAATTTTCAACAATTGGGTATAATCAAAATTGATAAAAAAGAGATATCTGATGAAAAAATTTTAGATTTAGCGATAGAGTCAGGAGCTGATGAATGTTTCTCTCATGGGGGTTATCATGAGGTCCAGTGTCAAATTAGCGAAATATATAATGTAAAAAAAAATCTTGAGAAAATTATTGTGAATTTTATTTCTACAGAAATTGAATGGGTCCCGTTAAATAGTGTTGAAGTAAATAAAGATAATAAAGATAGTGTAGTAGATTTTTTAGAAACTCTTGAGGAAGATGACGATGTTCAGAACGTTTATTCAAACGTTAATTTAGGTGGTATTTAATGATGATTATTGGAATTGATCCAGGCATCTCAGGTTCAATCTGCTTTTTTCAAGATGGTATAATAAAAGATGTAATTGAAATGCCAACCATGACAGATGGTAAGAAGAATAAAAGACAAGTAAATGGTGCTCAAATATTTAATGAAATTAGTGAAAGGATAAACAAATTTGATAAAAAAAACATAAAAGTTGTAATTGAACAAGTTTCTGCAATGCCTGGGCAAGGTGTTACTAGTATGTTTAATTTTGGTCAATCTTTTGGTATTTTAAAAGGTATATGCAGTGCAATGCATTTACCTGTTTATTATGTTAGGCCCGCTAAGTGGAAAAAATATTTTAACCTTATTAATTCAGAAAAAGATGCGAGCAGAACAAGAGCTATTGAAATTTTTCCATATTTTTCATCACAATTGTCAAAAAAGAAAGATAATAACAAGGCTGATGCTATTCTAATAGCTAGTTTTTTCTACGAAACTTATCAAAAAAAAGAATAATCAATTCAAATTAAAAGACAAAATCATGACACATTTACGTGTGATGAGTAAGTATGGAAGCAGATATAGCAGCAAAAGCAGTTGAATTAGGTACAAATACTGATTTTTCATTATTCAGTTTATTTTTTAGAGCAGACATAATTGTTAAGTCTGTAATGATTATATTAATATTGTGCTCAATATATTCTTGGGCTGTAATTATTGAAAAGTTTCGTTTATTTAAAAAAATCACTAAATCTTCAGAAGAATTTGAAGAAAAATTTTGGAATTCTAAATCTGCTGAAACTTTTTACAATAGTTTACCAAGCAAACTTGAGGATCCAATGTCACTTGTGTTTCAAGATGCAATGGAAGGATTACTTAAAAAAAAATCAAGAACTAACATTAGTGAGAGAATGAGCGCGTCTCTCGAGGCTGGTATTGAAAAACAAATGACAAAAATTGAAAAAGGTTTTACTTTTTTGGCAACAGTAGGTTCAACAGCACCATTTATTGGATTGTTCGGAACTGTTTGGGGAATTATGAATTCTTTTCAGTCTATAGCTATTTCAAGAAACACAAGTCTTGCGATAGTTGCGCCGGGAATAGCCGAGGCTTTATTTGCAACTGCACTTGGTCTATTGGCTGCAATACCAGCAGTAGTTGCCTATAACAAATTCAATAATGACGCTAAAAAATATTCTGAAAAATTAGAAAACTTTTCCAAAAGATTTTTAACAATCCTCTAACAAATGGCTTTCAAATTTAATCGCTCATCAAAAGAACCTATGAGTGAAATAAATGTTACTCCATTTGTAGATGTTATGTTGGTATTATTAATTATATTTATGGTAACAGCGCCATTGTTAACGGTAGGTGTTCAAGTTGATTTACCAGAAAGTTCTGCAGACTCTTTACCTGAAGAAACAGAACCTTTAACACTGTCAATTAACGCAAAAGGTGAAATTTTTATTCAAGAAGCAAAAGTTGAATACGATAATATTATTGCAAAAGTTTTAGCGGTTTCAAAAAATAGAACTGATACTAGAATTTATGTTAGAGGTGATAAAACTATAAATTATGGAAGAGTTTTAGAAATTATGGGATTACTATCAGGATCTGGTTTTACTAAAGTAGCATTGATTTCAGAACCGTATAAGCAAAGGTAATTAAAGTGAATAGAAGTTTAATTATTTCTTCTGTTTTACATGCTTTGTTAATTTTCATCACAGCTATGAGCTTACCTTTTTTGGCAAAGAAACCACTTGATATTCCTCCAATTGTATCAGTTGAGTTAATTCAAATAGCAGAAAAAACCAATATTCCATTTGCACCTAAAGCAAAAAAGATAATTGAAAAAGTTAAAGAGAAAGAAAAAAAACTTGTTTCAGAACAAGCGCCACCAAAAAAAGTAGAAAAAACGAAAACAAAAACTGTTCTGGCTCCTGATCAAAACAATAAAAAAATAGAGAATGAAACACCTGAAGCAATTCCACTTCCAGATAAAGCTATAAAAAAAGTTGAAACAAAAGAGGAAAAAAAACAAAATCCTGAAAAAGTAGATAATGAAGTTAAACAGGTATCAGAATTTGAAAAAAAAGATTTATTTGATCCAAATAATATTGCTGCTTTAATTGATAAATCAAAAGAAGAGAGTGCGGAAGTTTTAAAAACTAAAGATGACATCACTCAAGATCAAGAGAGAAATGTAGAAAATGCAGGTCTTACATTAAGTGAGGAGGATGCTCTGAAGGCGCAAATATTTGGATGTTGGAGTATACCTTTAGGATTACCATATAATGAAAATTTATTGGTAAGAATAAAATTAAAATTAAAACCTGATGGAACTGTTTCAAAAACTGAAATTTTGGATCATGCAAGGATGAATAAACCAGGTCAAGGATTTTATAAGGTTTTAGCTGAAAGTGCTTTGAGAGCTGTAAAGTTATGCCAACCATTAAGAGTTCCAACGACTGGATATGAAAGATGGAAAGAATTACAATTAAATTTTGATGCAAGAGAGATGTTAGAAGGGTAGTATATTTAAATGATAAAAAAAATTTTAATTTTATTATTTATAATAATACCCATCAACGCAAATGCTTTAATAGAAGTTGATATAACTCGGGGAAATTTAAATCCACTTCCTTTAGCAGTTTCCCCCTTGTCAATTGATGAAAAGTCTAGAAAAGGTTTTGAAAAAATACTTAAAAAAGAAAATATTGGTTCTGAAATATCAAATATCGTTGAGAACAATTTAAGGATTTCAGGATTATTCAACCCTCTTGATAAAAAGGCTTTTTTACAAGCTCCTGATATTGCAAATTTAAAACCAAGATTTGAAGATTGGAATTTAATTAAAGCTCAAGCACTTATTACTGGCAAAGTAAATTATGTTGACGATAAATTAAGAGTTGAGTTTCGATTATGGGATGTTTTAGCTGCTAAAGAAATGATGGCCTTAGCTTTTACCACAGTTCCTAACAATTGGAGAAGAGTAGGGCATATTATTTCTGATAAGGTTTACGAAAGGCTGACTGGAGAAAAAGGTTATTTTGATACAAGAATAATTTATGTCTCAGAAGAGGGACCAAAAACACAAAGAATAAAAAAATTAGCAATCATGGATCAAGATGGAGCTAACAATAAATTTTTGACATTAGGGAATGAGTTAGTTTTAACACCACGATTTAATCCAGCAAGTCAAATGGTAACCTATTTGTCTTACTTTAAAAATATGCCAAGGGTTTATTTATTAGATATAGAAACTGGCACACAAGAGGTGGTTGGAGATTTTCCTGGAATGACATTTGCACCACGTTTTTCACCTGATGGTAAAAAAATAATTATGAGTTTTGCTAAAGACGGAAAGTCAGATATTTACACTATGGATTTAGAAAATAGAATTGTAGAAAAAATTACCAATCATCCATCAATTGACACTTCTCCATCTTATTCACCTGATGGAAAATATATTACATTTAATTCTGATAGAAGTGGCTATCAGCAAATTTATGTAATGAAGAATGATGGAAGCGATGTAAAAAGAATTTCTTTTGGTAACGGTTTATATGGAACACCTGTATGGTCTCCAAGAGGAGATTTAATTGCATTTACAAAATTACATAAAGGTAAATTTTATATAGGTGTCATGAGAACTGATGGTAGTGGCGAAAGGTTGTTAACTGAAAATTATTATCAAGAAGCACCTTCTTGGTCTCCAAATGGAAGGGTATTAATATTTTATAGAGAGACAAAAACTAACTCCAAAGGAGAAGGCTTTTCAGCAAAATTGTGGTCTATTGATTTAACAGGTTATAATGAAAGGCAAATAAAGACACCAACAGATGCTTCAGACCCATCATGGTCATCTTTATTAAGTAATTAAAGATTAATTTTTGTAAATTTCTTGATTTTTAGACTTGAAACCTTTATTTAGTTGTGAAAAAGTTAAGAAATTGAAATTAGCAGCAAGGAGCAATTTAATGAGATTAAACAAAATTTTTAAAAACACACTTTTAGTATTAGCAGCTTGCCTAGTGCTATCTGCATGTGCAACTAAAAAAGAAGTGGCAACAGACATTCAAGGTCAAATGCAGGGTGATGTTTACACAGGAACAGATACAGTTGAATATTTAGCTGATGGTGTTCCAGACAGAGTTTTCTTTGCAACAAATGAGTCGATATTAACAACTGCATCAAGAGAAACTTTAAGAGCTCAAGCAGCTTGGTTAAGAAAGAATCCAAATATAAATGTAGTTCTTGAAGGGCATGCTGACGAAAGAGGAACAAGAGAATACAACTTAGCTCTTGGTGAAAGAAGAGCAAATGCAGCTAAAGACTATTTAATGACTTACGGTATATCTTCTGACAGAATTACGGTATTAAGTTATGGTAAGGAAAGACCAGTTGACTCTGGTTCAAACCCACTAGCTTGGTCAAAAAACAGAAGATCTGTAACTGTTAAAGCAAATTAATTATTTAAAATTTAAGACCCTAAAACCTTTATTGGATTTAGGGTCTTTTTTTTGCCATTTTTATAATCATAAATCTAATTTAAATGATGCTTGTATTTAAATTGGTAATTTTAAAATTATTTTTAATCTTAAATTTGTTTTTTATTAACATTTCTTTTGCAGATAATCATAATATCTATGAAACATTAGAAATAATAAAAAATGATCTTAAAACACTTGAAAGAGCAGTTTATTCTGGATCTATAGAAGTGAAATCAAGTACCAATGATAGTTCGGTTTCAAACTTGGACCAAAACTCAGAAGATGTTTTAACTAGACATTTATTAAAATTGTCAGAAGTTGAGGATCAGTTCAGAGAACTCACTAATAAATTTGAAGAAATAAATTTTAAGTTGGATAAATTATCTACACGTGTTTCAAAAATTCAAGCAGATAACCAAATAAGATTTCAAGATATAGAGACAAACATTAGCTCTGGAAACATAAGTAGCGTAGAAAATCAATTAAGTTCAAAACCGAAGACTGATGAACAAAAAGTTTTACCTGGTAGTTCACAGCCCCAAGATTTAGGAACAATTTCATATAAAGATACAGAGACAAACGAAACCTCACAACAAATTCAATCTGTAGATACTACAGCTTCAATTGTAACAGAAACTTTTCAGTCTGAAGAAAAAATACTTCCTCAAGAATTAAATGCAGAGAAGCAATATGAATTTGCAACAAGTTTTTTAAAAGTTGGAGATTATAGTACAGCGGAAAGAGCTTTTAGAGAATTTGTTCTATCTAATCCTGATCATGAATTAGCGGGTAGTGCGCAATACTGGTACGCAGAAACATTCAGAATTAGACAATTATATACTGATGCAGCTTCTGCTTATTTAGAGGGTTACCAAAAATATCCTAAAGGAAAAAAAGCTCCAATTAATCTATTAAAACTTGGAGTATCAATGGTTCAAATTGGTGAAAAAGACCAAGGATGTAAAATGATAAATGGTGTAGAATTACAATATCCTAATGCAAATCAGTCTGTAATACAAAAAGCAAAATATGAGTCCAAAAAATTTGAATGTATCAAACAAGACTCATAAGTTTTTATTAGATCAATTAAAAGATAAACAAACTTCTAAAATTTATAAAAAATTTGAAAAAAATTTTAGATTAAATGAGGATTTTATAGTTGCGGTTTCTGGCGGACCAGACAGTCTAGCTTTATGTTTTTTATCAAAAATTTATTCGATTAAAAAACATCTAAAAGTAACATATTTTCACGTTGATCATAAACTTAGAAATAATTCAACAAAAGAGGCAAAATTTGTAAAATTACTTTTAAAAAAATTGTCTACTAATCTTGAGATTTTAACCTGGGTTGGAAAAAAACCAAAAAGCAACATCCAATCTATTGCAAGAGATAAAAGATATGAACTTTTGTTAAATAAGGCAAAAAAATTAAAAATAAATAATATTTTATTAGGCCATCATAAGGATGATTTAATAGAGAATTTTTTTATTAGAATTTTAAGAGGCAGTGGTTTAAATGGTATGGTGTCATTTGATCAAAGAACTAAGTTACAAAATGTTAATTTGATTAGACCTTTATTAAAATTTTCTAAAAAAAATTTAGAATATATCACCAAAAAAGTTTTTAAAAATTATGTTAAAGATCCATCTAATAAAAATGATCAATTTAAAAGAGTAAAAATTAGAAATTTTATAAAAAACTTGGAATTAGAGGGATTAGATAATGATAAATTTTATCTAACTGTTAAAAATTTAAGATTTGCAAATGAGTCAATTAAATACTTTGTAGAAAAAAATTTAAAAGACAATTCAACAATTTTAAATATTAATGGGTTTGTTATTTTGAATAAAAATTTTTTTCTTCAGCCGGAGGAAGTAGTTTTTAGGTCTCTCACCGAGGTGCTAAAAAGTGTTGGTAAAAAATACTATCCAGTAAGAGGAAAAAAAATTGAAAAATTAATTTATAAAATTAAAAATGATAACTCACTCATGACTACTTTAGGAAACTGTGTAATAAAGAAGGTAAATAACTCAGTTATAGTATCAAAAGAGCGTTAAAGTTGATGAAATAACTGATATTTTGTCACTTGTTAATTTAATAATAATTCTTATTTTAAACCTATGAATTTAAAAAATCTTGCAATGTGGGGGATAATAGTTTTCTTAACTATAGGTCTTTATAACATGTTTAAAAATCCACAGTCTAATGTTAGAGGTGGAAATCAAATAATATTTTCAGATTTTTTAAATTCAGTTGAAGACGGTGAAGTTCTAAAAGTTGAGATTCAGGGAAATAACATCAAAGGTACTTATTCGAATGGAAATTCTTTTTCAACTTATGCTCCTAATGATCCAAATCTTATAGAAAAATTATCAGAGAAAGGTGTGAGTATTTCAGCAGCACCTTTAGATGAAAAAATGCCGTCATTGTTTGGTGTACTTTTATCATGGTTTCCTATGTTACTGCTTATTGCAGTATGGATTTTCTTTATGAGACAAATGCAAGGTGGCAAAGGTGGAGCAATGGGATTTGGAAAATCAAAAGCTAAAATGATGAATGAATTAAAAGGAAAGGTTACTTTTAATGATGTTGCTGGTGTAGAGGAAGCTAAAGAAGAAGTTGAAGAAATGGTAGAGTTCCTAAAAGACCCAAAAAAATTTAGTAGGTTGGGTGGTAAAATTCCAAGAGGAGCTTTACTTGTTGGACCTCCGGGAACTGGTAAAACTTTACTAGCTAGGGCAATTGCGGGTGAAGCAGGTGTTCCGTTTTTCACTATTTCAGGTTCTGATTTTGTTGAGATGTTCGTTGGAGTAGGAGCATCTAGAGTAAGAGACATGTTTGAACAAGGTAAAAAAAATTCTCCATGTATTATTTTTATAGATGAGATAGATGCTGTTGGAAGAAGTAGAGGCGCAGGTCTAGGGGGTGGAAATGATGAGAGAGAACAAACCTTAAACCAGCTGTTAGTTGAAATGGATGGTTTTGATACAAATGAAGGTGTAATCATTATAGCCGCAACAAACAGACCAGATGTGCTTGATCCAGCTTTACTAAGACCAGGAAGGTTTGATAGACAGGTAGTAGTTTCAAACCCAGATATTATAGGAAGAGAAAAAATTTTAAAAGTTCATGTAAAAAAAATAAAAATGGCGCCAGATGTTAATTTAAGAACAATTGCAAGAGGTACGCCAGGATTTTCAGGAGCTGATCTTGCAAATATAGTTAATGAAGCAGCTTTGTTAGCAGCGAGAAAAAATAAGAGGATAGTTACATTGTTAGAATTTGAGGAAGCAAAAGATAAAGTTATGATGGGTGCTGAAAGACGTTCAATGGTAATGACAGAAGATGAGAAAAAACTAACTGCATATCATGAAGGTGGACATGCTCTGGTGTCGTTTAATATGCCAAGTTATGATCCAATTCATAAAGCAACTATCATACCAAGAGGAAGAGCTCTTGGAATGGTAATGAACTTACCTGAAAGAGACAAACACGGTTACTCAATAAAATATCTTAAAGCGAGACTAGCTGTTTGTTTTGGAGGAAGAGTGGCTGAGGAATTAATTTTTGGAAAAGATAATATATCTACAGGAGCAGGTGGAGGAAATGGGTCTGATATTAACCAAGCCACACAGTTAGCAAGAGCAATGGTGACAAAATATGGAATGAGTGAAGAAATGGGTCCAGTTGAATATGGGGAAAACCAAGAAGAAGTGTTTTTGGGAAGATCAGTTACTCAAACTCAATCGGTATCAGAGGAAGTTGCTCAGAAAATTGATAAAGAAATAAGAAAGCTTGTAGACGAGGGATATAATAAAGCTAAGGAAATTTTGACAGAAAAAATAGATGATCTACATAAAATTGCAAAAGCTCTAATAACTTATGAGACTTTAACTGGTGAAGAAATAGAGAATATAGTTAATAAAAATTTATATCCTAAAGATAAAATTTTAGATAATCCAGAATCAAAAGATGACCAAGATTCAGCTTTGGGTGCAATGGGTTTGAAACCAAAAATTGTTCATTAATAAATAATGTCAAGATATTACACAAGAGCGTGTAATTTCTATTTCGGCAAACAATCAAAAATTTTAGTAAATAAAAAAAAATCTATCCCTTTACATCAGATTAAAGAAATATCTTTCGACCATGTTGAGATAATTACAAGAAAAAAAATTAGAAAAATTACAATAAATAAAATAAGAAATTTACCAAAAAAACTAAAAACAAAAATAAATTCAGATTTAAAAAAAATTAGGTCAAAGAAATCAAATTTTTCAAATTTAAATTTTAAAAAAATTCCAAATATATTGGGTGTTTTAAATTTAACTCCTGATAGTTTTTCCGATGGAGGAAAATTTAACAAAAAAAATAAAGGCGTCAGTCATGCTATCAATTTATATAAAACTGGTGCTTCGTTAGTAGATGTTGGTGGAGAGTCTACAAGACCAGGATCGAGGGAAGTAAATGAAAATCGAGAATGGTGTAGAATTAATAAGACATTAAAATTAATTGTAAAAAAAATACCAATATCTTTAGACACAAGAAAATCTGCAATTATGGAAAATGGTATTAGAATGGGGGTTAAACTTATTAATGATGTTTCAGGATTAAGTTATGATCCTAAAACAATAAATGTTTTAAAAAAGTATAAAATTCCATTTGTAATACAGCATTCAGTTGGGACACCAGAAAATATGCAAAAGAATCCAATATATAAAAATGAATTATTAGATATATATGATTATTTTGAAGATAAGATTAAGTTAATAAGGTCTAAAGGTATTAAACATAATAATATAATTTTAGATCCAGGAATTGGATTTGGAAAAAATTTGAAACATAATATGAATCTTATAAGAGGTGTTTCTATTTTTCATTCATTAGGTTTTCCTATACTAGTAGGGAATTCAAGAAAAAGATTTATTAAAGATATATCAAAAAAAAATGATAGCAAAACAAGGATTGGTGGAACTATGGCTTCTTCAATTTATTTAATGATGCAAGGAATTCAGATTTTAAGAATTCATGATGTTAATGAAGTTATGCAAGGTATTAAAGTTTTTAATCAGATAATCAAAAATTAATGGCAAAAAAATATTTTGGAACAGATGGAATAAGAGGAGCAGTCAATAGCAAATATATAAATGGAGATATGTTCTTTAAATTTGGACTTGCTAGTGGAACATACTTTAAATCTCAAAAAAAAAGAAAACAAACAGCAATAATTGCAAAAGATACGAGATTGTCTGGATATACACTTGAACCAGCTCTTGTCTCAGGTTTGGCTTCTGCTGGTATGCATGTTTATACCCTAGGACCCTTACCAACTAACGCATTGGCTATGTTAACAAAAGAGATGAAGGCAAATATGGGTATAATGATTACCGCTTCTCATAACCCACATTTTGACAATGGTTTAAAATTGTTTGGTCCTGATGGAATGAAATTATCAGATAAAATAGAAAAAAAAATTGAGAGTCTCATTGATAAGAAAATCTCAAAAAATCTCTCGCATTCTGAAAAATTAGGAAGAGTTAAAAGATTAGAAACAGGTACCAAAAATTATATTAAAATATTAAAAAAAAATTTCACAAAAGAGTTCAATTTAAGAGGACTAAGAATAGTAATCGACTGTGCAAACGGTGCTGGTTATAAGGCAGGTCCTGAATTATTGAAATCATTAGGAGCTAAAGTGATAGCAATAGGTATTAAACCAAATGGTTTAAATATTAATAAAAAATGTGGATCAACTTTTCCAAGAAATATTAGGTCTGCAGTAAAAAAATATAAAGCTCATATCGGAATATCTTTAGACGGAGATGCTGACAGAATTATTATGTGTGATGAGAAAAGCAATATAATTGATGGAGATCAAATTATAGCCGCTTTAGCAACAAGATGGAAAAATAAAAAAATGTTAAAAGGAGGAGTTGTTGGAACATTAATGTCAAATTATGGTTTAGAAAAATATTTTAAATCAATAGGAATAAAATTTTTAAGGGCAAATGTTGGAGATAGATATGTTAAAGAAAAAATGCAAAAATATAATTTTAATTTAGGTGGTGAACAATCGGGACATATTATTTTAGGTAAATTTGCAACTACAGGAGATGGTTTATTAGTAGCTTTAGAAGCTCTTTTTGCTCTAAGAAAAGGAAAAAAGGCAAGTGAATTTTTTGAACAATTTAAGAAAACACCTCAACTTTTAAAAAATATCGAGGTAAAAGATAAAAATATTATTAATAAACCTGAGATAAAAAAAATTATAAAAAACGCATATAAATTAATTAAAGGTAAAGGAAGAATTTTAGTAAGAAAATCAGGTACAGAATCTAAAATAAGAGTAATGGGAGAGAGTGAAAACAAAGCTCTTCTATATAAATGTGTGAACATGATTACAAAAAAAATTAAATAAATTGAAACCTAATTCTAAAATTTTAATTATTGCAGGATCTGACTCATCTGGTGGAGCAGGTATTCAAGCTGATATAAAAACTATTACTGCTCTTGGTTCTTATGCAATGACAGCAATAACAGCTGTTACATCACAAAATACCACAGGTGTAAAATCAATTGTTGGGATTAATCCAAAAGAAATTTTTAATCAAATTATTTATACTTGTAAAGACATAAGACCTGATGCAATAAAAATTGGTATGTTGCATTCTTCAGAGGTTATTAGAATGGTACTAAAAGCTTTGGATGTAATTAAAGTTAAAAAAATCGTATTAGACCCAGTAATGGTTGCTAAAGGTGGGGCTAAACTGATAGATAGTAAAGCTATTGAATTTTTAAAATTAAAACTAATTAAAAAAGTATCACTTATTACTCCCAATATTCCTGAGGCAGAAATTTTAACTAAAACAAAAATTATAACAAAAGAGGATATGATTTTTGCCGCTAATAAACTTATGGATTTAGGAGCTAAAAATGTACTTATAAAAGGTGGTCATTTAAAACATAGAAATGTATTAGATATTTTAATAAATACAAAAGATCTAAAGATCTTCCAAAGCAAGCGTCACAAAACAAAGAATACTCATGGTACAGGTTGTACTTTATCTAGCTCAGTTACAACTTTTTTATCATGTGGAAAAACAGTAAAGAAATCTTGTGAGCTTGGAATTAAGTATGTAAATTCTGCAATAAAATCAAACCCTAAATATGGAAAAGGTAATGGACCAATTAACCATCTCACTTCCTTAAAATTAGACAGAAAATTTAAATAATGAAAAATATAGTCGTTGTTGGGTCTCAATGGGGTGACGAAGGTAAAGGAAAAATTGTTGATTGGTTATCTGAACAGGCTGATGTTGTAATAAGATTCCAAGGAGGTCATAATGCTGGCCATACTTTAGTGATTGATGGTGTTACATATAAATTGAGACTATTGCCATCTGGAATAGTTAGAAAAGGTAAAATATCAATTATTGGTAATGGAGTTGTCGTAGATCCATGGGCATTATTAGAGGAAATAGAAGAAATAAAATCTAAAGGCGTAGAAGTAAATGTAAATAATTTTATTATTTCGGAGTCTGCAAATTTAATTTTGCCTTTTCATAGAGAAATGGATGAGATTAGAGAAGATGCAGCAGGAAAAAGTAAAATAGGAACTACAAGACGAGGAATTGGGCCTGCATACGAAGATAAAGTTGGAAGAAGATCTATAAGAGTAATGGATCTAAGATCTGAAAAAAATTTAGATCAAAGACTCGATTCTGTATTAGTTCATCATAATGCGATTAGAAAAGGTCTAGGAAAAAAAATTTTTGAAAAGGATCAGCTTAAATCTGATTTGCTTAAAATAGCACCTAAAATATTAGAATTCTCCCAGCCAGTTTGGTTAAAAATTGATCAATTTAAAAAACAGAAAAAGAAAATTTTATTTGAAGGCGCTCAAGGTATTTTACTTGATGTAGATCATGGAACTTATCCTTTTGTAACTTCATCTAATACTGTTGCTTCGAGCGCAGCGACAGGAACTGGGTGTGGTCTTAATTCTATAAATTATGTTCTTGGCATTACAAAAGCTTATACAACAAGGGTTGGAGAGGGCCCTTTTCCTACTGAGTTAACAAATGATGTCGGTGAACTTTTAGGAACACGTGGAAAAGAATTTGGAACTGTTACAAGTAGAAAAAGAAGATGTGGATGGTTTGATGGTGTTTTGGTGAGGCAAACTATTAAAGTTTCAGGGATTGATGGTATCGCTTTAACAAAATTAGATGTACTTGATGAATTAGATGAAATTAAAATGTGTGTTGCTTATGAGCTTGATGGTAAAAGATTAGATTATTTACCTGCCGCTGTAGAGGACCAGATTAAAATAAAACCAATTTATGAAACTTTTCCAGGTTGGAGAGTTTCTACAAGTGGAGTCAAAAATATGGACTCGTTACCTGAAAATGCAAAAAAATATATTTTTGCTGTTGAAGATTTTATTGGCGCAAAGGTATCAAGTATCTCTACTAGTCCAGAAAGAGATGATACTATTTTAATTGAAAACCCTTTTGAAGTTTAATTTGCGGGTAAAAGATTTTTTGATTTAGCCAATAAAAGCATATGCTTTTGAAGTTTTTCAAATGCTTTATTTTCTATTTGTCTAACTCTTTCTCTGCTAATTTTATATTTTTTACTTAAATCTTCTAGTGTAGTTGGGTCATCATTTAGTCTTCTTGAGTATAGAATTTCTCTTTCTCTATCGTTAAGAACTTTAATAGAGTCTTTTAATAAATCTTTTCTTTGCTCCATTTCCTCATGCTGAGCAAATTTTAAATCATGATCAAGTTCTTTATCAACCAACCAGTCTTGCCATTCATCACCATCTTCTCCAACTTGAGCATTAAGCGAGAACTCTTTTCCAGAAAGTCTTCTATTCATAGAAACGACTTCTTCCTTACTTACATCGAGCTTATTAGCTATATGATCAACGTGTTCATCTCTTAAATCTCCTTCAGTTTCTGGAGAAATTTGATTTTTAATTTTCTTTAAATTAAAAAATAATTTTTTTTGAGCAGTTGTAGTTCCAATTTTGACAAGGCTCCAAGATCTTAAAATATATTCTTGAATAGAAGCCTTAATCCACCACATTGCATAAGTTGCCAATCTAAAACCTTTTTCTGGTTCAAATTTCTTGACAGCTTGCATAAGACCTACATTTCCCTCTGAAATCATTTCATTAATAGGCAAACCATATCCTTTGTAGCCCATAGCAATCTTTGCAACTAATCTTAAATGACTAGTAACTAGTTTTTCTGCAGCTTTAATATTACCAGTCGTTTTCCAATTTTTTGCTAGCATATATTCCTCTTCTGCAGCTAACATCGGAAATTTTTTAATCTGCTCTAAATATGCAGATAGTCCACCTTCATTAGAAAGGGTTGGCAGATTGTTACTCATTGTTGTGCTCATAGAGGTGTTTATTTAATTAATTATACCTAATTTTCAATAATTTATTCTTCAGTGTTTTTAAGCATTTTTAGAATATTATTTAGATCTTGTGGCAAAAGTGAGGAAAAAATCATCTCTTTCTTAGTTCGTGGATGTATAAATCCTAAAGTTTTTGCATGCAGAAATTGTCTATTTAATTTAGAAATTGAATTTTGGATATCTAAATCAATATTTTTTAACTTTTTATATTTTTTTTTATATTTATCATCTCCAACTAGGCTATTACCTTTATAATTCATATGAACTCTTATCTGATGTGTTCTTCCTGTTTCTAATTTACATTCAACTAAACTTAAGGTTGGTGTTTTCTGATTTTCAAAAATTTCAAGTGTTTTATAATTTGTTATAGCCTTCTTACCTTTAGAACTACTAACTTCCATAAGTTGTCTATTTTTTGAACTACGAGTTATAAATGTCTCAATTCTTCCTGAGGAGGGTCTTAATTTTCCCCATATTAAAAGTTGGTACTCTCTTATAATTGTATGATCACTAAATTGTTTTGATAAATTTTCATGAGTTTCATTGTTTTTTGCAATTACAACTAAACCAGATGTGTTTTTATCAATTCTATGAACAATACCAGGTCTTAACTCGTCACCTATATTTGATAAAGAATCCTTGTCATAATGCATCAATGCATTAACAATTGTCTTATCATAATTTCCAGCTCCTGGATGCATGATTATCCCGGCAGGTTTATTAATTACTAATAGATCGTCATCTTCGTATATTATTTCTAATTTAAATTCGTAAGGTTTAAGGGATGCTATTTCAGGCTCTGGAATCTTAAGATTTATAGTATCACCAATTGAGACTTTTTTTGACGGACTTTTAATTATTTCATTATTTAGAGTTAACTTTTCTTTTAAAATTAAATTTTTAATCCTAGTTCTACTAATTAATACCTCTCTTTTGTTAATTAAAACATCAACCCTTAAATTCTTCTCATTCTCTTTGACTATAAAATTAATGTTTTTTTCCATAAAATATAATATTAATACTATATGCGCTTGTAGCTCAACTGGATAGAGCGCCTGACTTCGGATCAGGAGGTTCTGGGTTCGACTCCTAGCAGGCGCACCAATTTATTCTCCCATGTTTATCAAAGTTCCTTTTTCTCTTGCTTTATCGAAAGAGTAATAAAATAAGGATATTGATAAAATTAAATAAAACCCATTAAGATAGACTGCATTTATTATATTTTCATAATTGACTGTTCCATTAACTAAAATATTTCTAGTCTCCTCAAAAATATATACTAATGGCAATGCGAAAGCGATTGATTGGAAGATTCCTGGTAGTGTTTCAACTGGGTAGTATATACAGCCAAAAGGCGCTAACAAAAACATGGTAGACCATGCAATATTTTCAAAAGATGGACCAAATCTTAATAATCCTGCTGACACAAGTAGACCAAGCGTAATTCCAAATAAATATAAACTTAAGAAAAGAAAAGCCAAAGGAAGACCAAGTTTTAACAATGAAATTCCAAACAATGGAGAAGTTAACAATATTGCTGGTATTAAACCAATTAAAGCTCTAATTAAAGCTGTTAAAACTAAAGAGATAATTATCTCACTAATTTTCATAGGAGCAATAAATAGGTTTGTAAAGTTTCTGCTCCAAATTTCCTCCAAAAATAACATATTAAAGCCAATACTGGTTCTAAATAAAAAATCATAAAGAATTGCACATGAAAGAATAACTCCTACCGCACCACTGTAGTAAGTGCTATGAGCTGCAAAAAAATTAGAAATAAATCCCCAGAGAGTAATTTGAATTGAAGGCCAATAAATTAAGTCTAATATTCTTGGAAATGATCTAGTTATTAAATAAAAGTGTCTTAAAAAAAGACCATAAATTCTGATTAAATTCATTTTTATTTTCTCGCAATTTCTAAAAATACTTCTTCTAAATTTCTTCTTCCATACTTTGTTATTAACTCTTCAGGAGTTCCTCTATCCACTATTAAACCATCTTTCATCATTAAAACAGAACTACATAATCTTTTTACTTCTTCCATATTATGAGAGGCAAGCAAAACTGATATTTTTTTTTCCTTTTTGTATTCTTCTAAAAACGATCTTACAAAATCACCAGTTTCAGGATCTAATGAAGCAGTGGGTTCATCTAACAAAAGTACCGTTGGATCATTTATTAAAGCTTTAGCAAGACTTACTCTGTTTTTTTGTCCAGAAGAAAGTTCTCCAGTAATTTTGTTTAAAAGGTCTTTTAATCTAAGTTTATTTGCAAGGTGATCTATTCGGTCATTTAAATTTTGAATGTTATATAATTTTCCATAAACAATTAAATTTTGTTTAACTTTGAGTTTTTTAGGCAATTCAATATATGGTGAAATAAAATTCATTTTATGTAGAAGCGAGATTTTATTTTTTTCAATATTCTCTCCGTTGATTAAAACCTCACCACAACTTGGTTTTAATAAACCTAAAATCATTCCAATAGTTGTAGTTTTTCCACATCCATTAGGTCCCAATAAACCAACCATTTCATTTTCATTAATTTTAAAATTTATATTAGCCACTGCTTCTTTATCTTTATATTTTTTTGATAGATTGATTACTTCAATAGAGTTTGTCATTAATAATTGGAGGCTCTCTTTAATCTATCGTTAATTGTTTTGCCAAGACCTTTGTTTGGTATCGTCTCAACTGCAACCTTTTTAAAACCATCGTTTTTAATTTTTCTTAAAGTTGAATATAAATTCTTTGCAGCTTCCTCTATATTTTTTACTTTGGATAAATAATAATAGTTTTTTAATTCTGATTTTCTTTTTTTTATTAATAAATAAGCCTCATCTTTTTTTGGTTTTTTAACATTGACTCTTAAAGGTATCCCAGGTGAGTAATGCAAAGGAAATAAACCAGGTGCTAATTTTTTTTTTGAATTTGTATTAATTAGTAATTTTTTTTTTAAAACATTTTCAATTTTTTTAGTATCTAGGCCTCCATATCTTAATAGTGAGGGCTTTTCTAAAAGATTTAATATTGTGGACTCAACTCCAATTTTACTTTTTCCTCCATTTAAAATATATTTTATTTTTGAACCAAATTCTTCTTTTACATCAGATGGTTTAACTGAACTTAATCTTGAGGATATATTTGCACTAGGTGCAGCTATTGGATAATCTAAATTTTTTAGTAAATTTCTAAACAATTTATGTTTAGGAAAACGTACGGCAATACTTTTTTTATTATTAGTAACAAATTTTGATATTTTTGAGTTATTTTTTAATTTCAGAACATAAGTTATCGGACCTGGAGAAAATTTTTTGTAAAGTTTCACTAAATTATCATTTATATCACAGTCTTCTTTAAGTCTTTGAATATTGTAATAATGGACAATAAGAGGATTGTTTAATGGTCTTTTTTTAAGATTAAATATTTTCTTAACTGCACTATTTGAGTAAGCGTTTGCAGCTAATCCATAAACAGTTTCTGTTGGTACTGCAACACAATGATTATTATCTAAATATTTTTTTGCTTTTTTGATATTTGATTGAATAGATTTCATGTATTAATAATTATTATTATATGAAAGATAAAATATTACCACTTGATTATGATCAGTACTCAGTTGAGGAGCTTGCGGAAAAAGCAAATAAGATTATAGAGTCTCTAGAGAAGGAAAACAATTTAGATAATTCAGTCGACAATTATCAAGAACTTCTAAAAATAAATAATATTATTGAAAAGAAATTTCATAAAAATTTTAAATCTATTGGGGAAGAAGCAAATAAAAAGATTAAAGAGATAACTAAAAAAAATGAAAAAACAGCTTAATAAAATAGCTAAGGATACAAATAAATTTCTTAAAAAATATATTAATTCACAGAAATATTCTGAGCTTATGTCACCAATGAAGTATGGTTTATTTCCAGGTGGAAAAAAAATAAGATCTAAAATCTTAATTGATCTAGGATCATTATTTTCAATTGATTATAAAACATTGATAATAGTTGGCTCAGCTGTTGAATGTATTCACGCTTATTCACTTATTCATGACGATCTACCTTGCATGGATGATGATGATATAAGAAGGGGAAAACCTTCAACTCACATTAAATTTGGTGAGTCTACAGCAGTTCTAGCAGGAAATTCATTGCTTACTTTAGCATTTGAAATTTTATCAAGTCCTAAATTGAAATTAAATGAAAAGATAAAAATCAATCTAATCAAAAAATTATCAGAATGCTCAGGTCATTTAGGAATAGCTGGTGGGCAGTATTTAGATTTAAGTTATGAGAGAAAGAAAATATCAAGGAATAAAATATTAGAAATGGAAATAAAAAAAACTGGAAAGTTATTTAGTTTTTGTTGTGCAGTCCCAGCAATAATTAAGAAAAAAACAATGCAAGAAATTAAATTTTTTGAAAATATTGGATCAAAAATTGGTCTTTTATTCCAAATAGCTGATGATTTAATTGATCTGAAAAGTAATTCTAAGGAAGCTGGAAAAAAAACAGGAAAAGATCAAAAAAAAGGGAAGGCAACGCTTATAAATTTAATAGGCTATGATGACTCAGTTAAGTATTGTGATAAGATAATAAAAGATATTAATAAGAATTTAAGAAAATATGGTTCAAAATCTGAAAAAATAAATGAAACATTAGACTATATATTGAATAGAAAAAAATGAAAAAAAATTATCAATTTTTAAATGATATCAATTTTCCATCTGATTTAAGAAAAGTTTCTGAAAATAATTTACAAAAAGTAGCAGATGAAGTGAGGGAGGAAATGATAAGCGCTGTTTCAGAAACAGGAGGTCACCTTGGTGCTGGTTTGGGAGTGGTTGAATTGACAGTTGCACTTCATTATGTTTTTGATACACCAAATGATAAACTAATATGGGATGTTGGCCATCAATCTTACCCTCATAAAATTTTGACTGGAAGAAAAGATAAAATTAGAACTTTACGACAGGGTGACGGTTTATCAGGTTTTACAAAAAGATCTGAAAGTGAGTATGACCCATTTGGAGCAGCTCATAGTTCAACATCTATTTCATCTGCATTAGGAATTGCAGAGGCAAATAAATTGGAAAATAAGTCTTCCAATGTAATAGCTGTAATAGGTGACGGAGCAATTAGTGCAGGTATGGCTTATGAAGCCATGAATAATGCTGGGGCATCTAAAACAAAAATAATTGTTATTTTAAATGATAACGACATGTCAATTGCAAAACCAGTGGGAGCAATGAGAACTTACTTGGCAAAATTATTTACTGGTAAAATATATTTTAGTCTTAGAGAAACCTTAAAGTTAATTACATCTGCATTTTCAAAAAGATTTAGTGCTAAAGCAGGAAAAGCAGAGGATTTTTTCCGTTCAGCAGTCACTGGAGGTACTTTGTTTAGTTCACTTGGTTTTTATTATGCAGGCCCTATAGATGGTCATGATTTATCAAGCTTAATTCCAATTTTAAAAAACGCAAAAGAATCAAGACACGAGGGTCCTATAATGATTCATATCAAAACTCAAAAAGGAAAAGGTTATTCTTATGCGGAAAAAGCAAATGATCATTATCATGGAGTGTCAAAATTTAATGTTGAGACTGGCGAACAATTAAAGAGTAAATCAAACCTTCCAGTTTATACAAAAGTATTTGCAAACACGTTAGTTAAGCATGCCAAAAAAGATAGCAAAATAGTAGGAATAACAGCAGCGATGCCAGGAGGGACTGGTATGGATATTTTTGGAAAGGAGTTTCCAAATAGAATGTTTGATGTAGGAATAGCAGAACAACATGCTGTAACTTTTGCAGCTGGTCTAGCAACCGAGGGATACAAACCATATGCTGCAATTTATTCTACATTTTTACAGAGAGCCTATGATCAAGTTGTCCACGATGTTGCCATTCAAAGTTTACCAGTTAGATTTGCGATAGATAGAGCAGGATTAGTTGGTGCTGATGGGTCAACACATGCTGGTTCATTTGATATAACTTACTTATCGACTTTACCTAACTTTGTAATAATGGCAGCAAGCGATGAAGCTGAACTAGTTAAAATGATTAATACTTCAGTAGATATAAATGACAGACCTTCTGCAATTAGATATCCAAGAGGAACTGGAGTAGGTGTTGATCTCCCATCAATAGAAGAAAAAATTGAAATTGGTAAAGGGAGAGTCATTCAACAAGGGACACAAGTTTGTATTTTAAACCTCGGTACTCGACTTGAGGAGTGCAAGTTAGCTGTAGAGGAATTAAAAGCAAAAGGAG
Organism: uncultured Pelagibacteraceae bacterium; assembly: GCA_902617805.1. GTDB lineage: Bacteria > Pseudomonadota > Alphaproteobacteria > Pelagibacterales > Pelagibacteraceae > Pelagibacter. Next base: position 34,635 of record CACMYF010000006.1, read on the forward strand.
TTTCAACAACTTTGATAGACGCCAGATTTGCTAAGCCTTTAGACAAAGAACTTATACTAAAATCTGCTAAGGAACATGAGCTTATGATAACTATTGAAGAAGGATCAATAGGTGGTTTTGGTTCTCATGTTAAAAATTTATTAGCTGAAAGAGGAGTATTTGATCAAGGTTTGAAATTTAGATCAATGACTTTGCCAGATGAATTTATTGAACAAAATGATCCAAAAAAAATGTACGATAAAGCTGGATTAAACAGTTCTCAAATTTCTAAGAAAATTGCTGATACTTTGTTTCAAAAGGAAACAATAAGAGTTGTGAAAAATTAATTTAAGCTAACTACATTGGGCTTTATTCATTAAGTAGTGGTCAAGTAAAACACAGTTCATCATAGCTTCACCAATTGGTACAGCCCTAATTCCTACACAAGGATCATGTCTACCTTTAACAGATATTGAAGTATTTTTCCCAAATTTATTTATAGTTTTTCTACTAGTTAAAATTGATGATGTTGGTTTGACAGCAAAAGATGCAACAATTTCTTGGCCCGTAGAAATTCCACCAAGAATTCCCCCCGCTTTATTTGAATTGAATTTTAATTTATTTCCTTTTGAAGAAATTTCATCTGAATTTTGTTCTCCACTTAATTGTGCTGAGTTCATTCCTGCACCAATATTTACACCTTTAACTGCATTAATACTCATTAGACCTGAAGCTATGTCAGTATCCAATTTTGAATAAATTGGTGCACCTAAACCAACCGGGATACCTCTTGCTCTTATTTCAATCACTGCTCCACATGAGGATCCTGATTTTCTTACACCAAGCAAATATTTTTCCCACAATTTAATCATTGATTTATCTGGACAAAAAAATGGATTTTTTGAAATTACTTTATCTTTCCATTGACTTGTATCACATCCAAGAATTCCTAGCTGAGTTACTGCACCAATTACTTTAAATTTTTTACCTAATTTTTTTTGAAGCACAACTTTTGCTATTGCACCGGCCGCAACTCTTGCTGCAGTTTCTCTAGCAGAAGATCTACCACCACCTCTATAGTCTCTAATTCCATATTTTTTAAAATAAGTAAAATCTGCATGACCTGGTCTGAACTTATCTTTAATATTACTATAATCTTTGGATCTCATATCTTTGTTGTAGATAATTAGGGAAATAGGTGTTCCTGTAGTTTTACCCTCAAATACTCCTGACAATATTTGAACTTTGTCATCCTCTTTTCTCTGTGTTGTAAATTTAGATTGTCCTGGTTTTCTTTTGTCTAATTCTGTTTGAATATCTTGCTCTTTAAGATTTATGTTTGGAGGACAACCATCAACAATACAACCAATTGCAGGTCCATGAGACTCTCCCCAAGTTGTGAAACGAAATAGCTTTCCAAAAGTATTAAATGACATTATTTATATTATATAGATTATTTTGTTTAAATTATGAATCAAAAAAACTCTTTAGGTCTTGATAGTTGCTTTCTTGATATAGATGATCCAATTCATTTATTTCATGAATGGATGGAGGAAGCAAAGAAAACTGAGCCAAATGATCCAAACGCTGTTGCTTTAGCCACATCAGATAAAAATAACACTCCTTCAGTTAGAATGGTTTTGCTTAAAGATTTCAACAAAGATGGATTTGTATTTTATACAAATTTAAATAGTCAAAAGGGAAATGAATTAAAAGAAAATCCGTATGCTGCAATGTGTTTCCATTGGAAAAGTCTCCTAAGACAAATAAGAATTAATGGAAAGGTGTCATTAGTTTCTGATCAGATTGCAGATGAATATTATTCATCTAGAGCGTATGAAAGTCGAATAGGAGCATGGGCTTCTAAACAAAGTGAGGAATTAAATTCGCGAGAACAATTGTTAAAATCTATACAAGAATACAAAAAAAAATATAGCAATAAATCAGATGTACCAAGACCAAGTCACTGGTCTGGATGGATTTTATCTCCAGATAGTATTGAATTTTGGCTTGATGGTGAAAATAGAATCCACGAGAGATTAAAGTATAATAAAGATAACTCAGGGAAGTGGATAAAGTCTTTATTAAGTCCTTAAAAATTTCTTGATAAACTAAATGATGTTAATCTTTTAAGAATATTTTTTTCTTCAGAGTCTTTAAATACACTTAGAGAATTTGAGGCTAAATTTATATAGTGCTGTGCTTTTTGATAGCATTCTTGAATTACTTTATACTTATTTATAAGACCAATAATTTCATTAAAGTCATCTTTTGTTCTTAAATCTTTTTTAAACATATTTGATAAAATTTTCTTTTCATCATTTTCTAATTTTTGAAAAAGTAAAATTATTGGCAAGGTAATTTTTCCTTCAAAAAAATCTTGACCAATTTTTTTACCAAATAGTTTGAGCTCAGCATTATAGTCTAGTGTGTCGTCTGCTATTTGAAAAGTTAATCCCAAGTTTCTTCCATAAAATTCTAAAGCATCTTTTTCTTTATTTTCTGCATCAGATAAAATTGCACCAACTTTAGTAGCTGCTGCAAATAACTCAGCAGTTTTAGCTGAGATTATTTTTAGATATGTTTCTTCCAGCATATCAACTTCACCTTTGTGTTGAAGTTGTAGAACTTCTCCTTGAGCAATTTTAGATGAAGTGGACGATAATAATTTTAAAACTTCTAGGTTTCCGTCTTCTACCATCATTTCAAAACATCTACTCAATAGATAATCTCCTATTAAAACTGACGAATGATTATCCCAAACTTTGTTTAAAGTTTCCTTCCCTCTTCTAACAGTGCCTTCATCAATTACATCATCATGCATCAACGTTGCGCTGTGAATTAATTCAACACACGCGGCTAAATTTATATCTCTAGAGCCTTTAGAGTAACCACATAATTTTGCACTACCCAATGTTAGTAAAGCTCTTAGTCTTTTTCCTCCAGTTTCTATATGATAATCTGTCATTTCCTGAACCAGCTGTACGTCACTAGATAATTTTGATTTTATTTTTTCTTCCGTTAAAACTAGTTTTTCCTCAACCGAGTCTTTAAGTTGAAAATATGAATCATTTATCTGATTTTTAAGCTGTACAACTGTTCCCATAACATTTTTAAATTAGTATAATTTGTTTATATATATTACTTATCAATTGACGCACCAGTTTCTTCAATTATAAGTAGTCTTTATATTCAATAAATAATTCTATAAGACTTACCTATGTTCTCTTTTTTTAAAAAGAAAAAAATTGTTGCTCACTTAAAATTAAGTGGGATTATTGGTAATGCAGGAAAATTTAAACAAGGTATTGATTTTGCAGGTCAAGAAGAAGTAATTAAAAAGGCTTTTTCTCTGAAAAAAGCCGTATGTGTTGCTATATCAATCAATTCTCCAGGAGGATCACCAGTTCAATCTCATTTAATCTACAGCTTTATTAGGCAACAAGCAAAACAACACAATAAAAAAGTTATTGTATTCGCTGAAGACGTAGCAGCTTCTGGAGGTTATTTGATTTCTTGTGCTGGGGACGAAATTTATGCAAATTCAAGTTCAATAATTGGATCTATAGGAGTGATATATTCTTCTTTTGGATTTACTGAGTTGATAAAAAAAATTGGGGTTGAAAGAAGAGTTCATACTGCTGGTAAAAACAAAAGCACACTCGATCCGTTTTTAGAAGAAAAAAACGAGGATATTGAAAGATTAAAAAATATTCAATTGGATCTTCATAAAGACTTTATAGATGTTGTTGAAAAAAGCAGAGGATCAAAATTAAACAAATTTGATGTAGAGCTTTTTTCAGGTGAGTTTTGGTCAGGTAGTAAAGCAAAAAATTTAGGATTGATTGACGGAATAGGTAACGCACATGAAATATTAAAAGATAAATTTGGTGAAGAAGTAATTATTAAAAAATTTGAAAAATCAAAAGGATGGTTAAGTCAAAAACTTTCTTCATCCAGCAATCAAGTAGATCAAATAGCAAGTATTTTAGATGAAAGATCAATTTGGCAAAGATATGGTTTCTAAAGCAAAAAAAGAAAAAAAAAAAATTCAAACATTCCAAGATACAATTTTAAATCTTCAGAAATTTTGGAGTAAAAAAGGATGCATTATTCTTCAGCCTTATGATATGGAGGTTGGTGCAGGAACTTTTCATCCAGCTACTACCCTAAGATCACTTGGAACTAAACCATGGAAAGCAGCTTACGTACAACCATCAAGAAGACCTACAGATGGAAGATATGGAGATAATCCAAACAGGTTGCAACACTATTATCAATTTCAAGTTTTAATTAAACCTTCTCCTGAAAATATAAAAAAACTTTATTTAAATAGTTTATCTACTATAGGAATAGATCATAATGATCATGATATAAGGTTTGTTGAAGATGATTGGGAAAGCCCAACATTAGGTGCTGCAGGATTGGGGTGGGAAGTATGGTGTGATGGAATGGAAATTACTCAATTCACCTATTTTCAACAAATGGCTGGATTTGATTGTAAACCTGTATCAGTTGAAATCACTTATGGTTTAGAAAGAATTTGTATGTTTACTCAAAAAGAAAAAAACGTTTATGATTTATTGTGGAATGATGAAGGTGTAAAATATCACGAAGTATTTTATCAAGCCGAAAAAGAATTTTCAGCATACAATTTTGAATACGCGAATGTGGAAACACTTTTGAAAATGTTTGAAATGCATGAGTCCGAGGCAAAAGATTTGATAGAAAAAAAAGTTTCTTTACCAGCATATGATCAATGTTTAAAAGCCAGTCATGTGTTTAATATTTTAGATGCAAGGGGTGCAATCAGTGTTGCACAAAGAGCAGGTTATATTGCCAGGATAAGAGATATTACAAAATCTGCAGCAGGCGTTTGGTTAGATAGTCAAAAATAATGTCAGAGTTTTTTTTAGAATTATTTAGTGAAGAAATACCTTCAAATCTTCAACAAAATTTAAGGGAAGATTTACTTAAAAGTTTTAATGATTTTTTTTTAGAAAAATCAATTTTATTTAAAAAAAGCTCATCATACTCAACACCAAACAGATTAGTGGTATTGTTTGAAGGTGTTCAAAAAAATGTTGTAATAAAATCCGACGAGATTAAAGGTCCAAATATTAAGTCACCAGAGGCAGCACTTGAGGGGTTTGTTAGGTCAAACAAGATCTTAAAAAAGGATCTCTACCAAAAGAAAACAGACAAAGGAGAATTTTATTTTTTCAAGACTAAATCAAAAAAATTGCACACACATGAATTACTAGAGGAATTTACCCCAATATTATTAAATAAAATTCAATGGAAAAAATCAATGTATTGGGGAACTTTTGACCTAAATTGGGGTAGACCATTAAAGTCAATTCTAGCTGTATTTGATAAAAAAAAATTAAATTTTAATTTTCATCACCTAACATCTTCTGACTCAACTTTTATTGATAAAGAATTTGAGGAAAATAAAAAGTCTTTCTTAGAATTTAAAAATTATAAAAGTTTTTTTAAAAAAATTGATATTACTATTGATCACAATGAAAGAAAAAAGTTAATAGAAAAAAAATTCAACAATATATTAAAAAATAAAAATATTAAGATTCAACATAATCCTAGATTGCTTAATGAAGTTGTTGATTTAACAGATCAACCAAATATTCTTCTTTGTGAATTTGATAAGAAATTTTTAAATATTCCAAAAGAAATATTAATTATTACCATGCAATACCATCAAAAATATTTTCCTATATTTGATAATAAAGAAAATATTACCAATGAATTTTTAGTGGTTGCAAACAAAAAAGATAAAAAGGGATTAATTAAATTAGGAAATGAAAGAGTAGTTGAAGCACGATTAAGTGATGCAGAATTTTTTTGGAAAAAAGATAAATCTCAAAATATGGTTAAAAAAGTTACAGAATTAAAATCAATGAATTATTTTAAAGGATTAGGAAGTTATTTCGATAAAGCCCAAAGAATGAGAAAATTGGGTGGAATGATATCTGATGAACTTTTAATCAGTAAAGAAAAAGTTGAATTGTCAGCATCAATTTGTAAAGTTGATTTATTATCAGAACTAGTGGGTGAATTTCCAGAACTACAAGGTGTAATGGGAGGTTATTTTGCTAACACACAAGGTTTTGATAAAGATTTAGCTTTGGCAATAAGTGAGCAATATTTACCTACAGGTTCAGGTTCAAGAGTTCCAAAAAAACCATTTAGCATAGCCCTTTCTTTGGCTGATAAGATAGATACTTTAGTTGGTTTTTTTGGTTTAAATCAAAGGCCAACAAGTTCTAAAGATCCTTATGCGCTAAGAAGATTAGCATTGGGTGTAATAAGAATAATAATTGAAAATAAAAAAGATTTTAAAATAAAAGATCTAATTAATTATTCTTTAAGCCTGTATTTAGATCAAGGTTTTGAAATTGATAACCAATCTCTTCAAAATGAATTATCAGATTTTTTAATGGATAGATTAAAATATCACATGAAGGAAGAAAATATTAGAAATGATATAATTCAAGCATCAACTAGTTCTTTTAATTTAGATCAATCTGTTATTATTTTTAATAAAGCCAGATATTTAAATAAAATTATTAACAAACCAGATGGTTTAGATATCATTGCAAGTTATAAAAGGGCCTCAAACATTTTAGACGGTGAACTAAAAAAAGATGAAATAGAATTATCAAATACAACTGATCCTGGTATTTTTAAAACTGAGTTAGAAAAAAACCTATTTAAAAAAATTAGTGATTTAAGGAAATATTTTTCTGGCATTGATAAAGATGAAAATTATGTTCAAACATTGGACAATTTAGCTAGTCTTAAAAGAGAGGTTTTTGACTTTTTTGACAATGTAATTGTGAACGAAGATGATCCGGTCATAAAGAAGAATAGGCTGGAACTAATCCAAATGATGTGTAAAACGTTCAACAATTATGTTAATTTTTCTCTAATCGACTCCCATTAATGAAAAAACTTATATTAAACTTTAATTCTAAGGATAGTAAAAAAATTAAAAATCCTAAAAACTTTTTAGGAGGAAAAGGTGCTAATCTTTCTGAAATGGGAAGAATGGGTCTCCCAGTGCCTCCTGGTTTTACAATATCTACAAAAGTTTGTGAAATTTTTTATAAGGATAAAAAAAAATTAAATAAAAATTTAATTTCTCAAATTAAAAAAGAATTAAAATTAATTGAAAAAGATGTTTCTAAGAAATTTGGGGATTTAATAAATCCACTTTTATTGTCTGTGCGATCTGGTGCAAGAGTATCAATGCCAGGTATGATGGATACTATTCTAAATCTGGGTCTGAACGATAAAACAGTCAAAGCTTTAGCAATTAAAACTTCAAATGGAAGATTTGCTAAAGACAGTTATAGAAGATTCATTCAAATGTATGGCAATGTTGTAATGGGAGTAGAAGGTTATCATTTTGAGGAATTAATTGAAAATTATAAACTTACTAAAGGTGTTTTGTTAGATACAGATTTAGATGAGAGTGATTGGGATGGATTAATTGAAGATTTTAAAAGAACTGTAAGAGAAAAGGCAAAAAAAGATTTTCCTCAAGATGTTTATGAACAGCTACTAGGAGCAATAAGTGCAGTATTTTTATCGTGGGATAGTAATAGAGCAAAAGTTTATAGAAAACTAAATCATATTCCAGCCGAGTGGGGAACTGCTGTAAATGTTCAATCAATGGTTTTTGGAAATATGGGTGATGATTGTGCAACTGGAGTTGTGTTTACAAGAAATCCATCAGATGGATCAAATGAAATATATGGTGAGTATTTAATTAATGCGCAAGGTGAAGATGTAGTAGCTGGTACAAGGACTCCTCAATACATAACAAAAAAAGCCAGGAGAGATGCTAAAGTAAAAGAATTATCAATGGAAGAGTCTATGCCTAAAGTCTTTAAAGAACTTCAAAAAATTTTGAAAAAATTAGAGATGCATTACAAAGATATGCAAGACGTAGAGTTTACAGTTGAAAGTAATAAATTATGGATGCTTCAAACTAGATCGGGAAAAAGAACATCAAAATCAGCGGTAAAAATAGCAGTTGATATGGTTAAAGAAAAATTAATTTCAAAAAAGGAAGCTGTGTTAAGAATTGACCCAAACTCTCTTGATACACTCTTGCATCCTACTCTGGATGAAAAAAGTTCAATTAATGTAATTGCAAATGGTTTACCAGCATCACCAGGTGCTGCTAGTGGTAAAGTAGTGTTTACATCAGAGGAAGCAGAAAGATTAACAGCAATGATGCAAGATACAATTTTGGTAAGAGTAGAGACCTCTCCAGAAGATATACAAGGAATGCATGCTGCTAAAGGAATTTTGACTGCTCGAGGAGGAATGACAAGTCACGCGGCTGTTGTTGCAAGAGGCATGGGCAGACCATGTGTATCAGGATCAAGTGAAATTGATATAAACTATGAAAATAAATCATTTAAAACTTCTTCAATGGAGATTAAAGAAGGAGAGGTAATTACTATAGATGGTTCAACTGGCAGGATAATTGCTGGAAGTGTTTCAACTGTGAAACCAGAAATATCTGGCGATTTTTCTAAGTTAATGTCATGGGCTGATAGTTTTAGGAAGTTAAAAGTTAGGACAAATTCAGAGACCCCAAAAGATACTAAAACAGCAAAAGACTTCGGTGCAGAAGGTATTGGACTATGTAGAACCGAACATATGTTTTTTGATGAAGAAAGAATTTTGTCTGTAAGAGAAATGATATTATCAAAAACAAAAGAGGATAGAGCAGTAGCATTAGAAAAACTGTTACCACATCAAAGAAAAGATTTTATTGATATTTTTAAAATTATGAGAGGATTACCAGTCACAGTAAGATTGTTGGATCCACCATTGCATGAATTTTTACCACGTACAGAAAAAGAAATTAATGAGGTTGCTAACATAGTTAATCTTCCAGTCAAAGAGGTTGAATCAAGAATTGAAGAGCTCCATGAGCAAAATCCTATGCTAGGTCACAGAGGATGTCGTCTAGGAATATCTTTTCCTGAAATTTATGAAATGCAATGTAAAGCAATATTTGAAGCTTTAGCACACCTCAAAAAAAGTAAAATTAAATCTGCCTTTCCTGAAATAATGATACCTTTAGTATCTACTGAGGCTGAGATAAAAATAATGAAAGATTTAGTAATTAGAACTGCGAGACAAGTTCAAAAAGAACATAAATTGAAAATAGAATTTTTAGTAGGAACAATGATTGAGTTGCCTAGAGCAGCTATAAAAGCAAAGGAAATTGCTAAGCATGCAGAATTCTTTAGTTTTGGTACAAATGATTTAACTCAAACTACTTTTGGCATCAGTAGAGATGACAGTGGTAAATTCTTAAATGACTATTTAGAAAATAAAATATTTTCTGTTGATCCTTTTGTATCAATAGATGAAGGAGTTTCAGACTTAGTTGAAATAGCAGTAGAAAAAGGACTAAAACAAAATAAAAATCTTAAATTAGGTATCTGCGGAGAGCATGGAGGAGATCCGCGTAGTATATCTTTTTGTTCTAAAGCAGGATTGAATTATGTTTCTTGTTCACCTTATAGAGTGCCTATAGCTAGGTTGGCTGCCGCTCAGGCTGAAATTAAAAAAAATTAATCTAAATAGTATAAGTAAGGGGCGTTCTGTTGCCAGGTGCCCCAAACCCCGTTTGCTTAATTAACAAAGTTAATTAGGCAGCAAGTGCGTAACTTTCGTTAGCAATTATAAATTAGCCCGTTACGGTGGAACAATCCCGAACGAAAGAATAGCCTTTAGTCATTCGTCGAATCTAGTTCACCCCCATAAGTTGTAATGGTGGAGGTGGTGGGTACTGCCCCCACGTCCGCAATGGTTATTACGAAATTCGTTTATCGCCATAGTTGGAAATCCAACAACAATAATATATGAAAATAGAATATAATTACAAGATCAAATATGAATTTAAAAATATTAAAATTTGACAATTTAATTTTTATTTTAGTTATTATTTTTTTATCTGTACATTTTAAATTTTTTGAAAATACTTACATAATTTTAAAATCAGATTATCATCAAAGATTAATTTCAAATTATGGCTATTGCGAAAAAAATTCTTACGGATTTATAAAATATGTAGAAGATAAATATAAATTAAAAAAAAATATTAAAATTATTAATGATGAATCTTATCCACTTTCTGATGGTTTTATATACAAACCAAAAAAAAATTATTACAAAAATCAAATAATTTTAATTAATTATAATGAAAAAGATAGTTCTATTGATTTGAAAAAATACAAAATCATAGAAAAGTATAAAAATTGTTTTTATTTAAAATTAAAATGACAGAGTTATTTAGCATCACAATTACATTTATTTTCTTATTTCTATTATCTTTATTTCCGATAAGGGTTAATTTTTATCAAGAAAAAAGTATTTTTTATGAAAATAATATATTTGATGTGCAACTTTTGAACATAATAATAAATATTAGCATATTCTTATTTATTTCTTTTACTAATATTGATTATTCTATTTATTTTATTTCTATTATAACGATTTCATTAATACTTAATTTATTTTGGATCAAAGATATTTTTAAATTTTTAAAAAATAAAAATTTTATTTTTTTTATAATTTCTAATTTAATTATCGCTGTGTATTTAATTAGTAATCCAATACTTGCCTGGGACGGTCTAGAAAATTGGTATTTTAAAACACAAAATTTTTTTTATGGTTATAATTTTTTTGATTTAAAAGAACTGATAGGTAATAATAATTATTATCCTCATCTTGGTACTTTAATTTGGGGAGTTCTTTGGAAAAATTCTTTATTGCAATATGAATATTTGGGTAGATTATTTTTTGTGTTTATTTATTTGCTATCTATATTTTCAATATGTCAGTTAGTAAAAAAAAATAATCAATTTAAAATAATTATTTTAGCATTAATTATACTCCTTACTTTTGATGAATTTTTATTTCGTGGTTATCAAGAAATTTTTATTTTTTCATTATTTATATATATTTCTAAAAATTTTTATCTTTACTTAAAAAATAAAACTACTGTTAACCTAATCATTTCCTTCATTTGTTTAAATTTAATTCCTTGGATAAAACATGAGGGTTTTTTATTTACAATTGTTTTTTCAATCTCCATGCTTTTTATAATTCGAAATCATTTTAAAAAATTAGAGATAGTTTATTTTGTAGTCTTAACCTTTGTTTTATTGATTATTAAAAATTATATGTTTTATAAATATCTAGATTTGAATTTTGCTCACGGAGGTGGTGTGGAATTTTTTTCTCAAAGTAATTCTTTTTTAGAATTTATTTATATATTTTTAAAGGGACTCCTAATTTCTTTGATTAAATATAAAATATGGATATTAATTTTTATTTCATTTTATTTTTTATCAAAAAATAAATTTTTCAATAGCAAAGAAATTTTATATTTAAAATTTCTTAAGATAAATTTTTTTTTATATTTAATTTTATTAGTAGGAATTTATTACAATTTATTTGTAAATAGTGATATAGATTTTAATTGGTGGATCGCTAATTCACTAGATAGATTGATGTATAGTATTTCTGGATTATTTATTATTTACATAATTTTTTTTACAAACAATTTAAAAAATTATATTTTAAAATAGTCACTAAATTCTTTTTCGATACCTCTATGTTTTATTGTAAATACAAATTTTCTGACTAGCTGCTTCTCAATTTGAGCAAGCAAATTATTAAAATTATTGTAATCAATGTAATAGATTCCTTTAAGATTGTATGATTTATAATCTTTTACTTTATTAAAAAAAATATTAGTGTTTGAAGAAATACTATCAATTGCAAATAAAGAATATAGATTTTCAGGA
>CACMYF010000007.1 GCA_902617805.1 uncultured Pelagibacteraceae bacterium
TTCAATCAATCTGAAAGTATGGACTCTGCTATCAATGGACTTTTACAATCCTTAGATCCTTATTCATCCTACATGTCTCCTAAAATTTTTGATGAAATGCAAACAGAAACCAGTGGTGAATTTGGTGGACTAGGAATAGAAGTTAGCATGGAGGCTGGTGTGGTAAAAGTAATTTCACCAATAGATGATACACCTGCATCTAGGGCTGGATTAAAAGCTGGCGATTACATAGTCAAAATAAATGATGTCCAGGTTCAAGGAAAATCATTAAGTGAAGCTGTTGATTTAATGAGAGGACCTGTAGGTTCTGGAATAGAGTTAACAGTAAGACGAAGAGGCGAAAGAAAAGCGCTAACATTTAATATCATAAGAGAAGTTATTCAGGTTCAATCTGTAAAATCTGAAATTATAGATGAAAATATTGGATACATCAGGCTTACTTCATTTAACGATAACAGTAGTGATCAAATAGAGAAACAAATTAAAAAACTTAAAAAAGATAAAAACTTAAATTCATTTATTTTAGATTTAAGAAATAATCCTGGAGGTCTTTTATCTCAAGCAATAAAGATATCAGATTTTTTTCTGGAAAATGGAGAGATAGTTTCAACAAAAAGCAGAAAAAAATCTGAAAATAGAAAATGGTTTGCAAAAAAAGGAGATATTACTGATGGAAAAACACTATTGGTTTTAATTAACTATGGTTCAGCATCTGCATCTGAAATTGTTGCTGGAGCTTTAAAGGATCACAAAAGAGCAATCATCGTTGGTGAAAATAGCTTTGGTAAAGGTTCTGTCCAATCTATTATTCCTTTAAAAAATCGTGGTGCTATCAGATTAACTGTCGCAAAATATTATCTTCCTTCTGGAAAATCTATTTCTGAAGTAGGTGTTAGACCAGATATTGAAGTAAATGAAGAAGGTGATGATTTTAGAATAAAAACTGATACTGATAATCAATTAAACTACGCTATTAAGTTACTTAACGGATAATATGAATAAAAATTTAAAAGATTTACCACTGAGAAGTGGGGTCGGAATTGTGTTATTAAATAAAGAAAATAAAGTATTCGTAGCAAAAAGAATAGATAATCCTAAAAATTTTTGGCAAATGCCTCAGGGTGGTGTTGATGAGGGAGAGGATAATTTAAAAGCTGCATTTAGAGAACTAGAGGAAGAAACAAGTATCAAAAGCGTAGAACTTATAAAAGAATTAGATGGTACATTAACCTATGATTTACCTGATAGATTACTAGGTATTATTTGGAAAGGTAAGTACAAAGGTCAGAAGCAAAAATGGTTTTTAATGCGATTTATTGGAAATGATAATGAAATAAATATTAATACATCTAATCCAGAATTTTTAGATTGGAAGTGGATTGACTTAGATTTAATTACTGATGTTGTTGTTGATTTTAAACATCATGTTTACAAAGAACTTAAAGAAAAAGTAAAAAAATTAATTTAGGGTTTTTAAAACTTCAACTTTTTGATCTGCTAAATATTTAGATTGATCGTTAATGTCGGTTTTATTTGCCTCTTCTTCTGCCTGTTTAAGCAAATCTTGTTGCTTTGATTTATCCATATCAGCAAGATTAAAAATTGTACTTGTTAAAATAGACAGATTGTTATTTTTAAACTCAACAATCCCATCTTCAACATAGTAATTTTCATCACCTGATTTTGATAAAATCTTAATTATCCCAGGTTTTAAAAAGGAAATAATAGAAATATGATCCTTCAATATTCCCATCTCTCCTTCAAAAGCAGGGACCACAACTTCTGAAACGTCATCTTTTACTAAAAAGGATTTTTCAGGATTTACTATTTCAACTTTAAACTCTTCGCTCATTAAGCAGCAGCTTCTTGTTCCATTTTCTTAGCTTTTTCTATAGCTTCTTCAATTGTTCCAACCATATAAAAAGCAGCTTCAGGTAAGTGGTCATACTCACCTTTACAGATTGCATCAAAACCTTTGATGGTTGAGTCAAGATCAACTAGTTTTCCTGGAGAACCAGTGAATACTTCTGCAACAAAGAATGGTTGAGATAAAAATCTCTGGATTTTTCTTGCTCTTGCTACAACTAATTTGTCTTCTTCTGATAACTCATCCATACCAAGAATAGCTATAATATCTTGTAGTGATTTATATGATTGTAGAATTCGTTGAACATCTCTTGCTACTCTATAATGTTCATCTCCAACAATTCTTGGATCTAAAATTCTTGATGTAGAATCAAGTGGATCTACAGCAGGATAAATACCAATTTCTGCAATTTGTCTTGAAAGTACAGTCGTTGCATCCAAGTGAGCAAACGATGTTGCTGGAGCGGGGTCTGTTAAATCATCAGCAGGTACATAAATTGCTTGTACAGATGTGATTGACCCTTTGTTTGTAGTCGTAATTCTTTCTTGTAGGTTACCCATGTCAGTAGCTAATGTCGGTTGATATCCAACAGCAGATGGAATTCTTCCCAACAAAGCTGAAACCTCTGATCCTGCCTGAGTAAATCTAAAAATGTTATCTACAAAGAAAAGTACGTCCTGACCTTCCTGATCTCTAAAGTATTCAGCTACAGTTAATCCTGTAAGTGCAACTCTTGCTCTTGCTCCAGGAGGTTCATTCATCTGTCCATAAACTAAAGCAGCTTTTGAACCAGCTCCTTCTTTTTTAATTACTCCAGACTCAATCATTTCATGATAAAGATCGTTTCCTTCTCTAGTTCTCTCTCCAACTCCCGCGAAAACTGAAAAACCACCATGAGCTTTTGCAACGTTATTAATTAATTCCATAATTAAAACTGTTTTTCCTACTCCTGCTCCACCAAATAATCCAATCTTTCCTCCTTTTGCATAAGGTGCAAGCAAATCAATTACTTTTATACCTGTTACAAGGATTTCAGTTTCTGTTGATTGGTCATTAAATTCAGGTGCAGCTCTATGAATTGGCCAACTTTCTTTGGTTTTAACTTCACCTCTTTCGTCAATTGGTTCCCCAATTACATTAATAATTCTTCCAAGAGTTTCAGGCCCAACCGGAACTTGAATAGGAGCATTTGTGTTGGTAACTTCATCACCTCTTTTTAGTCCTTCAGTAGCATCCATAGCAATTGTTCTAACAGTGGTTTCACCTAAGTGTTGTGCTACTTCTAAAACTAGTCTGTTATCACCATTTTTACATTCCAATGCTGTTAAAATTTCTGGTAGTTCACCATCAAATTTTACGTCTACTACCGCTCCAATAACTTGTGTAATTATTCCTTTGCTCATAATTATAAACTTTCTGCTCCTGATATGATTTCTATTAGTTCTTTTGTAATTGCTGCCTGACGACTTCTATTATATTCGATAGTAAGTTTGTCAACCATTTCACCTGCGTTTCGGGTTGCATTATCCATTGCACTCATTCTAGACCCTTGTTCACTAGCTGAATTCTCTAACATTGCTTTAAATATTTGCGTAGAAATATTCTTTGGCAATAAATTGCTTAAAATTTCATCTTCATCTGGTTCAAATTCGTAACTTTCTTCTGAACTATTTTCTTCTCCCTCATTATTTAAAGGGATAATTTGCTGTGCTTGAGGAATTTGAGTAATTACATTTTTAAATTGGTTATAAAAAATTGTACAAACATCAAATTCACCTGCCTCAAATTTTTCAATTACCATTTTCCCAACTTTGTCAGCATCAAAATAATTTGCATTTTTGGACTCTTTGAAAGAAATATTTTCAATTATTTTATCACCATAAACTCTTTTTAATTGGTCGTTTCCTTTTGAGCCTACTGTAATAATTTTAAGTTCTTTACCTTCATCTAAAATTTTTGCAAAATAACTTTTAGCTTTTTTAATAATATTAGAATTAAATCCGCCACATAAACCTCTATCAGAAGTCATCACCACACAAAGATGAGTTTTTTCTTGACCAGTACCTGACAATAACTTTGGTGCATTTTCTTTATCAGATATACCATTTGATAAATTTAAAATAACATTATTCATTTTTTCAGAATAAGGTCTTCCCTTCTCAGCACTTTCTTGAGCTCTTCTTAATTTAGCTGCTGCAACCATTTTCATAGCTTTAGTAATTTTTTGTGTAGACTTTACACTAGCTATTCTTTTTTTTAGGTCGTCTAAACTTGCCATAAATTATTAAGATTTAAAATTTCCTTTTAATTGAGTGATTACCTCAACAAGTAATTTTTCTTTATCTTCCTCAAGTTTTCCTGAAGTTAAAATTGACTCGATAATTTCAGGCTTATCTGATTTACATTTTTCAATAATCTTGCTCTCAAATTCAGCAACGTCTTTTAAATCAATATCATCAAGATAACCTTTCACTCCACAAAATACTGAAATAACTTGTTCCGCAACAGTCATCGGTGAATATTGTTTTTGTTTTAAAAGTTCAGTTAGTTTAGAACCTCTATTCAAAAGCTGCTGAGTAGATGCATCTAAATCAGATCCGAATTGAGCAAAAGCTGCCATTTCTCTGTATTGTGCTAACTCTAGTTTCATTGAACCAGAAACTTTTTTCATCGCTTTTGTTTGAGCTGATGAACCAACCCTAGATACTGATAAACCTACGTTAATTGCAGGTCTTATACCTTGGTTAAATAGTTCTGTTTCAAGGAAAATTTGTCCGTCTGTAATTGAAATAACGTTTGTTGGAATAAACGCGGATACGTCTCCACCTTGTGTTTCAATAATTGGCAGTGCAGTAAGTGATCCACCTCCATGTTCGTCACTTAATTTAGCTGCTCTTTCAAGTAATCTACTATGAAGATAAAATACATCTCCAGGATAAGCCTCACGTCCTGGAGGTCTTCTTAATAGCAATGACATTTGTCTGTAAGCAACTGCTTGTTTAGACAAATCATCATAAATTATTAACGCATGCATTCCATTATCTCTAAAATACTCTCCCATAGCACAACCTGTGTATGGTGCTAAAAATTGTAAAGGAGCAGAGTCCGATGCAGTAGCAGCAACGATTGTTGTGTACTCCATAGCTCCAGCTTCTTCTAATGTTTTTTGAATTTGTCTTACTGTTGATCTTTTTTGTCCAACTGCAACGTATATACAATACAGTTTTTGTTTTTCATCACCAGATTCGTTGATTTTTTTTTGATTAATAATTGCATCTACTGCAACTGCTGTTTTACCAGTTTGTCTATCACCGATAATTAATTCCCTTTGCCCTCTTCCAATCGGAACTAGACTGTCAATTGATTTAAGACCAGTTTGCATTGGTTCACTTACTGATTGTCGTGGAATAATACCAGGAGCTTTTACTTCAACTCTGCTTTTTTTAATTCCTTTATCTAATGGTCCTTTTCCATCAATTGGATTTCCTAAACCATCCACTACTCTTCCTAATAATTCTTTTCCAACTGGAGTATCAACAATATTACCCGTTCTTTTTACTACATCCCCTTCTTTAACATTTCTGTCATCACCAAAAATTACAACACCAACGTTTTCACTTTCTAAGTTTAGAGCCATACCTTTTGAACCATCTGCAAACTCTACCATTTCACCAGCTTGAACATTATCCAAACCATAAATCCTAGCAATACCGTCTCCAACTGATAAAACTTGACCAACTTCTGTGACTTCTGCTTTATCACCAAAATTTTTAATTTGTTCTTTTAATATTTTTGTAACTTCTGAAGGATTTATTTCCATTTATGCCTCTATCATTCTATTTTCGATTTGTTGTAATTTATTTTTAATTGAGGTATCGACCATAGTACTTCCTACTTGTACTACCAAACCTCCTATTAAACTTTCGTCATGTTTGTAGTTTAATTTTATTTTTGATCTAAAATTTTTTGTTAACTCCTCTGTAATTTTTGCAATTTCTTCATTAGATAATTCTTTTGCTGATTTTAATTCTGCCTTAAGTTCACCTCTTTTTCTTGAACAAATCTCAATAAAGCTTTTAAGGATACGCTCAATAAAAAAGAAACGTCTTTTTTGAATTAAGAAACTTAAAAAATTTTTAAATAAAGACTCAAATTTATTATTTTCAGAGATTGTATTGATTGCTTTTAATAAATCTTCTTGGCTTGTAGTTGGATCTTTAATCAAATTAGAAAAATCTTCACTTTGCTCAATTAAATTAAGAATAGATGAAGACTGATCTTCGATCTGACTTAAAAGATTGTTTTCCTCTGAAAGTTCAAAAAGCGCAAGAGAATACCTTTCAGCTGAAGTTATTGAAAATCCGGTGTCTTTACTCAACTTGGTTCCTCTATAATGTTGAAGATTATTTAAAAATCACGCCCTAAATAGCATATGACCCCTATGTCTTCAAGTAGCGGATTCGTAAAAAAGGCCTTTTTTTTGCGGTTAATTGAAGTTAATTGGATCAACATCAACTGAAAGTTTTATTCCAGTAGAAAATTTATATTTTGGAATAATTTTTGCAAGAGAGCTTTGTAGTTTCATGGATTTTAAGCCTCTGATTAAAAATCTAATTCTAAATTTTCTCTTTAATCTAAATAATGGAGCATTCACAGGCCCTAACATTTTTCCTTCAATTTTATTTTCAATGAAATTTTTAAAATTTATAGCTTCTTTTTCTAATTTAATTTCATTATCTCCTGTTAAGATTAAAGAAATAAACCTTTGAAATGGAGGTAGTTTATTTTTTTTTCTTATCTCTAGTTCTCTTTCTAAAAAAATATCTGGATTTTTACTTGTAATTTCTGAAATCATCTTAGTATTATTTTCATAAGTTTGAAAATATACCGTTGCTGGCTTTCCTGTTCTTCCTGCACGTCCTGAAAGTTGATGATAGAGCTGCAAATTTTTTTCTGCACCTCTTAAATCATGTCCTTGAGATGAAAGATCGATATCAACAACTACAATGCAATTTAAGCTTGGAAAATGAAAACCTTTTGAAATTAATTGAGTTCCAACTAAAATATGCGTTTCATTATTAAT
The DNA here is from genome assembly GCA_902617805.1 of uncultured Pelagibacteraceae bacterium. Lineage (GTDB taxonomy): Bacteria > Pseudomonadota > Alphaproteobacteria > Pelagibacterales > Pelagibacteraceae > Pelagibacter. The sequence continues at coordinate 6,951 of CACMYF010000007.1, forward strand.
AATTTTATCTATTTTTTCTTTAGAATCTTTATTATTCATTGTGTCACTTGAAAAAATCTCAATTTTTTTTCCAGGGAATTTTCTTTTTACCTCTTCTGAAATTCTCTCAACACCAGGGCCGCTAAAAATAAATTCACAATTGCCTTCTTTTGTACAGTCCCTTTTAAGATCGGATTTGTATCCACAATAATGACATAATAAGTTATTTTTATTTTTATGATAAACTAAATTGATACTACAATTTGGACATGTAAAACTTGTAAAACACTTATTACATAAAGCATTTGGAGAAAAACCTCTTCTGTTTAAAAAAAACAAAACTTGATCTTTTTTTTCCAAATGTAAATTAACTTTTTCAATAATTTTATTTGATAGCCATGATTGTTTTTCAAGTTTGGTATTATTTAAATTAATAATTTCATAATTAGGTAAAGCTGCGTTTTGATATCTTTCTTTTAATCTAGAAACCTCGTATTTACCCTTTTTAATATTTTCAAAAGTTTCTATTGAAGGAACAGCAGTAATCAAATTTATTGGAATGTTTTCAAAAGATGCTCTAGAAATTGCCATATCACGAGCATTATAGATTATGCCTTCATCTTGTTTAAATGATTGATCATGTTCCTCATCAACAATTATCATTCCTAATTTTTTAAATGGTAAAAATAATGAAGACCTTGCACCAATAATTATTTTTATTTTACCATTAGAAACGCCACTCCAAATTAATTCTTTCTTTTTTTTTGAAATACCTGAGTGCCAAACTGCGGGCTTAAAACCAAAATATTCTAAAAATTTTTGTTCAAACTGACTAGTTAAACCTATTTCCGGTAATAAAATTAATCCTTGAAAACCCTTCTCTATCAGTGGTTTTAATGCTTCAAAATAAACTAAAGTTTTTCCTGATCCAGTTGTGCCTTGTAAAACATGAACTCTAAATTTTTTATTTGAAACATTCATTTTTTTTAGAGATTTATTTTGATCACTAGACAGCTTGATTAAGTTTTGCTTAATTTTGCTATCAAATATTTGATAAAGTTGAGTTTCTTTGTTCTCTACCGCATCACTACTTAAGAGTACTAACTTTAATGCCATACCTTTTGGGATAAGATTATATTCTGCAAACCAATTTAAAAAATTAATTGTATTTTTTTTTAATGGAGTAACGTCTAATTTCTTGATTACGTTTTTAGTCTTAAAATTTTTATTATTATTTTTTTCAAATTCATCCCAAACAACACCAGTAATTTTTGATTTTCCAAAAGGTACCATTACATAATCTCCAACTTTAAGAGTTAAATCACTTTCATAAGTAAATGGATGATTAAAAATATTTGGTACGAGAATCGGATATTTCATATTTTTATAATATGAAAAAAAATTAAGAGTGTATTGCTCTTTTATCTACTGATAAAGCAGCTTCTTTAACTGCTTCAGAAAACGTAGGATGAGCATGACAAGTTCGGGCGATATCTTCTGCACTTGCGCCAAATTCCATTGCTACACCGATCTCTGCAATTAATTCTCCTGCATGAGGTCCAATTATATGTGCACCTAATACTTTATCTGTTTGCTCATCAGCTAAAATTTTAACAAAACCTTCCGCATCATCTATGGCCTTAGCTCTTGAATTAGCCATAAACGAAAATTTCCCTACTTTATATTTTTTATTTAATTCTTTTAATTCTTCCTCAGTTTTACCGATCGATGCTACTTCTGGTGTTGTATAAACTACTCCAGGTATTGTATCGTAATTTACATGTCCAGATTGACCAACTATGTTTTCTGCAACTGCTATACCTTCGTCCTCAGCTTTATGTGCAAGCATAGGACCAACAATTACATCGCCTATTGCATAAATATTTTCAACGTTGGTCTTAAAAATTTTATCAGTTTTAATTCTATTTCTTTCGTCAAGATCTACTCCTACAGATTCTAAATTTAAACCATCTGTATTGGGTTTTCTGCCAACAGAGATTAAAACAACATCGCACTCAAAATTATTTTTATTACCATCTTTATCTACTGTTGAAACCACTGCGCCTGCTGCATTTTTTTTAATTGTTTCAACTTTATTTTGCATATTAAATTTCATACCCTGTTTTTTTAATATTTTCATAAATTCTGATGAGATTTCTTTATCCATTCCAGGAGTAATATGATCTAAAAATTCAACAACTTGCACCTCTGCTCCAAGTCTAGACCATACAGATCCCATCTCCAATCCTATATAGCCTCCTCCTACTACAACCATTTTCTTAGGTACCTTTTCTAACTTTAAGGCACCTGTTGATGAGACAATTGTTTTCTCATCTATTTCTATTCCTGGTAATGAAACTGGAACTGATCCTGTTGCAATAACTGTTTTTTCTGATTGGATGACAGTTTCTTTATTTTTATCATCCTTTATTAAAATTTCATTTTTAGATTTAAAACTTCCGTGTCCTTTAAAATAAGTAACTTTGTTTTTTTTTAAAAGAAATTCAACACCTTTTGTAAGAACGGTTACAGCTTTATCTTTACTTTTCATCATTTTGTCTAAATTTAATTTTACTTCGCCAACTTCAATACCTTTGTTTGCTAAACTTTTTACTTTATGAAATTCTTCAGACAGATTAAGTAAGCTTTTTGATGGGATACAACCAACGTTTAAACAAGTACCTCCCAAAGACCCTCTGGACTCTATACATGCAGTTTTTAATCCTAATTGAGCAAGTCTGATTGCACACACATAACCACCCGGTCCACCTCCAATAACTACAGCTTGAAATTTTTCTGACATTTAAATATCTAAAAACAACCTTCTAGGGTCTTCTAAGTTTTCTTTAACCATTTTAAGGAAAGATACTGATTCTTTTCCATCAATAATTCTGTGATCATATGATAATGCTAAATACATAATTGGTCTTATTTTGATTTCACCGTCTACAACAACAGGTCTTTCCACTATATTATGCATGCCCAACACTCCAGATTGAGGTAAATTTAGTATTGGAGTTGAAAGCATAGACCCATACACGCCTCCATTACTTATTGTAAATGTTCCTCCCTGGAGATCTTCAATCGTTAGCTTTCCATCTCGAGCTTTTTCTGAAATTTCTTTAATATTTTTTTCAATATCAGCAAAGGATAATTCATCTGCATTTCTCAAAACTGGAACAACCAAACCCTTATCTGTTCCAACAGCAAAGCTAATGTTGTAATAGTTTTTATAGACAATCTCATCTCCTTCTATTTCAGCATTCACCGCAGGAAAATTTTTTAAAGCAACTACACATGCTTTTACAAAGAAGGACATAAATCCTAATTTTATTCCATAACGAGTTTGGAAATCCTCTTGATTTTCTTTTCTCATTTCCATCACACTGCTCATATCAACTTCGTTAAATGTTGTTAAAAGAGCAGCATTCTCTTGGGCTTGTTTTAATCTTTTTGCAATAGTCTGTCTCAACCTAGTCATTTTAATTCGTTCTTCTTCACCATATTGAATTTTTCTTTCAGATGGTTTTGGATTTGCACCCATCAAACTTATTAAATCTCCTTTTAAAACTCTCCCATCTTTTCCTGAACCTTGAATTGAATTAATATCGATATTATTTTCAGTTACTATTTTTCTCACTGCTGGAGACAAGGTTGGATTAACATTTCTTTTAGGAGCAACATCTGGTTTTATTTCTTCAGTTAAAACCAATGGTTTATCTTTGGGTTTTTCTATATCTTTTTCTTCAAATACTTTTGGTTCTTTTTTATTTGCATCTAATTTTATTACATTGCTCTCTACAGGAAGTATTTTCTCTTGCTTGATTTCTTTTTGGTTCTTTGGTGCAGATTTAACCACTCCACCTTCTGCTGATACAGAGCCTAATAATGATCCTACTTCAACGACTGATCCATCTTGTGAATTTATCTCTGTTAACACACCAGAAATTGGGGATGGCACTTCTAAGTTTACTTTGTCTGTCTCAAGTTCTACAATTGGTTCATCTGCTTCGACTGTATCACCTGCGTTTTTCAACCATTTTGCAACAGTCGCTTCTGTTATACTTTCACCTAGAACTGGGACTACTATTTTTTCACTCATTAAAATTAATCAAATACCTTGTTAATTATTTCTTGTTGTTGAGAATTATGCCTTTTGGCATATCCTGTTGCAGGAGTTGCGTCTGGGCTTCTTCCTATATAAGAAATTTTATTATTATTAGCCTTTAAAGTGTCTAATGTCCATTGGATATAATCTCTAACTGAAAACCAAGCACCCATATTTTTTGGTTCTTCTTGGCACCAAAAGAATTCAGCATTTTCAGCATATGGTTTTAACTCCTTAACCAAAGCTTTTGCTGGAAATGGATACAATTGTTCAATTCTATACATCACTACATCATCTCTTTTTAGCTTTTCTCTAGCATCTAACAAATCAAAATATACTTTTCCAGAACAAAGAATTACTTTTCTTATTTTAGAACTTTCTTTTAGTTTAATAAATCCTTTAGACTTAGGATCTATAGCATGATCCCACAATACTCTATGGAAAGTATTTTTTTTGTTAAAATCTTCTAAATTTGAAACACAATACTTATTTCTTAATAATGATTTTGGTGTCATTATGATAAGTGGCTTTCTGAAACTCCTATGCATTTGTCTTCTTAAAGCATGAAAATAATTTGCCGGGGTTGTACAGTTCATTACTTGCATATTATCGTTTGAGCATAGTTGTAAAAATCTTTCTAATCTTGCTGAAGAATGTTCTGGTCCTTGTCCTTCATATCCGTGAGGTAACAACATTACTATACCAGATGCTCTATTCCATTTTCTCTCACCAGATGCAATAAATTGATCAATTACTACTTGAGCTCCATTAGCAAAGTCACCGAATTGTGCTTCCCAAAGAGTAAGTGTGTTTGGCTCTACTAGACTATAACCATATTCAAAACCTAAAACCGCAAGTTCAGATAAAAAACTATCTACTACTTCAAATTGCTTTTGATTTTTAGAAATATTATTCAGTGGAATGTACCTAGAATTGTCTATTTGATTTCTTAAAACAGAATGTCGTTGACTGAATGTTCCTCTTCCAGAGTCTTGTCCTACAAGTCTAACTGGATATCCCTCTTCTAGCAAAGATCCAAAAGCTAAAGATTCAGCTGAAGACCAATCGATTCCAGTACCTTTTTCGATACTTTCTTTTCTAGCATTAAATATTTTAGAGATAGTCTTGTGAATATTTTTTTCCTCAGGAATACCATTTATTTTACCTGAAATTATTTTTAATTTATTTTCATCGAAACCTGTTATACCCCTCTTATCTTTACCTCTTTCAGGTTTATATCTTGACCATGTTCCCTCGAACCATTCTATTTTAGGTTTATAATCTTTTGCACTTTTGTATTGTTCATCAAGTAAATCTTTAAATGATTTAACATTTTGATTTAATAATTCTTCAGTTATAGATTTTTCGTTTACTAATTTATTTCCATAAATTTTGTAAACACTGGGATGAGATCTAATTTTTTTATACATTAAAGGTTGTGTAAATGAAGGCTCATCTCCCTCATTATGTCCAAATCTTCTATAACAAATTAAATCTACTACAACGTCTCTATTAAATTTTAATCGAAATTCAGTTGCTATTCTAGTTGCATAAACAACTGCTTCTGGATCATCACCATTAACATGAAGAATTGGAGCCTCTACCATTTTTGCAACATCAGATGGATAAGGTGAAGACCTCGCAAATCTTGGACTAGTAGTAAATCCTATCTGGTTATTAACAATAATATGAATTGTTCCTCCAGTGTTATGTCCTGGTAGTCCAGACATTGCAAAACATTCTGCTACAACTCCTTGACCAGCAAAGGCTGCATCCCCATGAATGAGAATAGGTATAACTTTATTTCTTTCACGGTCTTTATGAAAAAATTGTTTGGCTCTTGTTTGACCTAAAACAACTGGGTTAACAGCTTCTAAATGAGAAGGATTATCGGTTAAACTGACATGTACTGAATTTCCATCAAATTCTCTATCAGACGACGCTCCAAGATGATATTTTACATCTCCAGCACTATCTTCAGAGTCGTTACTAAACTCACCAGCAAACTCATTAAAAATTTTTTTGTAAGATTTTTGTAAAACGTTTGCCAAAACGTTAAGTCTGCCTCTATGAGACATGCCTATTTTAACTTCTTTTATATTATTTTGACCACCAATTTTTATTATTTGTTCAAGAGCAGGTATTAAACTTTCGCCACCATCTAAACCAAATCTTTTTGTTCCCACATACTTTGTGGCTAGAAATTTTTCAAATCCTTCTGCCTGTACCAATTTATTTAAAATTGCCTCTTTACCATTTTTTGTAAATTGAAGTGCATTTTTATCTTGCTCTATCCTGTCCCTAAACCACTTTCTTTCATTTGGGTTTGAAATATGCATGAACTCATAACCTATTTTTCCACAGTAGGTTTTCTTCATAAACTTAAGTATTTCTCTTATATTTGCATATTTACGATTGATTACCCCGTTTAGAAAAATTTTCTTATTGTAATTTTCTTTTTTAAAACCGTAAAAATCTGGATGAAGCTCATCTAGATATTCTGACTCTCTCATTTCTAAAGGATCAAGATCTGCTAATAAATGTCCTCTTAGTCTATATGCTCTAATTAATGCTACAGCACTAATAGAATCTTTATTTGAGTCAGCAAGTAATTGAAAATTAAATTTTTCTGAGGCGTCTAATTTGACATTATTAAAATCATTTATATCTTGTTCTTCTATTTTTTTTTGTAATTCATCAATATCAATCTTTTTTTTAGTAGGTCCCCATGATGGACCATTAATTTCTTTTGCTATAACATTTAGTTCTTCACCAATTCCCTCAAAATAATTTGCCCAACTTTCTGGAAGATCAGCATCTTTATTTACAAACCTTAAATACATTTCTTCTATAAATGCACTATTAGATTTGTTTAAAAATGAAGTTTTTTCGAAATCAAGATTTTTTGATGAAGACATCTTTTTATTTAATATATCCCTCTAATATTTTTTTTCAATTAGACAGTTTATCAAATAAAGTTTTTCCAATAATTGATGGTGATTTGGCAACTGTAATACCACATTCTTCCATTTTTTTTATTTTATCTTCAGCTCCACCCTTGCCACCTGATATAATGGCACCAGCATGCCCCATTCTCCTTCCTGGAGGAGCAGTAATTCCAGCTATAAATCCAACAATTGGTTTTTTGATCTTATGATTTTTTATAAATTCAGCCGCTTCTTCTTCGGCTGTTCCTCCAATTTCACCTATCATTAAAATAGATTCTGTTTCAGAATCATTTAAAAATAAATCTAAACAATCTATAAAATTTGTTCCATTAATAGGATCACCACCAATACCAATACAAGTTGATTGACCAAGTCCATTTTCAGTTGTTTGGGCTACTGCTTCATATGTCAATGTTCCTGACCTGGATACAATTCCAACACTTCCTCTTTTGTGAATACTTCCTGGCATAATCCCAATTTTACATTCATCTGGTGTTATTATTCCTGGACAATTAGGTCCAATTAATCTGCTACTTGATCCACTTAATTTTTGTCTGACTTTTAGCATATCCTGAATTGGAATTCCCTCTGTTATACAAACAATAAGTTCAATTGATGCATCAATAGCTTCAATGATTGCTGCTGCTGCAAATTTAGCAGGTACATAAATCATAGTTGCATCTGCTCCTACTTCATTTTTTGCCTCTAAAACGCAATTAAAAACTGGTCTGTCTAAATGTTTTTGTCCACCTTTCTTTGGCGTAACTCCACCAACAAGATTGGTTCCATATTTTATGGCCTGCTCTGAATGAAATGTTCCGTGTGAGCCAGTAAATCCCTGACAAATTACTTTAGTATTTTTATTTACCAAAACCGACATTTTATTTTATCGCCTCAACAATTTTCTTAGCAGCATCATCTAAATTTTCTGCAGAAATTAATTTTAATCCAGAATTATCAAGAATTTCTTTTCCCTCTTTAAAATTTGTGCCTGCTAATCGTACAACTAAAGGTACACTAATATTAATTTCTTTAGCTGCATCAACTACTCCTTGGGCAAGGACATCACATCTCATTATTCCTCCAAAAATATTAATTAAAATACCCTTAACATTTTTATCTGAGAGAATTATCTTAAATGCAGCAGATACTTTTTCTTTGGATGCACCACCACCTACATCTAAAAAATTTGCTGGCTCTTTACCATACAATTTAATTATATCCATTGTTGCCATTGCTAATCCTGCCCCATTCACCATACAGCCAATACTTCCATCTAGCTTAATATATGCAAGATCATGCTTGCTAGCTTCTATCTCGGTGTGATCTTCCTCATTTAAATCTCTTAATTCAACAATTTCTGGATGCCTGAATAAAGCGTTAGAGTCGAAATTAACTTTTGCATCTAAACAAACAATTTTTTCCTCTTTTGTCAAAATTAATGGATTTACTTCAACCATGTTTGCATCAGTACTCACAAACATTTTATATATTGATTTAATTAATGTTATTGCTTTTTTTTTTGTGTCTTCATTTAAATTAAAAATATTAATTATTTTTTCACAGTCTGACTCAGAAATTTCATCACCCATATCAACTTTTGTAGTTATAATTTTTTCAGGTGAACTGCTTGCAACTTCTTCAATGTCCATCCCTCCTTGGTCACTTGATATAAATGCAATTTTAGAACTTGCCCTATCAACCAGGCACGATAAATAAAATTCTTTATCTATATTTGATGATTCTTCTACGTATAATCTTTTTACCTCTCTACCTTCAGGGCCAGTTTGATGAGTAACTAGTGTTTTTCCTAGTAATTCTTTAGCCGCTACCGTTAGTTCTTCAATAGAGTTTAAAATTTTTACACCACCAGCTTTTCCTCTACCTCCAGCATGGATTTGTGCTTTAAGCACATATTTCTCAGTTTTGAGTGATTTTGCTTTTTCAATAAGTTCATCAATATTAAGCGCAAATACTCCTTCGGGAACTATAGCTCCATATTTTTTTAATATTTGTTTAGCTTGATGCTCGTGAATATTCATTATTATTTAGATAAATCAGGATCTATTTTAGATGCAGCTTCCCATAAAGCTTTTACAGCATCTATTGAATGCATAAATTCTTTTTTTTCTTTTTCATCTAAATCAATTTCTTCAATTTTTTCTACACCATCTTTTCCAATGATAACAGGAACACCTGCATAAACATTTTTCACACCATATTCTCCATTTAATTGTACAGCGCAGGGTAATAATTTTTTCTGATCATTTAAATATGCTTCTGCCATTTGAACACCTGAAGCTGCTGGTGCATAAAAGGCTGATCCTTTTTCTAAATATTTAACTATTTCCGCACCACCATCTCGTGTTCTTTGATTAATTTCCTCAACTCTTTCTGAAGAAATCTTTCCATCCTTTACAAGATCCAACAATGGTTTACCTGAAATTTTTGTAAATCTTGGCATAGGAACCATGGTGTCACCATGACCACCCATAACCATTGCCTCAATTTCTCTTACTGGCACATTTAGTTCTAATGATAAAAATAATTTAAATCTCGAACTATCTAAAATACCTGCCATACCAACAACTTTATTTGATGGCAAACCTGAAAATTTTTGAAATGCCATAACCATAACATCTAACGGATTAGTGATGCAGATCACAAAAGCGTTAGGAGCATTTTTCTTTACCCCTTCAGCAACTTGTTTAATAATTTTTAAATTTATTCCAAGAAGATCATCTCGGCTCATTCCAGGTTTTCTTGGAACACCTGCTGTAATTATTATTACATCTGAATCTTTTATATCCTCATAGTTATCAGTTCCTGAAAACCTAACATTGAAACCATCTACAGATGAAGATTGTGCAATATCTAATGCTTTTCCTTTTGCAATACCGCTAGCTACGTCAAATAAAACTACTTCATTAACTAATTCTTTTGTTCCTATTAAATGTGCAAGAGTTCCACCTATTTGGCCTGCACCAATTAAAGATATTTTTGTCATTTATTTCCTTTATTTCATTGTTGGCATAACAAATTCCGCATTTGATCGGACACCTGAAGGCCATCTAGATGTTACTGTTTTAAGTTTAGTGTAAAATTTTATTCCTTCCATACCATGCATTCCGCTATCTCCGAATAATGATCTTTTCCAACCACCAAAACTATGAAATGCCATTGGAACAGGGATAGGTACGTTAATACCAACCATACCTACTTGAATTTTACTTGCAAAAGTTCTGCCTGCATCACCGTCTCTTGTATAAATACTAACTCCATTTCCGTACTCATGGTCGTTAATTAATTTTGCAGCTTCTTCAAAAGTTTTTACTCGAACAACTGATAAGACTGGACCAAATATTTCTTCTTTGTAAATTCTCATATCTTTATTTACATGATCAAATAAACATCCACCTATATAGAAACCATTTTCATAGCCTTGGAGTTTTAAACCTCTACCATCAACTACTAACTTTGCGCCTTCCTTGACACCTAAATCAACGTAGCTTGTAACTTTTTCTAAATGTTCTTTTGTAACTAAAGGTCCCATTTCTGATGCTTTATCCATTCCAGGACCAACTTTTAAAGCTTCAGCTTTTTTTGATAATCTTGATACAAGTTCATCACCGATGTCTCCAACCGCAACCGCAACTGATTGAGCCATACATCTTTCTCCAGCTGAACCATAAGCAGCACCCATTAAACCATTTACTGCTCCATCTAAATCACAATCTGGCATAACAACTAAATGGTTTTTTGCTCCACCCAAAGCTTGAACTCTTTTTTCATTTTTAGCTGAATTTTCATAAATATATTTTGCAATAGGAGTAGATCCTACGAAACTAACAGCTTTGATATCTTTGTTTTCTAAAATTGCATCAACAGCTTCTTTATCTCCATTTATCACGTTAAATACTCCTTCTGGAAGACCCGCCTCAGAAAGTAGTTCTGCTAATCTTATTGCGCAAGAAGGGTCTTTTTCAGATGGTTTAAGAATAAAAGTATTTCCACAAGCTATTGCTATTGGAAACATCCACATTGGTACCATAGCAGGAAAATTAAAAGGTGTGATACCTGCAACAACTCCTAATGGTTGTCTAATTGACCAACTATCAACATTGGTACCAACATTTTCTGAAAACTCACCTTTTAATAAATGTGGTATTCCACAAGCAAATTCTACCACCTCAAGTCCTCTAGTTAAAGAGCCTCTTGCATCTTCATAAACTTTTCCATGTTCTGAAACTATTAACTTCGTTAATTCATCAGAATTTTTTTCAATTAATTCTTTAAATTTAAATATTATTCTAGCTCTTTGTAGAGCAGGTTTTAAAGACCAAGTTTCAAATGCTTTTTTTGCTACTTCAACAGCACTATCTAAGTCAGATCTTGAAGCAAGTCTTACCTCTGACTCTTGTTCGCCGGTTGCTGGATTAAAAACTTTCCCTTTTTTATCTGAAGATCCCGGAATTATTTTACCGTTTACGAAGTGTTCTATTAATTTCATGAATACGGTGTTTTAGATCAAAAATATCGAATAGTCTATTTAAACATTAGCTGTTGCTAACATTTTTTTTATTTCAGCTATAGCTTTTGCTGGATTCAAGCCCTTAGGACATGCATTTGTACAGTTTAATATTGTATGGCATCTATATAATTTTAATTCATCAGAAACTTTTTTTAATCTAGCTTTTCTCTCTTCATCTCTACTATCAATAATCCATCTATAAGCCTGTAGCAGAACTGCTGGACCTAAATATTTATCTCCATTCCACCAATAACTTGGGCAAGATGTAGAACAGCAAGCACACATAATGCATTCGTAAGCACCATCAAGTTTTGCTCTATCTTCTTTAGACTGATAAATTTCTGTTGTCTGTTTTGTTGAGTTATTTTTTAACCAAGGTTCAATTGATTGATACTGTTTGTACAATCCATCCAAATCACCAATTAAATCTTTTTTAACTTTTAAATGAGGTAGAGGATAAATATCAATATCTCCTTCAATTTCAGCATGTGGAGTGGTGCAAGCAAGGCCATTTTTACCCCCCATATTCATTGCACATGAACCACATACACCATGAGCACAAGATCTTCTGTATGTTATAGTTGAGTCGATTTCATTTTTGATCTTATTTAAAATATCTAAGACCTTTGAAGGACAATTATCCATGTCAACTTCATAAGTGTCTATCCTAGGACCTTCATCTGTGGATGGATCCCATCTATAAATATTTACTTTTCTTAAATTTTTTGATCCTGTTTTATCTTTAAAGTATTTACCTTTTTTAATTTCAGAATTCTTAGGTAAACTCAATTGAACCATTAATATACTCGCTCTTGTGGTGGAAAATATTGAACTTCGTTTGTTAAAGTTGATTTGTGTACTTCTCTGTAACTTATCTTTGTATTTTTCCCATCACACCAAGCAAGAGTATGTTGCATAAACTTTTCGTCATCTCTATTTGGATAGTCATCTCTCGCGTGGGCACCTCTACTCTCTTTTCTATGATATGCAGATTCTACAGTAGTTACTGCTTGTCTTATTAAATTATCAAATTCCAATGTTTCAACTAAATCAGTATTAAATACTAAAGACCTATCTTTAACTGAGATTGTGTCCATACCATCATAGGTTTTTTTAATCTCATCTACACCTTCTTTAAGATTTTTTTCTGTTCTAAAAACTGCACATTTGGACTGCATAGTTTTTTGCATTGAAAGTCTAAGTTCTGCAGTACTGTTATCTCCTTCTGCATTTCTAAGTTTATCAAATCTATCTAAACATTTTTGTGTTTCTGACTCGGGAATTTCTTCATGAGGTGTTCCTGGCTTAACTAATTCTGCTGCTCTTTTAGCTGCTGCTCTTCCAAATACTACTAAATCAATTAAAGAATTAGAACCAAGTCTATTTGCTCCGTGAACAGAAACACATGCCGCTTCTCCTATAGCCATTAAACCTGGAACAGTTTTTTCTGAGCCATTTACAGTTAATACTTCTGCTTTATAGTTTGTTGGAATACCACCCATATTATAATGAACTGTTGGTACAACAGGAATTGGTTCCTTAGTTACATCTACATTTGCAAATAATCTTGCTGCATCAGTAATTCCAGGAAGCCTGCTTTCAATAACCTCTTTATCTAAGTGACTTAGGTTCAAATGAACATGATCTTGATCTTTTCCAACACCTCTTCCCTCATTAATCTCTATAGACATGGATCTGCTAACAACATCTCTTGATGCTAAATCTTTTGCATTTGGAGCGTACCTTTCCATAAATCTTTCACCTTTAGAATTTGTAAGATAGCCCCCTTCTCCTCGCGCACCTTCTGTTATTAAAGTACCATGGCCGTAAATTCCTGTTGGATGAAATTGAACAAATTCCATATCCTGAAGCGGTAATCCAGCTCTTAAAACCATTGCATTACCATCACCTGTGCAAGTATGTGCTGATGTTGCTGAATAATAAACTTTTCCATAACCACCAGTAGCAATAATTACTGTGTGCGCTCTAAATCTGTGAATTGTGCCATCATTCAAATTCCAAGCAATTAGACCTTTGCATTCTCCATTCTTCATCAACAAATCTAATGCAAAATATTCTATAAAAAATTCTGTATTATGCTTTAAAGCTTGTCCATATAATGTGTGTAAAATAGCATGTCCTGTTCTATCAGCTGCTGCACAAGTTCTTTGGACTATTCCATTTCCATAATTTTTTGTCATTCCACCAAATGGTCTTTGATAAATTTTTCCCTCTTCAGTTCTACTAAATGGAACTCCGTATTTCTCCAATTCTAAAACCGCTTTAGGTGCTTCTTTACAAAGGTATTCAATACTATCTTGATCACCTAACCAATCTGCACCTTTGACAGTATCATACATGTGCCATCTCCAATCATCTTCTCCCATATTTCCTAATGCTGCTGATATTCCACCTTGTGCAGCTGATGTATGACTTCTGGTAGGAAATACTTTTGAGATACAAGCTGTTTTTAAGCCAGCTTCACTAAGCCCTACTGCCGCTCTTAAACCTGATCCACCTGCACCAAGTACAACAACATCGTACTCATGGTCTATAATATTATATGCTTTCATGTATTTAAGTTAAAAATTACAATTATTGTAATTACTGGAATTGTTATAGCAAAAAAATTTAGTACTTTGTTTGCGGCATTTTTGGTTTTTTTATCGTCAATATAGTCTTCAAAAACCTCACTTATAGTCAAAGCTGAAAAAAAATAAGCAATAACTAAAAATAATCCAATTAAGAATTTAGATGGTTGCGTTGTTAAAAAATTCACTATTTCTAAATAACTTTTATCATAAATATTTACTAAATTTATAATAAACCAAAGCATTAAAGGTAATAAGATTGCGGAACTAATTTTTAAGAATAACCATTTTTTTGTTACTGGCAGCATTATATTAATCCTCTACCAATTGTATAAATTAAGATGGTTAAAATAATCGAACCAAAAATAACTAGCAAACCTGTAATTCTTGTTGTTTGTAATTCAAATCCATAGCCTAAATCCATAAACAAGTGTCTTACTTCACTTAACATTTGAAAACTAAATGACCAGGTTATTCCAATTAAAATAAATTTACCTAAAAAGGTTTCTAAAAAAATTTTTATAATTTGATAATTACTTTCTCCTAGAAGCATTAATGCAAACCAAATACAAATTAATGTAATTGCAAAAAAATTAATTATTCCTGTAATTCTATGTGAAATAGATACTAATGAAGAAATATGCCATTTATAAATCTGTATATGTGGTGATAGAGGTCTGTTTTCCATATTTTATTTTGAATTAATAATTGTTTCAGCAATTTCAACTGAATTTAGAGCTGCACCTCTTAATAAATTATCTGATACTATCCATAAATTAATAGAATTCTCTTTTGTTTTATCTTCTCTAATTCTTGAAATATAAGTCTCGTCTTTTCCTGTGGCTTCTAGTGGCGTGCTATAACCTCCATTTTCTCTTTTATCAATAACCTCACATCCGTCTGCTTTACTTAAAACATCTCTCACTTTTTCTAAAGTATATGGTTTTTCAAATTCTATATTTACAGACTCCGAATGAGACACTAAAACAGGAATTCTTACACATGTAGCTGTAAGTTCAATTGAATTATCTAAGATTTTTTTTGTTTCATTTGTCATTTTTAATTCTTCTTTTGTATATCCATCATCAGCAAAAACATCGATATGTGGAATAACATTAAAAGCGATTTGTTTAGTAAAATTTTTTGACTCTATTTTTTTTCCATCTAAATATTGTTTAGTTTGATCAATTAATTCATCCATTGGAATTTTGCCACCACCTGAAACAGATTGGTAAGTTGAAACTACAACTCTTTTAATTTTGAATAAATCATGTAGTGGTTTAAGTGCTATAACAAGTTGTGCTGTAGAACAATTTGGATTGGCAATAATATTTTTTTTCATATTTTTAATTTCAGCTGCATTCACTTGTGGAACGATCAATGGAACATCAGGATCCATCCTAAAAAAACTTGAATTATCTATTACAATTGTGTGCTTGGCAGCCTTTTCTGCAAATTTTTCTGCAATTTTTCCTCCTGCTGCAAAAAAAGTTATATCTGCTTTTGAAAAATCATATGTTTCTAAATTTTCAATAACATACTCTTTATCTCTAAAAGAGATTTTTTTTCCTGCACTTTTTTCTGAGGCAACTAAATATAGATTATCAAACTTAAAGTTTTTTTTATCAAATACTTCAAGAGTTTTTCTCCCAACATTTCCTGTTGCACCTACTATAGCTATGTTCATTTTAAAGTTGTTATACTAAATAAAAGGTAAATCGCAAACTTTACCACTGCAAATATCACCATTTATGCTTGCTTTTACCTTCTGGTCTATATTCCAATGCGATTTTTTCATCATAGCAATACCAATTACTTTTTTAAAATGAGGCGAATAACAGGCTGACCTTAATTCCCCAATGATTTTGTTATTATCATCAGCCAGATCTAAAGATCCTGTTAAACTTATTTTGTCCAAATCTAACTTAACACCCATTAATTTTCTTTTTATACCTTCAGATTTTATTTTCTTTAATTTTTCTTTTCCTAAAAAAATAACATCACTATCTATGTTGACATATTTATCAAAACCACATTCATAAGGATTATCTCCGTTATCCATATCATTGCCATGAGATAACAGTCCACTTTCGATTCGTTCTATTAAATTAGGACACCCTGGTTTAATATTAAATTCTTTTCCAATTTCAAATAAATGATCATATAGTTTTAAGCCTGCTTCAGTATTTTGAACATATACTTCATAACCTCCTTGTTTAGACCATCCAGATTGTGCGATAAGGTGTTTTGCACCTCCAAATTCAAAATAATCAAAACCAAAAAATTTTAATTTTGTGATCTGTTCTCCGAATACTTTTTCCATCAATTGAAATGATTTTGGACCTTGTACAGCCATGATATCAACTTTTGGCTCTATGATTTTAACATCAAATTTATTTCCAATTGCTAATCCTTTTGCAAATAATATTACGTCCGTATCTGCAATAGAAATCCACCATTTATTTTCATTAATTCTTAAAACAACTGGATCATTAATTAATCCAGCATTATCATCTATAATCGGACAATAATAACATCTTCCATCTTTAGATTTTGATAAATCTCTACAAGTCATTAGCTGAACTAATTTTGCAGAATCTTTTCCTGAAATTTCTACCTGTCTTTCAGCTGCTACATCCCAAATTTGAACATGCTCTTTTAAATGATAATAAGAATCTTCAATTGAACCAAAGGCAGCTGGAAGCAACATATGATTATAAATTGTATAAGCTGTAACACCCTGTTCCTCAATTCGAGAAGTATATGGTGTACCTCTAAGTCTTCTTGATTTTGCAATTAAAAAGTTTTTCATTTTTTCAAAAATTCTAAAACTTTGTCTCTCATTTCAAATGCTTTTTCAATCATAATCATATGGCCACAACCCTCAATTATGTGTGTGGATGAGTTATTAATTAGACTAGAAAATTTTTTTCCAGCTTCTAGATTTACCATCTTATCTAGAGAGCCAAAAATAAACATTGATGGAAATTCTATTAATTTAGCAGCTTCAGAACCATTTTTGTAATTGTTACATGCAACAAGATCCACCGCCAGTATGTCTCTTATGTCTCGAGGTGATTGTATTATTTTTTCTACTGGGTTACCTCCAATAAATCTTTTTGAACCTTCATAACCCCACTTCATCATTAATTTAACAGCATCAGAGTCCCCATTTTTTGCTAGATCAATTAGATCTGGATGAACTGGCATCTTATTTGACCCTCCGATAAAAACTAACTTTTTTAATCTATTTTTATATTTATGAGCATATTCAAGTATCTCCAAGCAACCTTGAGAATGACCAATTAAAATTAGATTATTTAAATTAAGTTTATTAAAAACCTGTTCCAACCAATCAGCTATTTTTTCAATACTATCTAAGCAAGGGCCATCAGAATTACCATGCCCAGGCAAATCAATAGATAATACGTTAAAATTATTATTTGAAAAAAACTGTTCAGTTAGAGACCAAACAATATGTGAAAGACCACTTCCATGAAGAAATACTATTGTTTCTTTATTTTGATCAATACCCTGTCCTGCATCAGACGCATAAACATTTTTATTTTCCAATTGAAAATTCAAAAATTACCTAAACTTGTTTTCTCAATTCAAACTTTTGTATTTTTCCTGTCGAAGTTTTTGGCAAATCACAGAACACAACCTTTTTAGGAACTTTAAATCCCGCTAAAGTTTCTTTACAAAAATCAATTAATTCTTTTTCTGATACCGGCTTATCTTTAACCATTTCAATAAATGCACAAGGAACTTCTCCCCATTTTTCATCTGGTTTTGCAACAACTGCGGCAATTGAAACTGATGGATGTTTAGAAAGTGTATTTTCTATTTCAATTGAGGAAATATTTTCTCCTCCAGAAATAATTATATCTTTTGATCTATCTTGTATTTTTACATACCCATCAGGATGCATTACAGCTAAATCACCACTATGAAACCATCCATCTTTCATGGCTTTATCAGTAGCATCTTTGTCTTTAAAGTAACCTTTCATTACGACATTCCCTCTAATCATAATTTCACCAATTGTTTTTCCATCTTTAGGAACTTCTTTCATTGTTTCTGGATCCAAAACAACGACACCTTCAGTATTTGGATATCTCACACCTTGCCTAGCCTTAATTTCATTTTGTTTTTCCTCATCGAAATTGTTCCATTCATCATTCCACGCACACTGAGTAACATGTCCATAAGTTTCCGTTAAACCGTATACATGCATAACTTCAAAACCTAATGCTCTCATTTTTTTGAAAATTATACTTGGCGGTGGCGCTCCAGCAGTCAAAACATAAACTTTTTGTTTTAATTTTTTTTTGTCACTTTCAGGAGCTCCTGTAATCATATTTAATACTATTGGGGCACCACCAAAATGAGTTACTTCATATTTATCGATTAATTCAAAAATTTTTTTTATATCAATATTTCTTAAACAAATTGTCCTTCCGTTTAACATTGGAACTGTCCATGGATAACACCAACCATTACAATGAAACATTGGAACCACTGTTAAAAAATTTAATCTATTTGGCATGTCCCAAGCTACCGAACTTCCTGTAGACATTAAATATGCACCTCTATGATGATAAACTACTCCTTTGGGATTTCCTGTAGTACCTGATGTATAGCTTAATGATATTGCTTGCCATTCATCCTCTGGCATTTGCCAATCGAAATTTTCATCACCTGTATTTAAAAAACTTTCATATTCTAAATCGCCAATTTTTTCTAATTTCGATTGATCAGCGTTTTTATCATCTATATCAATTATTATAATTTTTTTATTTAAAGTTTTTAATGCCTTCTTAACTTCTCCATGTAATTGTCTATCAACTACTAGTACCTTTGCATCACTATGATCTAAAATATATGAAATTGTATTTGCATCTAATCTTATATTAATAGTATTTAATACTGCACCTGCCATGGGTACTGAGTAATGTCCTTCGAAAATCTCTGGTGTATTAAAGGCTAAGAATGAGACAGTGTCTCCTTTTTTAATTCCAATTTTTGACAGTGCACTAGCAAATTTTACAGCTCTTTTGTAAACTTCATTCCAAGTATATTTCCTATCTTCATAAATTATAGCTTCATAATTTGGGTAAATTTCCCTTGCTCTTTTAAGAAACGTTAATGGGGTAAGTGGTACGTAGTTAGCTTTATTTTTATCTAAATTTGTCTCGTAATGATTCATTATTAATTAAACTTAAAATTCATTATATTAGAACTTCCAGAAATAGCAGATTTGTAATGGTACTCAGCTCTAGGCAGTACCTTATCAAAATAAAATTTTGCTGTATTTATTTTATCACTATAAAATTCTTTATTTTTTTCAAAATCACTAAAACTTATATCTAAAATTTTGATCCAAGCATAAGCAATTGAAACATATCCCAGACTTCTCAAATAATCATTTGCTGCAGCACTAACATCGTCCTTTTCGATTTTATGTTTATCCTTAATCCAGTCGGTAAACTTAGATAAAATATCTAAATAATGATTTAATTCTTTTGAAAATGTTTTTACTTTTTCATTTTTACTATCAGATTCAGATTTAATCATATCTAAAAACTTATTAATAACATCGCCATTTTTATTTGATAATTTTCTAAATACTAAATCTGCTGCCTGAACAGAATTTGTTCCTTCATAGATTGGGGTAATACGATTATCCCTATATAATTGCTCTATTCCTTGGTCTTTAGTGTATCCATATCCACCATGTATTTGCATCGCGTCGTTCGTAATTTCCATTGCTAAATCTGTAAATAATGACTTAACAACTGGTGTCATCAATGAAACATAATCCAAAGCTTCTTGTTTAATCTTTTCATCAGGATGATAAAGACTCACCTCAGTTTGTTGTGATAACCAAAAACATAAGGCTCTTTCTCCTTCAATAATTGACTTCATATTAAGTAAAGATCTTCTAATATCCGCATGATCTATTATAAAGTCTGCACCATTTGTAGATTTTGAATTATTTGTTTTTCCTTGCTTTCTCTCTTTTGCATAAGCAAGTGAGTTCTGATACGCAATTTCAGAAATTCCTAAACCTTGAATACCTACCACTATTCTCTCAAGGTTCATCATAGTAAACATAGCACTAAGACCTTTATCTTTGTTACCAATCATATAACCAGTTGCTTCATCAAAATTTAACACACATGTTGCTGAACCCTTTATTCCCATTTTACTCTCTATAGATCCTGTTGAAATTCCATTTCTTTGACCAACACTACCATCTTCATTTACAATAAATTTTGGTACTAAAAATAAACTAATTCCTTTAGTGCCCGCAGGAGAGTCCGTTGATCTTGCTAAAACTAAATGAATAATATTTTCAGTTAAGTCATGATCACCAGAAGTTATAAAAATCTTTTGACCACTAATTTTATAGGTGTCATCAGATTGTTTGACGGCTTTGGTTTTTAACAAACCTAAGTCCGTACCACAGACTGGTTCTGTTAAACACATAGTGCCACTCCATTTACCTTCGACGATCTTTGGTAAATATTTATCTTTAATTTCATCTGAAGCATGATGATTAATACAATTATAGGCACCAATACTAAGTTCACTATATAATTTAAATGACAAACTGGCTGAAGAAAGCATTTCATCAAAGAACGCGCTTACTGTTTTTGGCATTCCTTGGCCTCCATATTTGGGGTCGCAAGACAATGACGTCCAACCATCCTCAATGTATTTCTGATATGCTTCTTTGTAACCCGGTGGTGTTCTGACAACACCATTTTCTAAAATTGCTGGATTTTCGTCACCTGCTTTAGCAAGAGGTAAAATTAAATTTTGATTTATTTTTGCTGCTTCCTCTAAAATATCTTTAACAAGATCTGCACTCACCTCATTATATTTTTCAAGCTCATTATAATTCTTATTATCTCTTAATTTTTCAAAGAGAAACATCATGTCTTTTACTGGTGCGGTGTAACTTGGCATATTTAAAGCTTAGAATAATTCTGATTTTATTGCAATTTTGAAATTATCGCATCACCCATTGCTGACGTGGAAGTCTCTTTCATACCCTCTGACATTATATCTTTAGTTCTTAACCCATCATTTAAAACATCTTGAACTGCTTTTTCTAAAATATCTGCTTCTTTATCAAGATCTAAAGAATATCTTAGTGCCATAGCAAAGCTCAAAATAGAAGCAATTGGATTTGCTATCCCTTTACCAGCTATATCTGGAGCTGAACCGTGTATAGGCTCGTACATCGCTCTCATCTCACCATCTTTATTTTTTGCGCCTAAAGATGCTGATGGTAAAAGACCTAAAGATCCCGTTAACATTGAAGCTTGGTCTGACAACATATCTCCAAACAAATTATCTGTTACAATTACATCAAATTGTTTTGGATTTCTTAAAAGCTGCATAGCACAATTGTCTGCTAACATATGACTTAATTCTACATCTTTGTATTCTTTTTCATGAAGTTCTTGGACTTCTTCTTTCCACAATTGTCCTGCTTCCATCACATTTGATTTTTCACATGAAGTAACCTTGTTTGATCTTTTTCTAGCTAAATCAAAAGCGATCCTAGCTACTCTAGTAATTTCACTAGTCGTATAAGTGTGTGTATTAATTCCTTTTCTTTGTCCATTTTCAATTGGCTTAATTCCTCTAGGTTCACCAAAATATATACCACCCGTTAACTCTCTTACTATCATTATATCTAGTCCTGAAACTATTTCTGGCTTTAGGGTTGAAGCATCGACTAACTGTTTAAAACAAATTGCAGGCCTTAAGTTAGCAAAAAGCTTTAATTCTTTTCTAAGTTTTAATAATGCCCTTTCTGGTTTTTTAGAAAATTCTAGGTTATCCCATGTAGGACCACCAACTGCTCCAAGCATAATTACTTCACTTTCTAGTGCTTTGTAAAAAACCTCATCAGTGATTGGGGTACCGTGTTTATCATAAGAACAACCACCAACTAACTCCTGATCAATTTCAAAATCTAAAGATTTTTTATCATTAAACCAGTTAATAATTTTTTTTACCTCAGCTATTACCTCTGGACCAATACCATCACCAGGAAGTAAAAGTATTTTTCTTTTTTTTACTTTAATCATTAAACACCCAAGGCTTTTCGTTTTTTAAATTTGTTTCAAACTTCTTTATTTTTTCTGATTTTTTTAGTGATAAAGCGATATCATCAAGCCCTTCTAACAAACATTTTTTCTTAAATGGATCAACTTCAAATTTTAGCTCATTATTTCCATAAACTATTTTTTCCTCTTGCAAATCAATAGAAATTTCTTCTTGTCTATTTGCGTATTCAGATAGCTCTTTGATTTTTTCTTCTTCAAGGATTATAGGCAAAATTCCATTTTTAAAACAATTACTAAAAAAAATATCTGCATAACTTGAACTAATTACACAAGTAATTCCAAAATCTAATAAAGCCCAAGGAGCATGTTCTCTTGATGAACCACATCCAAAGTTTTTTCCAGCAATTAAAATTTTAGATTGATTAAATGGATCTTTGTTTAAAACAAAATCATTTATTTCTTTGCCTTGATCATCATATCTCATTTCAAAAAACAAATTTTTTCCAAGACCGGTTCTTTTGATAGTTTTTAAAAACTGTTTTGGAATTATCATATCTGTATCAATATTTACAATTGGTAAATAAGCTGGGATACTTTTTAATTTATTAAATTTTTGCATTTAATTTTGATACTTTCTGACATCATCTAAATTACCTGAAATTGCTGCTGCTGCGGCCATTCCTGGACTAACCAGATGGGTTCTACCACCTCTACCTTGTCTTCCCTCAAAATTTCTATTTGATGTAGAGGCGCATCTTTCTTCTGGCTTTAATTTATCGGCATTCATCGCTAAACACATAGAGCAACCTGGTTCTCTCCATTCAAACCCTGAGCTAACAAAAATTTTATCTAGCCCTTCTTGCTCTGCTTGTTCTTTAACTAAGCCTGAGCCTGGAACTACTATTGCATTAACATGCGATGATACTTTTTTATCTTTTAGGATTTTTGCTGCTTCTCTCAAATCCTCTATTCTGCCATTAGTACAACTACCAATAAATACTTTATCTATTTTTATATCTGTGGCTGCCATATCAGGTTTTAAACCCATATACTTTAAAGCTCTTTCAATTGAATTTTTTTTATCTTCATCAGTCTCATTATTTGGATTTGGAACTTTTCCATCAATTGTTATTACATCTTGTGGTGACGTACCCCATGTAATCATAGGTAAAATTTCATTTGCGTTAAGGCTAATTTCTTTATCAAAACTAGCATCAGAGTCTGTTTTTAAAGTTTCCCAATAGTTCAAAGCTTTATCCCAATTTTCACTTTTTGGTGACATTGGTTTTCCTTTTAAATATTCAAAAATTTTTTCATCTGGTGCAATTAATCCTGCTCTTGCACCACCTTCGATTGTCATATTGCAAATAGTCATTCTTTGCTCAACACTTAAAGATCTTATTAAATCTCCAGCATATTCCACAACAGATCCTGTACCACCCGCTGTACCTATTTTTCCAATTATTTGAAGTATTACATCTTTAGAAGTAACTCCTAAAGGAAGTTCACCATTAACATTAATTCTAAAATTTTTAGCTTTCTTCTGAACTAGTGTTTGGGTTGCTAAAACATGTTCAACTTCTGAAGTTCCTATTCCAAATGCTAAAGCACCAAATGCTCCATGCGTTGCGGTATGACTGTCTCCACAAACAATAACTGTACCTGGTTGAGTAAAACCTTGTTCAGGTCCTATGATATGAACGATACCTTGCCTCTTATCATCCATACCAAACAACTGAACACCGAATTCTTTACAATTTGCCTCTAAAGTATCTACTTGAATTTTTGACTCTTCATCTGAAATACCTTTTGATCTGTCAGTTGTTGGAACATTATGATCTGCAACTGCTAAAGTTAAATTTGGGTGTCTAACTTTTCTATTAGAATTTCTTAATCCTTCAAAAGCTTGGGGGCTTGTCACCTCATGAATTAAATGTCTATCTACAAAAAGTAAAGATGTGCCATCATCTTGTTGATCAACTAGATGATCGTTCCAAATTTTATCGTATAATGTTGTAGACATTGAAAAAAAAATTATTTTTTTTCTGTAGAGCTTTCTGATTTTTGTTCTTCTTTAGGAGCCTCTGTTGCTGGAGCAGCCTCTTCTTTAGGTGCTGTTTCTGCTTTAAGAGCCTCTTCTTTAGGTGCTTCAACTGCAGGAGCTACATTTTCCTCTGTAACTGTCTCTGGTTTTGCCTCGATATCAATACCAATTTTTTTTCTAATTTTTTCTGCAATCCTTGCTGATTTACCAGTTCTGTCTCTTAGATAATAAAGTTTTGCTCTTCTTACTTTACCTGATCTAATAACCTTAATTGAATCAATTAAAGTTCCAAATAAAGGAAAAGTTCTCTCAACACCCTCTCCAAATGAAATTTTTCTAACCGTAAAAGATGAGTTTAAGTCCCTGCTTTTTTTAGCAATACATACTCCCTCAAAATATTGAATTCTTTCTTTTTTACCCTCAGTAATTCTCACACCAACCTTAACAACATCTCCAGGATAAAATTCTGGAATTTTTTTCTCTGAAAGAATTTTGTTAACGTTATGTTGGTTTATTTCTTCAATTGTTTTCATGTTAATATTTATCAAGTTAATTCTTCTTATATTTTTCCCATAAATCAGGTCTTCGGACGCGTGTTATAGCCTCAGATTGAGATAAACGCCAGTGTTTAATTTTATTATGATCACCTGATAATAGTACGTCTGGCACAGCTTTTTCCTCCCAAATTTGAGGTTTTGTATACTGAGGGTACTCTAGAAGACCATTTTCAAAGGTTTCATCTAATTTAGAGTTTTCATTTCCTAATACACCTGGCAGCAATCTTAAAATACTATCTATTACTACATATGCTGCTGACTCTCCGCCTGACAAAACATAATCTCCAATACTAATTTCCTCAATATTTCTTGTTGAAAGTATTCTTTCATCCACACCTTCAAAATGACCACAAATTAAAGACAGAGATTTTTCATTAGCTAGCTCTTTCGCTAAATTTTGATCAAATTTTTTTCCTTTTGGTGATAAGTATAAAATTCTCTCATTCTCATTTTTGTTTTCATCTAAAGACTTTGCAAGAACATCTGCTTTTAACAGCATCCCTGAACCACCCCCGTAAGGTGTGTCATCTACTGTTTTATGTTTGTCATCAGCTGAATCTCTTATGTTTACAACTTTAAGTTTCCATAAATTATTTGATAAAGCTTTTCCATAAAGTCCTTTAGATAAAGGACCAGGAAAAACCTCTGGATAAAGTGTAAACACTTGAGCTTGCCACATAAATAATCTTTAAATTATTTTTTTTCCTCTGCTGGAGCTGCTTCTGCTTTAGGAGCTTCTTCCTTAGGAGCTTCTGCTGCTGGAGCTGCTTCTGCTTTAGGAGCTTCTTTATTATCCTCTTCTTTTTTATTTCTCTCTTTTTTTGGCACTGCTTTATTTGGATTATTTCCATTTGCAGGCATAGGCATTAGTTCGTTCTCACCTAAAATTCTTGCTACTCTCGTTGTTGGTTGAGCTCCTTGACCAAGCCAATATTTAATTCTCTCAGCTTCTAGGCCCACTCTTTCTTTTTTCTCTTTTGGTAATAGAGGATTAAAGAAACCAACCTTTTCTATAAATCTTCCATCTCTTGCAAAACGACTGTCGGCAACAACAACCTTATAAACAGGACGTTTTTTTGTTCCACCTCTTGATAATCTTAATTTTAACATTTGTTCTCCTTTTTTACTTTAATTGGTTAAATAGCTCTGGCGGTATACCTTTATCAGACATACCTTTCAGATTTCCTTTTGACATCTTTTTCATCATTTCAGACATCATTTTAAATTGCTTAAGCAATTTATTGATAGTGGCCGGATCTGTGCCAGAGCCATTAGCAATTCTTTTTTTTCTAGAACCATCTATTATTTTTGGGTTCTCTCTTTCTTTTTTTGTCATTGATAAAATAACAGCTTCATTTTTAGTAATTATACTTTCATCAATTCCCGCTGAGTCCATTTGGGATTTAATTTTAGAAACTCCTGGCATAAAAGACATGATTCCCTCAATACCACCCATTTTTTTCATTTGTCTTAATTGAGATAAATAATCTTCCATAGAGAATTGACCTTTTTTTAAATTTTCCTCTGCTTTTTTAAGATTTTCTTCTCCTAAATCTTGAGCCGCCTTTTCTACAAGGGATACAATATCCCCCATACCAAGTATTCTGTTTGCAATTCTGTCTGGATGGAATACTTCAAGATTATCTATTTTTTCTCCTATCCCTAAAAATTTAATTGGAACGTTTGAAACATATTTCATACTCACTGCAGCTCCACCTCTTGCATCACCATCAGCCCTAGTTAAAATAATTCCAGATAAATTAACTGTATTTTTAAATTCTTTTGCCACTGAGGCTGCAACTTGACCTGTTAAAGAGTCTGCAACTAAAAAAGTTTCTGTTGGATTAATGACAGCTTCAATTTGCTTAATCTCACTCATCATTTGTAGATCGATTTGAGTTCTACCAGCAGTATCAAATAAAATTATTTCAGCTCCATTTAAATTAGCAGCACTTATTGCTCTTCTACAAATATCAGCAGGTTGCTGACCTTCTATAATAGGTAAAGTTAAAATATTATTTTGTTCTCCTAAAGATCTAAGTTGTTCTTGTGCAGCTGGTCTGTAAATATCTAGACTGACCATCATTACTTTTTTCTTTTTATTATTTTCTAAAAATTTTGCTAATTTTGCTGTAGTTGTTGTTTTTCCAGAACCTTGTAATCCAACTAACATCATTGGCACAGGCGGTACCGCGTTTAAGTTTATCTCATTATTTGTTGCACCTAATAAGTCTACAAGCTCATCATAAACAATTTTAACAACCATATCCCCAGGAGAGGTAGACCTTATTATCTCTTGGCCTAATGCTTTTGGCTTAACTTTTTCAATAAAATCTTTTGCAACATCCAATGAGACATCTGCTTCAAGTAAGGCTTGTCTAATGCCTCTTAAACCTTCATCTACTTGAGCTTCATCAAGTGAAGGTGCCTTTTTCAGAGAAGAAAAAATTTCTTCAAATTTATTTGTTAAATTTTCAAACATATTTATTACGCATAGCAGTAACGCACTAGTGGGCGAACCCTCGCTGACTAGTGTCGATCTCTTTGTTTCCAAAGACACCGCAAAGTTAATGTTTTTGCGGAAACGGCAACAACCTATAATAGAGGTTCAAAAAGTCAATAAATAAGTTAAATATCTATATATGGATATTAAAGCATTTAAAATGGACGGTTTAGGTAATGATTTTGTCATCATAGATAATAGGCAAACAATTACAAATTTGACGAAAGAGCAAATAATAAAGATTTGTGACAGAAAATTTATTGGCTGTGACCAACTAATATTGATTAAAAAAAATGATATTTCAGATGCTTCACTAGAATTTTATAATTCAGATGGAGGAATGTCTGGTGCGTGTGGAAATGGTACGCGATGTATTGCTGATTTATTAGGCAAAGAAAATAACAAAAAAGAAATTGTCCTAACAACTTTATCTGGCAAATTAAAATCAAATATTGTTGGAGAAAAAATGGTTTCAACAGAAATAGGTGTTGCAAAAACAAAATGGGACGAGATTCCATTGTCTAAAGAATTAAATACGAATAATTTAGGAATTAAAATTAATGACAAAAATAATAACGAATTTTCTGGCGGGACTGCTGTAAATGTTGGAAATCCACATGTGGTTTTTTTTGTTG
Source organism: uncultured Pelagibacteraceae bacterium (assembly GCA_902617805.1). Taxonomy (GTDB): domain Bacteria; phylum Pseudomonadota; class Alphaproteobacteria; order Pelagibacterales; family Pelagibacteraceae; genus Pelagibacter. The sequence continues at coordinate 34,934 of CACMYF010000007.1, forward strand.
ATAATAACGAAAATTTTGAAATTGAAAAAATTGGACCAAAAATTGAAACCCACTCTCTATTTCCAGAAAAATGTAATGTTACTTTAGCAACTGTAGTTAACAAAGAATTGATAAAAGTTAGAGTGTGGGAAAGAGGAGCAGGACTTACCAAAGCTTGTGGAACTGCAGCTTGCGCAACAGCTTTTGCCGCAAAACAAAACGGACTGGTAAATGATGAAGTTGATATTGAATTTTCTACAGGTAGATTGACAATTTCAATTGATGAAAACAATAGTATTCATATGAAAGGACCAGTTTCAGATATTAAGGAGATAAATTTTAAAATTTAATGGGAATTTTTGAAAAATTTAAATCAGGTTTTAAAAAAAGTGCCTCAGCTTTTACAGCAGGTTTAAGAGATATAGTTGTAAAAAAAGAGATTGATGACAAAACATTAGACAAAATTGAAGATTACTTAATTCAATCCGATGTTGGTATTGTTTCTGCTTCAGAAATAAGAGAAATAATTTCTCAAACAAAAATTTATCCCAATAAAGATTTAACCGAAGAAATAAATAATATTTTAAAAAATTATATTATTTCAATAATGAAACCTTTAGAAAATATTGAATTCTTCAAAAAAAAAGAAAAATTAAATGCAACATTGATTTCAGGTGTCAATGGTGTTGGAAAAACAACTACTATTGGAAAAATAAGTAAAATATTAAAAGGTAATGGAAATAAAGTAATGCTAGCTGCATCAGATACTTTTAGAGCGGCAGCCATAGAACAGTTAGAAAATTGGGCAAACAAAGTTAATGTTCAAATTACAAAATCATCTCAAGGCTCTGATCCTGCATCAGTTGCCTACAAGGCTATTGAAGAGGCATTAAATAATGATTTCAATCAAGTTTTAATCGATACAGCTGGGAGATTACAAAATAAAAAAAATTTGATGGAAGAATATAAAAAAATTGCAAATGTTACTAAAAAAATTGATCCCGATGCTCCACATGATGTTATTTTAGTTTTGGACGCAACTTCAGGTCAAAATGTAATTAATCAGGTTGAAGAATTTAATAAAATTATTCCAATAACTGGTCTTATTATGACAAAGTTAGATGGTACAGCAAAAGGTGGTATCCTTTTAGCAGTTGCTAAAAAATATAAACTACCAATTATCGCCCTTGGATTAGGTGAAAAAGAAGATGATTTGCAAATTTTTGAGGCCGAAAAATTCGCAGAAGCATTTACTCAAATTAATTAATTAAAGTACTAGAAATTAAAGGTTTATAAAAACTACACTTATAATTTTCTCTAAATTCATAATGTCCACAATTTTTAGCTATAGAAGAAATAATAAAATCAAATTTTCCATTTACAGGATAAAGCTCTAACTTTTTTTCAACGATATCAAATTTAAAATTAGCTTTTAAACTTTTTACAGCACTAATCATCACCAGAGTTTTGTTATCTTTTAGAAGATAATATGCAAAATCATCTGGGAAAACTGGGAAATCATACTCTTGCAAAAAATATTTTGCAGTTTTGGGAAACCATTCATAAGAGATTAATGGCAAAGACTCTTTTGTTTTATAGTTATAAATATAAAGATCTTTTGGAAAATCATTAATGTAATTTGAATTTTCTCCTCGAGCCAAGACAGCTTTTTCGCGGGTTTTAAAATATAATGCAAAATTTTCATCGTGCGAATTCATTTGATCAATATGAAAAAGGCTATCTACAGATGCTAAATTTTCTTTAGCATTTGATAAATTGCTTAAAGAAAACAAGATAATAAAAAATATGTAAAGATTTTTCATGATGTAACTTAAAAAAAAAATTTGAGTTATGTTTGTTTGGATTGTGGCTTAATTTAAACTATCAACAAATGATTTAAGAGCTAATACAAGTTTATCATCATATTCCATCATATGATCGTCATATTTTGTAAAATATGAATATTTGGGTTCACTTGCTAAATTAAAAATTTTTTTACCCATCCAAAATGGAACTATTTGGTCAGCCTCACCATGCATTACTAATACTGGAATATTAATATTTTTAATTTTTTCATTATTTTCATACTTATCTTTTAAAATTAAACCTACTGGAATATATGGATAAAAATTTTTCGCAGCCTCTATCATTGATGTGAAGGGCGTTTCTAATATTAATCCAGCAAAATTTTTATTCTGAGTAATTTCAGTGGCAATGCCAGTTCCCAATGACTCTCCATAAATAATTATATCTTCTTCATTTAGACCTTTTTCTTTAAGCCAGTTTATTGCACTAGCACCATCTGTATAAAGACCATCCTCACTTGGTTTTCCTTTATTACCGCTAAACCCTCTCCATGCGATAATTAAAAAATTAACATCCATATCTTTAAAATGATTTAACTTATGGATTCTGTTTTCAAGTGTCCCTGCATTTCCATGAAAATAAACTATTGTTTTATAATTTTTTAAATTTTTATTATGAAACCAGCCTAAAAGATTAATATTATCAGTTGTTTTGATGGTAACTTTTTCAATGTTAACTTCTAAATTATCTCCAGAATAATTATTCTCATCAGGATGATACATTAAATTTCTTTGAAAAAAGAATAAGAAAATTAATATAATTAAGTAAATTGCAATAATACCAATAAATAATTCCAAAAAAAAATTCCTACGTTTTATTTTCATATTTTTTTCTATTTAATATTAAAAAAAATATATAAGAAATAATACTTAAGATTAAGAAAACTGAAAAAGCTGATTTAAAAGCAAATATTTCTGTGTGACCCATACCTTTAACAATATCTATCACTAAGCCCATTAGCCATTGCATTATGAATGTTCCTGCGAATATTAATAAATTAAATGAAGTTAGTGCTTTACCAGCAGAATAACCTGAAAAAGAAAGGCCCACAGCTGGCTGTGTAACTGATAAAAAAATTGAACTTAAAATAAATAAAGTTATGTAGAATGCGCCCGCTTTTGGGCCTAGCAATATAATCACAATCATTACAGAAAAACTAATTGGCAAACCTAATTTAAGTATTCTTTTTGCAGTAAAACCTATACCTGAAATTTTTGGTAAAAAATAACCCCACAAAAAAAAAGATACCAACATAGTTACATTGATCCAAAATAATCCTGTAGCGCTCTGAAGTGGTGTATAACCAGCAACTCTAGTCATCCATGGGCCTGCCCATAAAGTCTGTATAGCCATTAAGCCCCCATAATTAAATAAACCCATTGGAATTACACTTATAAAAAATCTATTTTTCCAAACTTCTGATAAAGTTCCAGTATTACTTGGCTCTTCTAACTCTTTATTTTTAGTTAAATTCCATTTTGGAATGAAAACTAACATTAAAAAAATACTTATTAAAATTAAGATAGCGATACCTCCAAATATCCATCTCCATCCAAAACTAGGCAATAAAAGTTGTACAGGCAATGTGGATGACAAAAAACCTAATGATGCAATCATTAGCATCCATGAGTTTGCTCTTTGTTGCTGATTTTCTGCATACCATATTCTGTAACCCGTTAACGGAGCCATCAAACAAGCACTTACACCTACACCAATTAGAATTCGTGAAACTAACAATCCTGAAAAGCTTTCAGCTAAAGCAAATGATCCTGTTCCAACTAATGCGATTAATAAAAAAGAAGAGACAATTTTTTTTGGTCCATATTTATCTAACAAATATCCAAGCGGTATTTGCATACAAGCAAAACCTAAAAAATAACCTCCAGCTAATAATCCTAAATCAGCTGCTAATAAATTAAATTCTAAGGTTAATACTGGTGAAAGTGTTGCAGTAATTGCACGTAACAAACATGATAAAAAATAACCAAATGCAAATACAAAAAAAACAACAATAGCCTGTTTTTTTGGTAAAATATAATTTTCCATTAATTAAAAGTTTAAAGATATATCTCTATGAACTGAGTTACACCTAGCAACAAATTTAGCTTGTTCTTTAGTTAATCTGTTTTGAAGTCTAAGACCAATATTATGTTTGATAACATCATTATATTTAATTAATTCAGGCATCAAATTCTTATTAGCATCATCTCTCCATGAAACTTCTAAATTGAAAAGATCAAAAGTCTCTGAACTTACTTCAGACAATTTTTGCTCATCTACCTCATCATTATCTATAACAGATATTAGGTCATCTAATTTATTTGCAAATTCTTCGGTTCCAGAAATTTCTCCTAGTTTTTCAAAAAGATTATCAATTATTGATATTGCGTTTTCGTAATTTCTATTATCAATATTATATTTTAATTCTTTTATTTCTGGTGAAAGTTCTTTTAATTTTTCATTGTCATTTATAAACATCACTATTTGATCCAGAGTTTCATAAGCTTCATCAACATTTTTTCTATATCTTTTAGTTCTTGTGTTTTTTGCTTTGTGCAATATTTCAAACTCTCCATTTTTAGCTTTCCAGCTTTCAGGAACTTTATTTTGAAGTTCTTTAATTTCTAGCTCGTAATTCTCGATCTTTAATTCTAATTTATTTTTATCTGATAAGTTATCATCATCTAAATTTCTAATTTCAGCTTTTATTTTTTTAATTTTCTGGTCTATTTTTCTAATTTTTTTCTCAATTTTTCTTACATTGAAATGCAAGTCCCTATAATCTTTTGTAAATAATTCATATTCTTGTTCCGTTTTTTGAAGCTTTTTAACAATAGCAAAAGTCCCAAGCGCATTATCAAAATGCTCTTCAAAAATATCTAATTTATCCATTGGAAGATTTGCTGGAGTTAATTTCTGCATGTCTTTTATTGCATTAGTAATTCTTTGTTCTTCGGTGTTGTAAATCGCAAATTTATACTCTTGTAAGCAATATTGTAGCTTTGGATTCATCGGCGGTGGAGCAACGTTCGATGTTAAATATGTTCTTGCTGGTAGATAGTTTACTAATGATGGATAGAAACCGACAATTCCAAGACCTATTAATTGTAAAATAATGAATGGAACCACACCTTTCCAAATATTTAAAGTAGTAACAAGTTTTGAAGCTACACCTTTTAAGTAAAATAATGCAAAACCAAATGGTGGTGTTAAAAATGAGGTTTGCAAATTTACCCCAATCATTACACCGAGCCAAATTGCACTTACATTGGCTCCTGGTTCAGCTAATAATATCGGAGCAATGATAGGAACAACAACAACGGCTATTTCTATAAAATCAAGAAAGAAACCTAGTAAAAAAATAACTGCCATTACAACAATAAACTGTGTCCAAAATCCCCCTGGCAAATCTTGAAGAAAATCTCTTACTAGCTCTTCACCTCCAAATGCTCTAAATCCAGAGGTTAACATTGCAGCACCTAATAAAATTATAAAAACCATTGAAGTTGTTACACATGTTTCTGTAACAACCTCTTTTAAAACATTCTCAATTTTGTATGCTCTCCAAAAACTCCAAACAATTCCAATTAAAAAAGTAATTGTAAAAAATCCTGTGATAAAAATTGCTGTAAGATCTCTAGTTTCTACAGCCTTAATATTTAAATTATAATTCTTAGATAAAATATAAATTGGAATGATAGATAAAATTGCAATTATAATTGGATAGTAAGCATCTTTTTTTCCTTTATGTAAACGATAACCAGCCATCATGGTTGCACCAATTGCACCAATTGATCCAGCTTGATTAACGGTTGCAATACCTAAAAGTATAGATCCTAAAACTGCAAAAATTAGAGCAAGAGGTGGAATAATTACAATTAAAACCTTAATCCAAAACTTTGAGTCAAAATTTCCTTTAAATGGAACAGGAGGAGCTGCCTTGGGATTTAGTCTTGCATACACAAATACATAAATCATATACAAACCAACCAATACTAAACCAGGTAATAGTGCTCCCAAAAACATATCTCCTGCAGAAGTAGAACCCACTCTAAATTCTCCAGGCATATTAAATTCACCAGTTAAAATTTTGTAATCAGTCTGACGCATAGTATTTGCAACATCAGCCGCACTTGCTAATTGGTCAGCTATGATAATTAGTACAATTGAAGGAGGTATAATTTGTCCAAGAGTTCCTGATGAACAAACAATTCCACTTGCAAGACTTTTATCGTATTTATTATTAAGCATTGTGGGTAATGATATTAATCCCATTGCTATTACTGTTGCGCCAACAATACCCGTTGTAGCTGCAAGTAATGCCCCAACAAAAATTACTGATATTCCTAAACCTCCAGGGATAGGTCCAAACAACTGCCCCATTGTAACTAAAAGATCTTCCGCAATTTTTGATTTTTGCAGCATGATCCCCATGAAAATAAATAAAGGAATTGCAATTAAAGTATCAGTTTCTACATCCCAGTAGTTACTCCTAAAGTTTGTAATACCGGCGGTTAACCATTCTTTAGGGCCATCAACAGCAAAATAAGCGCTACTGTCTCCTGCAAATAAATAACCAAAAAAAGCAGCTAGCCCGATTGAAATTATTGCTGATCCAGGTAATGCAAAAGCTACTGGAAAACCAGAAGCTAATGCTCCAATCATTATAATTACAAGTAAAGCTAAAAACAGATGTTCCATTATTTAATTCTTTAAAAGTTTATGACTGCTACTCATAAAGTAGCTAGTGAATTGAGTTAACATACTTACAGCAAAGACTGCTAAATAAACTGCCATTAGATAAAGTAAATATAATCCGTTTGAACCTTGCTGCGTAATTTCAAATGAAATTACAGGACCATTGATGATACTAGCTTTGCCCCCCATGCCTAAAAATATTACAATCAAACATAAAGGAATTCCTAGAATTAATGACCCAATTGCATTAGTCCATGCTTTTTTACGTTCGCTAAAACCAGTATAAAGAACATCAACTCTAACGTGGCCCTCGTGAATTAACGCATAAGCGCTTGCAAATAAATAAAGGGCTGCATACCAAAAACGAACTAAGTCACCTTGGAATGCCTGTTCATACTGAAATATGAACCTTGAGAGAACTATCAAAAATTCACTTCCAACCACTAAAACTGCTAACCAAATAAAGCCTACAGATCTTGTAAAATAACCAATTACAAAAGAAGCTAATATTAAAGGAAAGTGTATATATGTGATTCTGAAAGCAGGTATTACTAAATTAATTTTCAGTTGTTCTCCAAAAATTGGCTCAACTAGTTTTTCTACTACCATGAATGAGATTAAAAAGTCTGCTACTCCAACAATTAGTACAGCCCAGAAAGAGGACCTTACTACGTAAGCTGTAATTTTCGATAAGATCTCAGAGTCTGTTTGTAATGTTTGTTTTATAGATTTTAAAACAAAAAATATAACTCCTACTAAAGATACAAAATAAAATAGTAATTGAATATACGATAAATTTATTGCAAGCCCCTCTAAAGGCTTATTTAATTTTTTAAATCCAAATAATTCATAATGAGCAAAAAGTTTTTTAACTCCTGGCCAATCAAACCAAACTGTTAAAACATTATTGACTAAAAAAACAAAAGTTAAAGCTAAGATAGAATAACTAAATATTCTTATTAAAATAGATAAGTTATTTTTCGCCATCATATTAAATCTTTTATTGATATATAAAAAGAGGGCCCATTTAAGGGCCCTCTAGTAATAATTAGAATTAAATTATACTCCTAATGCTCTATTTCTTTGAGCAACATATGGCCCGTCGGACAAGTTAGTCCAAGCACCAATTTCCTTACGACCTTTAACAAAGGCAGCATGTACTTTCTTAGCTAGAGCGCTATGTTGTTGAACTTCATCGAAAACTTCAGCAGCACCTTTAGCGAAAGCATCGTAAACTTTATCGTTAAACTTCTCTAGTTTAACTCCACTTTCGTTAACTAATCGCGCTAGTGCAGCTCCGTTTTTAGCATTGTATTCAGCCATTGTAGTTGTGTCAGCCCAATCACATGCAGTTTTAATAATTAACTGATCTGATTTTGACAAACTAGTAAACCAAGATTTGTTAACTCCACAAGCTAGTGTAGATCCTGGTTCATGCATTCCTGGATAGTAATAATACTTAGCAGCTTCCTGGAACTTCATAGCCTCATCATTCCAAGGTCCTACCCATTCTGTTGCATCAATTGCACCTGAAACAAGGTTTTCATAAATTTGTCCACCAGGAAGTGAAATTGGAGAACCACCTAGTTTTCCAAGTACTTGTCCACCTAATCCAGGCATACGCATTTTTAAACCTTTAAAGTCATTCGCTGATCTAATTTTCTTATTAAACCAACCACCCATTTGCACTCCAGTATTACCAGCTGCAAAACTTTGTGTTCCAAAATCATCAGTCAATTCATCCCACAATTCTTGTCCACCAGCAAATTTTAACCACGCATTCATTTCAGCATATGTGAAACCAAATGGAACCGCAGTAAAATATCCAAAAGCAGGGTGTTTTTTAACCCAGTAGTAATCAGCACCGTGATACATTTGAGAGTTACCTGATGCAACTTCGTCAAATGAGTCAAATGCTTTTACCCTTTCATTAGCAGCATAATAAGTAACTTGAATTCTACCGTCACTCATATCGCTTAATCTTTGAGCAAGTCTTTGTGCACCAGTTCCTAGGCCTGGAAAATCTCTAGGCCAAGTAGCTACCATAGAAGCTTCAACTCTTTCTTTGGCAACGGCTGGAGCAGATAAAGCAACAGCAGCAACACCAGTTGCAGCTGCAGTTTTAAAGAACTTACGTCTTGAAGGTGATCTAGAAACCTTCAATGATTTTTTTTCTTTAATCATTAGTATCTCCTCTTCTTTGTTAATTAACTGTACAGAGTAAATTACAAATGTGCGTTTAAGTCTAGATTAAAATAACTTTAAACTATTGTATTACAATCTGAGGTAGTAAATTTTAGATTATATAAAATTATTTTTTGTCAAAAAATGCTTCATAGACCATCATGAAGATTGCGATTGCCATCAATATATAAACTGGCAATACATCAAAAAAACCTATCATTGTTGATCTTGTAAGTGTCGTAGCTAAGCCAACTAAAAAAGCTGTTGCAAGCAAAGTTCCTAAAAATGTTGTAAATTTTTGCATTTAATTATTACATTCCTTTTCTAACCAATTAGCAATACCTAAAAATCTATGATCATCGTACTTAGCACCAGTTAATTGGACGCCTAAAGGCATATTTGCATCACCTTGTAACAATGGGAGTGATATACATGGAGTTCCAAGATAAGACCAAACTTTATTAAATTCTGCAGAACCTGTTGTCTTTAAACTTTTGGGAGCAACACCAGGACTGGCAGGTGATAAAACTCCATGATAA
>CACMYF010000008.1 GCA_902617805.1 uncultured Pelagibacteraceae bacterium
TTCTTCAATCATTTAAAATTAATTGATTATTAATACGAGCATCAATTGATGTATTTTTTTCAAATTTCTTTTTATTCATTAGTTTAAAAACATTATCTAAAGTATCTCCGATATTTTCGTGGGGTAATTTTAAAAAAATATTATTTTTTAATTCTAGATCCCATCTTTTAGATGGAAAAAAATACAAATTTTTTATTTCATCAAAAGAAAATTTTGACTTATCAATTATATTTTTTATTTCTAAAAACTCATTAATTTTTGGATTACCGAAAATAAAAGGTAGCTCATTATTATGAGTTTGATTTTTCAATAATTTTCCATTCGATCCAATAATAAAAATTTTTTTTTCTCTACTTATTTTTGCTAAATAAATAGTTTTTTCAATTTTAATATCTAGGGTGTGTGGATAAATTTTAAATATTTTAAAACTCTCAACTAAACTATTGTTGTTAATAATTTCATAAATTTTTCTCTTTTTCATTAAAAAAATATTTTCTAGATTTGAATTTTTTATTTCTTTAATTATTATTTGGTTCTCAGTTTCACCTAAACCTGAAACTTTTATAAAATAATTATTTTTGAAATTGTTGATATTTAAATTTGTATTCTGAATTGAGCCCAAAAAAAATAGTAAAAAAAAATAAATAAAAATTTTTTTACTTTTGTGTTGATGCATCTTCTAAAATCCATTCAATGAGTTTTATAAAATTTATTCCTTTATATGCAGCTATTTCTGGTACAAGAGATAATTTTGTCATGCCTGGTTGAGTATTAATTTCTAATAAATAAAATTTTCCATTAAAAAATTTAAAATCTGATCTGGTCACACCACGGCAACCAATTATTTTATGTGCCTTATGTGCAATTTGAAGAACTTGATTAATTTTATTTTTGGGTAAATCGACTGGTATAATGTGTTGTGTTTTAGCGTTTGTATTATATTTAGCTTGATAATCATAAAATTTCCTTTTTGGCTTAAGCTCAATTGCTCCCATTTTTTTATTACCCATAATTGCGACTTGAATCTCTCTACCACCAATAAATTCCTCAATCATAACCTTTTTATAATTTTTAATTGAATTTAAAATCTTAATGACATTTTTCTCATTACATATGTATACATTTACACTTGATCCTTCATTCAAAGGTTTGACCACTACTGGGAATTTTAATTTTTTTTTAATTTCTGTAATTAACTTGTAGGAAGAAATATTATAGGAGTGTGTAATATATTTTGGTGTTTTAATATTATTTTGAATAAAAATTTTTTTAGAGATTTCTTTATCCATCGCTAATGATGATGCAATTACTCCAGAATGGGTATATGGAATTTTAAATCTTTCAAGAATAGTTTGGATATAACCATCTTCACCAAATTGACCATGTAATGCATTAAAAATTATACTGGGATTAAAAGTTTTTATATTTTTTGCTAAATTATGATCCGGCTCAGATATTTTAACTCTATAACCATTTTTTTTTAATTCTTTTGCGACCTGTATTCCAGTATCAAGACTAATTAATCTCTCTTTGGAAATTCCGCCTGATAGTATTAATATTTTTTTTTTCAATTTATTCTAATATTTTTATTTCTGTTTCTAATTTAATGCCTGTTTTTTTAAATACACTTTCTGAAACAAAATTAATTAACTTTTTCATATCTTCAAACTTAGCATTACCTTTATTTACAAAAAAATTATAGTGTTTTTCTGAAATTGATGCATCTCCAAATGATTTTTCAATGGGCACGGACTCTTTAATCAATTCCCAAACTTTTTTATCTGATTGGTCTATAGGATTTTTAAAAGTACTACCACTTGTCTTTATTCTTGTTGGTTGAGCTTCTTCTTTTTTTTCTTTCAATATTCTTATTTCACTTTTGATAATGTCTTTATCTTTCTTAAAGCCTTTAAATGAAGCGCTTAAAAAAATAAGTTCATCAGATAATCCGCTTTCTCTGTACTTAAAATTCATCTCTTTTGCAGGTATAGTTATTATTTCACCTGATTTATTAACTGCCTGAATAGAAATTAAAATATCTTTAAATTCTCTTTGAAAACAACCTGCATTCATTTTAATACCTCCACCAATTGTACCTGGTATACATGATAGAAACTCAAAACCACCAAGACCATTTTCCATTGCAAAGTCTGATAATGATTTATCATTAACAGCACTCCCGGCTATTATAATTTCATCATTTAATAAAGAGATATTATTAAAATTTTTTGAAAGTTTAATTACTACACCATTAAATGTTTTATCCGTAATCAAAGTATTTGAGCCAGCACCTAATACAAATATCTTTTCTTGATTTTGAATTTTTTTGAGAAATCTAATTAATTCTTGTAGGCTATCTGCTTTAAAGAAAGCTTTTGTTTTACCCCCTATATTAAACCAATTTTTTTTTTTTAAATCATAATCTAACTTTAAATTATTACTAAATTCTTCAATCAGCTCTCCTAAATCAATTTTCATGATAACAATTTAGGCAATTCTCTCATCCAACTTGAGATAGTCCCTGCACCCATTCCTATAACTATTTTTTTTCCATATATGTTTGCTTTAATAAATTTTGCTAATTGAAATTTATCATCTACTAAAAACAATTGAACTCTAGAGTTTTTAATAATCTCTCTCGCAAATTTTAAATAACTAAATCCAAGCTTTAATTTTTCTCCAGCAGTATAAATTGGAAACAAAATTAATTTATCTGCATTTTTGAAAGCAAAAGTAAATTCTTTTTTTAAATCTTTTAGTCTTGATATTCTATGTGGTTGGAAAATACATATCTTTTCATAATCTTTATAAACTTTTTTTACACCATCCAGTACTTCTTTGATTTCTGTAGGATGGTGGGCATAATCATCATAAAAATCTACATTATTAAAATTGAAAATTTTATTAAATCTTCTCTGAACTCCTTTAAAATTTTTAAGTCCTTTTTTTATATTATTTATTGGTAGGCCCACTGTTAATGCTAATGCTGCTGCAGCTACAGAATTTTTAATATTATGTGTTCCTAATAAAGGAATTTTAAATTTTTTAATTAATTGATTTTTTTTATTAGGTAATTTTATATTTAAGTCAAACTCAGAGTACTCTTTTAATTGTTTTATATTTTTAATACAAAAATTTGATTTGGAATCTAGTCCATATGTATAGAAGTTTTTATTTTTGATATTTTTAATTAAACTTTTGTTATTTTTATCATCTAAACAAATAAATGATTTTCCAAATGAAGGGACTTTATTAACAAAATTTTCAAAATATTTATTTAATTTATCCATAGTGCCATAATAATCCATATGCTCTCGATCTATATTAGTGATGATTGAGTATGTTGGGGGTATGAACACAAAACTTCCATCAGACTCGTCTGCTTCTAATATAGACCAATCACTTTTTCCAAGCTTTGCGGAATTATTAATCGAATTTATTACTCCACCATTGATGATTGTGGGATCAATTTTTGTTTCTTGAAATATAGAAGCTATTAATGATGTTGTTGTAGTTTTGCCGTGCGAGCCAACAACTACAATATTTTTTGTTAAAGAAACAATGTTGGCTAGCATTTCTCCTCTTTTATATATAGGTAATTGTTTTTTTTGGGCCGCAAGAAGTTCTGGATTATTTTTTTTAATAGCAGAAGATACAACTAGGATAGTCCCTTTTTCTATATTTTGTTTCTTATGTCCAATGAAAACTTTTATTTTTTCTTTTCTTAATCTCTCAATATTTTTATTATTTGTAATATCACTGCCTTTAACTTTAAAACCTTTACCTTTCATTATAAGTGCTAAACCACTCATACCTATTCCACCTATTCCTACAAAATGTATTAGTTCCGTTTTTGCTAATTTAATTTTCATTAATAATTTTTAATATTTTTTGATTAACATCATTCCATGTATTTTGATAATTTAATTTCTGTAAATTATTTTTTTTTGTCATGTAATCTTGACTTTTATTTGTCAATTCTAATAAAAATTTCTCAAATTTGTGGTCATCAAAATTTTTTTGATCAATTATCCAACAACAATCCTGTTCCTCATAATATTTTGCGTTTTCATACTGATGATTATCTTTTGATGACGGAAGTGGTATTGCTATAAATGGAATATTTAAAAAAGATAATTCAGCTAAACTTGAGGCACCCGCTCTAGTTATGCATAAATCTCCTTGTTTTAAAACCTCATTAAGATTATGATCAAAACTGAAAACTCTACTTTCAATATTATTTTGAAAATAAAAATCTTTTAAAAAATTTATATTTTTCTCGCTTGTTTGATGAATAATTTTTATAGATACTTTTTTTGCTAGACTCACAAAAGATTTATTTAAAAGCTCATCAAAGATTTTTGCACCCTGACTACCTCCCATGATTATAATTGTAAATAAATTGTCATATTTTTGATACGTACTGGTTTCATAATATTCTTTTCGTATCAAAGGTTTAATAGTAGTTAATTTGTGATTAATTTCAGATGGTAAATTAATTAAATTCTTCGAATAACATATTAATTTTCTTGAAAAATTTAAAAAAAATTTATTTGCTCTTCCAAGAACTATATTTGGTTCAATTAAAAAAATATTAATTCCCAATATTTTTGCTGCTAAACATAGTGGCAAAGACATATAGCCTCCTGTAGAAATTAAAATCGAAATATTGTTTTTTTTTAAAAGAAAAAAAGATTTAATAGTTAGAAAAAATATTTTTAAAAATGAAAAAGGAAGTAAAAAATAGTTATTTAATTTTGGAGTGTTGATTACAAATACTTTATAATTCTTATCTAAATATTTAAGACCTCTTTTATCAGTAGAAATCAAGGTTTCATGAGTATTTTTCAAATGATTATAAATTGTAATTGCTGGTATGACATGACCTCCAGATCCACCTGTAGAAATTAAAACTTTTTTTTTCATTTATTAAGTTATTTTTCTTTTTGTTAAATTTAAAATGATACCAGCTAATATTGATGTACTTATTATTGATGAACCACCATAACTTAAAAAAGGTAATGTCATTCCAGTGGTTGGAAATAATCTTATATTAACTCCAATATGAATTGTGGCCTGCATTAATATTAAACTAATAGATCCGATTAAAATAAGTTTAGCTTTATCATTTGTTTCAAAACTTATTTTTTTGAAAACCATATAAATCAAAATTAAAAACAATAATAATATTAACATTATGGCAACAACACCGAACTCCTCAGAAATTACTGAAATAATGTAGTCAGTATGAGCTTCAGGAACTCTATTTTTAAGAACTCCTTCACCTATGCCTTTTCCAAAAAAACCTCCACTTGAAATTGACTCTATTGCTTTATCAGATTGAAAATTATGAGTACCTGTTTCTCTATTAAAAAATGAAAAAATACGTCCTTGTATATAATCAAACTTAGGGACAAAAATAATAAGATAAGCAAGCAAAAATGCGCCAACGATAAATATTGCTAAAAGAATATATATATTAATTCCCGATGTGAAGATTAGAACTGCCCAACAAAATACTACTAATAAAGTTTGGCCAATATCTGGTTGGGCTATTAAAAGTAAAGAAATAACAGATATCAAAATAATAGTTATCAAATACTTAAATAAAATATTTGATCTAATATCACAAAAAATAGTTGCTAAAATTATTATCAAAAATGGTTTTAAAACCTCTATAGGCTGAAATCTTGGTAAGAAAAATAAGTCTATCCATCTTTTAGATCCTTTAACTTCAACACCAACGAATGGCACCAAAAATAAAGAAATAAGTGAAATAAAAAAAAGAAAAATAGAGTATTTATATAATTGATCTGAATTTAAAGAGGAAAATATAAAAATAAGAGTTATTCCAATTAACACATAAATCAAGTGTTTAAAAAAGAAGAAATAACTGTTGGTATCTAACTTATCAGAGGCTATTAGAGAAGTTGAAACTAAAGAAAAAAATAGTCCAATAACAAATAATAGACTTATTAGTAAAAAAATAGATTTATCTATGTTTTTCCACCATTGATAATAAAATTTGTAAACAATACTATTGCTTTGCATTTATATACTTTTTAATTATTTGATTAAAATGAAAACCTCTATCTTCAAAATTTTTGAAACTATCGAATGAAGCTCCAGCTGGACTGAAAAAAATAATATTTTTTTTAGATTTTTGAATATTAATTTCTGAAAAAATAACTTTAAGAGTTTCTTGTAAATTTTTAAATTTTCTAATTTTTAATCTATTTTTTAAAATTTTTGTAAATTTTCTATGATGTGATCCAAAAATATAAGCTTTGATATTTTTACAATTTATTTTTGATAGTTTAAATTTATCTCCTTTTTTGGGAATTCCTCCTAAGATCCAATATGCATCATTTAAATTTTTTAATATATTTTCTGAGGAAGCAAAGCTTGTAGATTTGGAGTCGTTAATTATTGTGAGATTTTTTTTATCAAATATAATTTGTTGTCTGAAATCTAGGCCTTTAAATTTATTAATGGTTTTAATTAATTTTTTAAAATTAAGTTTTAATGTTGGAGCAATTTTTAATATGAATGATAAATTTTCTTTATTGCCATTAGATAAAAAATATTTATTAGTAATTTTATTAAACTTTTTATCTATACTTGAAGTCTGTACTCTGTAGATTTTTGAACTATATTTATTTTTATTTAATTTTTTAGTTATTAGTTCATCCTCTTTTTTTACATATGCAAAAGATCCTCTTACTTGAGATTTTAATAATTTAAATTTTGCATTTATATAATTTTTTAAACTTTTATGTCTCTCAATATGGTCTGCAGTTATGTTTAAAATTAATGCATACTTTGATCTAAATACTCTACTGTAATCTAGCTGATAAGAAGAGGCCTCTATTACAAAAATTGTTTTTTTTGTAATATTTTTCTCTGATAATGCTGGATTACCAATATTACCAATAAGTCTTGAGTCTCTTTTTTGATCGATTAAAGCATCATGTAAGATTTTAGCAGTTGTAGATTTACCGTTAGTTCCAGTAATCGTAATACTTTCATTGTTATAAAATGAAAACAAAACATCAAGGTCAGTATGAATTTTTTTAAAATTTTTCTTTAAAAATTTTGATAATTTACAATTTGAGATATCAATTCCAGGACTAATAATAATTCTATCAAAATTTATTTTTTGAATTTGCTTTAGTTTAATTATTTTTTTTTTAAGTTTGGATTTAATTTTTTGATTGTCGTCGAACAAATATACATCCGACTTGTTTTTTAAAAACTTATAAGATGAAATACCACTCTTTCCTAAACCGTAAATTAATATTTTTTTTCTTAAAAAAATATTATTAAATATTTTCATTATCTTAATTTTAAGGTAGCTAAACCAATCATTGCTAAAATTATTGAGATAATCCAAAACCTAATCACAACTGTAGACTCTGGCCATCCTTTTTTCTCAAAATGATGATGAATGGGTGCCATTTTAAAAATTCTTTTGCCTGTAAGTTTAAATGAAATTACCTGAACCATTACTGAAACTGCCTCTAGTACAAAAAGACCACCAGTAATAGCTAAAACAATTTCATGCTTTGTGATAATTCCTACTGCACCTAAAGATCCTCCAAGAGATAATGAGCCTGTGTCACCCATAAAAATTTTAGCAGGTGGAGCATTAAACCATAGAAATCCTAAACAAGAGCCAATAATTGCCCCACAAAAGATTGATACTTCTCCTGTTCCTTCTATGTAGGGAATTTGTAAATAATTTGAAAATACTATGTTTCCAGTAACATAACTTATAAAAGCAAAACATGCCGCAACTAATATTACAGGCACTGTTGCTAGACCATCTAATCCATCTGTAAGATTAACAGCATTTGACGAACCAATAATTACAAATATTGCAAATGGTATAAAAAACCATCCAAGGTTTATAATTAAATTTTTAAAGAATGGAAAATATAAATTATTTAAATCTTGATAATCGTTTAAATAAACAAAAAAACTTACACCAATAATTGCTAAAATTATTTGTGAAGTTATTTTGAACTTTGAAGAAATTCCTGATGAGTTGCTATATTTAATCTTTTTAAAGTCATCATATGCTCCCAACAAACCAAAAGTAATTGCTATGTAGATACAAAATAAAATATTAATATTTGATAAATCTGCCCAAAATATTACTGATACCAATAAGCCGAATAAAATTATTAAACCTCCCATTGTTGGTGTACCAATTTTTTTAACTATATGATCTTCAGGTCCATCGCCCCGGATTGGATTTAAAATTTTTTGTTTTGAAAAAAATTTAATAAAAGGACCTCCAATAATCAGTACAATAACCAATGAGGTGAAAAAAGATAAACCTGTTCTAAAAGTTAAATATTTAAATACATTTAAAAAACTAAAAGTATCAACAAAATTTAATAAAAATTGATAAAGCATTAATGCAATCCTTTCAGATCTTTTACTATGTCGTTGAATCCTGTCGCAAGTGAGGCTTTAATCATTAAATAATCATTATTATTTAAATCATTTCTAATCAATTCAATAATTTGAGAATTGTTTAATAAAATCCTGCCCTTTTTAGCTTTTGAGATATTTTCAAATATCATTGAAGCCAATTTTCCTTTAACAAATACCTTATCTATCTTGGTTTGATTAATTATTGGAGCAATAGATTTATGAAGTTTTTTAGAATGACTACCCAGCTCTAACATGTCACCAATTAGTATATATTTATTTGATTTTTTTGAGTTTATTTTATCAAAATTTTTTATTGCTGATTTTAATGATAGAGGATTTGAATTATAACTTTGATCAATTAAATTAATTTTTTTATTATCAATTTTTAATTCACAATGATCTCCCCTTCCTCCCGGAATTTTGAAATTGAGAAAAATATTTTCATTAAGTTTAAATATATTTTTATAAATACTAATAACTGCTAAAGCAGAAAGTGTATTGTATATATTGTTTTGAAAATTGTTAGATAATGTGAAATATTTTTTTTTATTATTTGATCTAACAATAATTCTAAATTTTTTTGCAAAGGTCTTTATATTAATTAATTTAATATCTGCTTTCTGACTTTTAATACCAAAAGAAACAACTTTAATTTTATTTTCTTTGGCAATTTTTTTATGCAATTGAAAAAAGTTATCGTCTGCATTTAATACAACATAACCATAAGGTTTTATGTTGTTAATAATTTCAGATTTTGCCAAAGCAATCTGTTTAATATTTTTAAAATTTTTAGCATGTGCATAATTTATATTTGTTATTACTCCAACATCTGGTGCTATTATTTTTGATAAATAATCAATTTCACCTTTTTTATCCATTCCAACTTCCAAAATTCCAAATTGATCATTTTGGTTTAAATTAAAAAGACTCAAAGGGACTCCAAATTTATTATTATAAGATTTTGGAGAAATACTCACTTTCGAAATTTTACTTAATACATTGCCCAACAATTCTTTAAGTGTAGTTTTGCCACAACTACCTGTAATAGCTATAATATTTGTATCAATACTTTTTCTAAAATTTTTTGAAATATCTGTTAGGAATTTTAAAGTATTTTTCACTTTAATCTGACGATTTTTATTTAATTTATTTTGGATTTTGTTTACTACAGCTAACGATGCTTTTCTTTTGAATGATTGTGCAACATATTTATTACCATCATTTTTTTTGCCTCTAATTGCAAAAAAAATATCGTTTTTAGTAACTTCTTGAGAATTAATTCTTGCCGTTTTTAAAGATGTGGAGGGAGATAACTTTTTAATTTTAACCGCCTCTTTAATCACATTTAATTTTAAATTATTCGATAAAGTATTATTTTTACTCTTAATAGAATTTAGAATTACTTTTCTATCTGAAAAGAAAATTTTCTTATTTCCAATATCTTGAATTTTCTCATGGCCTTTTCCAGCAACTAACAAAATATCACCTGAATTCAGATTACGAACGGCTTGTTTTATTGCTATTGCTCTATTAGAAATTTCGATAATTCTTTTTTTTTTAATACCTTTTTTTATATCTCTTATTATTTTTTGAGGATTTTCAAATCTAGGGTTATCATTTGTAAGAATGATACTATCTGCAAAACTACTGGCTATTTTTCCCATTTTTGATCTTTTATTTTGATCTCTATTTCCCCCACAACCGAATAGAACTGTTATTGCTTTATTGGGAAATTGTTCTCTAAGGTTTAAAAGACACGTTTTTAAAGCATCAGGCGTATGAGCATAATCCAGAATTACTTTTGATTGATTTTTAATTTTACCAATTTTTTCAAACCTTCCCTCAATTGGTTTTAATTTTGGAATTGTATTTAAAATTTTATCTAAACTAATACCGCTATATTTTGCTGCAATTATTGCCATTAAAACATTTTTTAATTGAATTTTTCCAATTAAATTTAAATTTATATCTCTTATAGAGCTATTTAATTTAATTCTAAGAAATTGACCCTCTCCTTTAAAGTTATGAGATAAAAGCTCTAGATTATTTTTCTCATCATTAAGTGTGTGCAATTTTAATTTCTTATTAATTGCAATTTTTTTTATATTTTTAAACTCCGGTATTAATTGATCTGTAATTACATTGCCTCTTTTTTGGATTAGATTTTCAAATAAATACAGTTTAGCTTTTAAATAATTTTTTAAATTTATATGATAATCAAGATGATCCTGGGATAAATTAGTAAATATACCCGAATTAAACTTTAAACCATCTAATCGATTTTGTTTTAAACCATGACTTGAGGCTTCCATAATTACATGATCTATTTTTTGAGTTTTTAATTTACTCAAAATTTTAGCCAATTTAATTGGATCTATTGTGGTATTAGATAAATTCAAATTAATTCTTTTTGATTTAACACCTAATGTACCGATTGAAGCAACCCTTTTATTATTTAATTTTAATATTTGATAATAAAAATCAGCAACTGAAGATTTTCCATTTGTGCCTGTAACTGCGATTAAATTTTTTGGTTTTTTATTATAAATTTTAAAAGCAGTTTCAGCTAATAATTTTCTTATATTTTTTGTATGAATATATAAAATTCCATTTTGGAATTGATTTACTTTTTTTTCAGTTACGATAATTTTAGATCCTTTTTTAATTGCTTTAGGTATAAATTTATTACCATCAATAGTATTTCCTTTGATTGCAAAAAAAATATTATTTTTTTTAACACTCTTAGTATCAAATGAAATTCCTGAAAAAGAAAAATTTTTAAAATTTTGATTTATGTTATGAAAGTAGTCTCCTAGAAGCATAATTAATTAACCTCTATATATTTTGTGGCTAAAATAGGCCCAATTTTGTCTATGACCTTTCCTGCTACCTCAACTGATGTCCAGCCTGCACTATTTTTTAAAGTTCCCTTCCAACCACCATCCATATGTCTGTATTTGTAATAATAATCTTTAGATTTTTTAGGTCCATCTAACATAACAACAAATACATATTGAGGGTTTGATGTCGGTAATATTGATGCAAATGTATTCACTTTACCTTCAGAATATTCTCCATTTAAAACTTTATCAGCAGTACCTGTCTTTCCTCCAATTTCAAAATTAGGAACATTTGCAAATTTAGCTGTTCCTTCGCTAGTATTTACTACTTTTCTTAGAGCACTTACAACCTGATCAGAAACTTCTTTTCTAACTAATGATTCACCTTTTTTATAATTGCTTTTATCTTTACTAATCAATGTTGGATTAATTTCAAATCCTCCATTAGATAAGATTGCATAGCCTTTTGCTAATTGAAGAAGTGTAGTAGCTATTCCATGTCCATAAGAAGCAGTAGCTAATCTACATTTTCCAAATTCATAATTTTTTTGTGGAGCGACTTCCTCTATATCAAAATCAATATTGCTTAATATTCCAACTTTTTCTAAAAAAGATTTAAATTTGTCTGGGCCAATTTTTTGAGCAATTCTGACAGATCCTATATTTCCAGATCTGACTAAGATTTGCTCTGCAGTAAGATTAGATGGTATATCGTCATCATATTCACCTATTCTGTATCTGTCACATTTTATTGATTTAGGTAAATCTATAAATTCTGTTTCTGGTTCTATTATATTTTCATTAAGAGCGTTAGCATAAGTAAATGTCTTAAAAACTGAACCAAGCTCATATGTTCCTTTGGTGACTCTATTAATATAATTTGCATCAGTTAGATTTTGTCTTTCATTTGGATTAAAATCTGGCAAAGAAACTAATGATAGAATATTACCGTTATTGACATTCATTAATATAGCGGCGCTACCTTTGCTTTTAAAAATTTCCTTATATTTAATTAATTCTTTTCTAATTAAAAATTGAATATCTTTATCTAATGTAAGTTTAATTGATTTTTTAGATTTTCTAAGTTCATCATTTAACGATTTTTCTAATCCCGAAATACCATTGTTATCATCATCTATCTGACCTAAAACATGACTAAAAAGATTTTTTTGTGGATACATTCTTAAAACTCTTTCTTCTGGAACTAAAGATTTGTCTCCCAATTTCATTATTTTTTCATAGTTTTCCTCTGAAATTTTCTTCTCTAAATAAAAAAATTTCTTAGTTTTTATTTTTTTTTTAATTTCATCAAAATTTTTATCAGGAAAAATAATATTTAAACTTAGAAGTAATTTTTTTTCATTGATTATATCTGAAGTTTTTAAACCAATATCAATCGATTTAACTGTCTTGGCTAAATAATTTCCATTAATATCTATAATGTCTGCTCGATAAAGCTGATTTTTAGATACAGGAAGATTATTTATTTTTTCTAATTTACTCTTTCGTGAACCCAAGTGAACTAGGTGTATTGAGTAAATTAAATATATAATAAAAAAAACAAAGAAAATAAAAGCTACACGATTAAACTGAATATTTAATCCATTCTCTTTTTTCTTAAATATAAAATCGCTTTTATAGTCTTCTATAGTTAATTTCGATTTATTATCAGTCATTACTCTTTAATAATTTTAAAATTTTGGATTTTATTTATATCTTCTGAAATTTCGTAGATTTTTATGTCGTTTATATTTTTTTGAATTAACTCATCATCAAAATACTGAGATTGATATTCAAGTAATCTTTCTGCAGAACTTAAATAATCATATTCTAAAGATACGTTTTCAAATTCAGAGTTTAAAACTCTAATATTCTCTTTTGCTGTAAATATTTCATCTTCAATCTGTTTGGTCGTATTTTTTATTATTGCAGTTGACAAGACTAAAAAAAATATAACTACTACTAAAAAAAACTTTTTCAAAATTTATCTCCATAATTTTCAATTTCTATATAGTTTCTGAACTGTTCCTCTACATCGGTATGAAAATTATAAAAATCTTTTTTTTTAATCACATATCTAAATTTAGCAGATCTAGAAGGTGGGTTTTTGGTTACTTCATCATCTGATGGTATTATTGGTTTTTTTTGAGTTAAATTAAATAGAGTCTCTGCTTGTTCTATGACAGGGCTATATCTTGAAATACTTTTATTTTCAGAAAGACTTTTAAAAAAATATTTTACAATTTTATCTTCCAAAGAGTGAAAAGTAACTACTCCTAAAATACCACCTTTTTTTAAAACTTTCGTAGCATTGATGAGTCCAAATATTAATTCACTTATTTCTTTATTTACAAATATCCTAAGAGCTTGAAAAACCTTGGTTGCATTATGAACTTTAAAATTTTTTCTTTTTTTTGATTTATCGATAATTTCAACTAAAGATGTGGTATCAATTTTATTTTTAGATCTTTCTTTTATAATATTACGAGCAATGTATTTTGCTTCTTTTTCATCTCCAAAAAATTTAAAAATTTTTTCTAATTCTTTTTCATCTAGTTTATTAATTGCATCCTCTGCTGAAAAAGTATTTAGTCCCAGCTGCATATTTAATTTACCGCTGGCATCGAATGATAATCCTTTTTTTGGATCTTTTATTTGAGTATAAGAGTAACCAAGATCAAAAATTACACCTCTTATATTTTCATTTTTGAGCTTTAAATTACTTAATTGACTAAATTTTATATTTTTAAAAATAAATCTATCTTCAAAGTTTTCTTTTAATTTATTAGCAATTTTTTCACTCTCTATGTCTCTATCAATAGCTATTACTTTTGTATTTTTAAAATCTAAAATTTTTTTGGAATAACCGCCTTGACCGAAAGTACAATCGATAAATGTGCCACCATGTTGAGGGGAAATAACGCTAATAATTTCTTTTAGCAGCACCGGATAATGCTTTTGCATTTTCGGTACTATGGTGGCGTCCATTTATCTCTTGGAAGACCATTAATTTTTTTGTCTTCTTAAGAATGCTGGTATCTCAAGATCATCTTCTTCCTCTTGATCTGAGGTTAATAAATCTTCAGGGCTTGAATTATCAGATTCTGAACTAAATAAATCTGGTGCATCTGAGTCAACTCCAAATTCTTTTAAATCATTAGAGGTTTCTTCTTCGTTGTTAATATCTTGATTCTCTTCTTGGGTAGTTTCCATAGCTTCTTGAGCAAAAGATTTCTCCATTTCATTTACTGAACTATCCTGAACTATACTCTCACTTTCCAGGTTAGTATTTTGAACAACTTCTTCACTCATCATCTGATTATGAGAATTCTCAGTTTGTTGTTCTTGGATAATCTCATTTTCAAGCTTTAAAGCATTCGCACCATGTGTAATTGGATTTGATGCTGTTGTGTTTGAAAAATTGAAAGATTGAGATGATCCCATGTTTGAAAAATCAGAGTAACCTGGATTACGATTTTGAATTCGATGAACCATATTTACTACTGATTTTGATTCTGGTTGTTGACCATCTAATGATGTTGCAACAATTGAAACTCTCATTTTTCCATCTAGCTCTGTATCAGTGATTGCGCCAATTATTAACTCTGCTTCAGGATCAACTTCTGCTCTTACTTTATTTACAGCCTCGTCAACCTCAAAAAGTTTTAGATCTTTACCACCAGTAATATTTACTAGTAATCCTTTTGCACCTTTTAAAGTATAATCATCAATTAATGGATTGCTAATTGCCATTTCTGCTGCTTTAAGAGCTCTACCTTCTCCCTCGGCTTCACCTGTGCCCATCATGGCTTTGCCCATTGCTGCCATAACAGTTTCAACATCAGCAAAATCTAAATTAATTAAACCAGGTCTAACCATTAAATCTGTTATACTTTGTACACCATGCATCAAAACATTGTTTGAAAGATTAAATGACTCTTCAAAAGTAGTTTGTTCATTTGCAATTTTAAATAGATTTTGATTTGGAATAACAATTATTGTATCAACATGTTTTCTTAACTCTTCCAAACCTTGTTGTGCTCTTCTCATTCTAGAGGGGCCTTCATATAAAAATGGAAGAGTCACAACACCTACAGTTAAGATATTTAATTCTTTAGCAGCTCTTGCGATGACATGAGCAGCACCAGTGCCCGTTCCACCACCCATACCAGCTGCAATAAAAACCATGTTTGCACCTTGAAGTGTATTTACAATTTCATTTAAAGATTCATCTGCAGCTGCTTGACCGATATCAAGTTTTGCACCTGCTCCTAAACCTTTTGTTAAATTTAAACCAATTTGAATTCTTGTTTTTGCTTTACTAAGCTTCAAATCTTGAGCATCAGTATTTACTGCGATAAATTCTACACCTTGTAGATTATTTTCTATCATTTCGTTAATTGCATTTCCTCCAGCTCCACCAACTCCTAAAACTAGTAGTCGTGGTTGTAGCTCTTTTATCTCTGGTGCTTTAAAGTTAATTGTCATCTTTTATCCCCTATTGTTTGTTATGTTGAAGCTCCCATTTAAGATTACCACGATTAATATTTGCTTTTTTCCTCGCTGTTATCTTAAATTTTTCAAATGCCGTTGGTTCCCATATTTGAAATGTCTGGCCTTGACCAACAAACAACATGCTATTTTTTATTTTTGCATGTTTTAATAATTTTGATGAAAGTGAAATTCTGCCTTCACTGTCGAATTGTAAATTTATACTTTCTGCTAATATTGATGTTGCAAAGTAATCTCTTTTTTCCTCGAAGGGGTTTAAGGAGTCAATTGCTGAAGAAATTTTTTCAATTCTATCTTGAGAACATGCTTCTATTGAGGAGTTATTAAATGAAGGATAACAAATAACACCATTGTAACCTAGATTGGATAAATGTGACCTAAAACTAGCAGGCACAGATACTCTCCCTTTTTTGTCTAATTTGTTTTCGTATGTAGATAAAAACATAAAACATAAATTCCTTTATTCCCATATAAATGGGAATTTATGGGATATTATGGGTTTTACAACTAGACGTCAATACCTATTATTTAGGCACTGCTATTGTTTTAGTGATAAAATAAATAGACACTGAAACTTAAAAAAATGAGAACAAACGAAGAAACTTATGTTGATATTTTTATTTGAAGTGCCAGATAAACTATAAGCCGGGTTCTGTCATTTAAACCTATCATTTGTCTAGGCTTAAGATCACTCTTAAGCTCAAGCAACTAACCCTGATGACTAGCCAAGGACGGCTTTTAGTTTTTCAACAATGTCATCTCTACTTAGTCTTGCTCCCAGTGGGGTTTTCCAGCGTTCATTGTTACCAATAGAACCGGTGTGCTCTTACCACACCTTTTCACCCTTGCCATGTTATGGCGGTTTATTTTCTGTGGCACTATCCCTAGGGTTTCCCCCGCCAGGTATTACCTGGCACTGTGTCCTTGTAGAGCCCGGACTTTCCTCTTTAAATTTAATTAAAGCGATAAGTCATTTATCTGGCAATTTGAATTTATTACTTAAGTTGTAAATTTCAAGTAAAATTATTTAAATTTTTTTACTAAATTTTTACTAATTATTAAACATTCCTCATCAATAATACCATTTATTAACTCTTGTCTAAATCTTCTTTGAAAAGCGGATGTAAGTAAATTTGAATATTTGATATTTTTTTTATTTAAATTTTTTGCATAACCCAATTTGTATAGATTTTTAATAAAATGTTTTTTTTGTATTTCTGTAATTCTTTGATTTCTTGTTTTAATAAGTTTTTTTATATTTAAACTGTGCCAAATACCTATTTTTTTTTTTGATAAATAGTGCCATGGAAATTTTTCTCCAGGATCTTTTTTTCTATCTGGAGAAATATCTGAATGACCTAATATACATTTAGATTTAATTTTATATTTTTTTATAAGAAATTTACTTAATTTCAAAATTGAATTAATTTGTTTTTTTGTAAAATTGTTATATTTGAATTCATGCCCAGGATTGCTTATTTCAATACCTAAAGAGTGCTTATTAAGAGATTTAAAATTTTTCCAGAACGATGCTCCAGCATGCCACGAAATATATAAATCAGGAACCAATGTTAATATTTCACCATTTTTTTTAATTAAATAATGGCTACTAACTTTAGTTCCTTGGCTGGTTAATTTTTTAATTGCATCAGTTTCTTTTTTCATTCCTGTGTAATGAAAAACAATGAATCTGATTTCATTTTTTTTTCTTTTCTTTATCTCAAAATTAGGAGAGTAATTTATAGTTGTATTCATAAAATTTAACGTTTAATTTTTGGCTATTTATAAACACTTTATAGACATGTTTTTAAATTAAATCTTATTTTACAAATGATAACTAAATATTATATAATTAAATATGTTTAAAAAATTAGCAATAACAATAATTTCTGTTTTTTTACTTGCTTTTAACGCTAATGCTGGTTCAGACAATGAATTAACAATAAACAAAGATCAACCAAAAGAAATTAAAGATTGTTTTGAAAAATTAAATAGAGTTACTTTTTCATTTAATCAAAGTTTGGATGCAGCAATAATCAAACCAATTGCCAAAGGTTATAGAAAATTGCCGGATCAGGTTCAAAAAGGAACTGAAAATGTAGTTAACAATTTATCTAATCTAATAACAATTCCTAATAATGTTTTGCAGGGAGATATTAAATTAGCATTAATAAATACTGGAAGATTAGTTGTAAATACAACCGTTGGAATATTGGGTACAATCGATGTAGCCAACAAGATGGGGTTCCCAAAGTATGAAAAAGAAGATTATGGTCAAACTTTAGGAGCTTGGGGTGTGGGACCTGGCTGTTATTTAGTTCTTCCAGTTTTAGGACCTTCAAATTTAAGAGACACAGCCGGATCATTTGCAAATGTCATGGGAGGAGATCCTTGGTATAATGCATCATCTCATGGCAATAATGAATTTTTAAGTGAACGAATTTTTCTTACATCCAAAGCTTTAAGCGGTATAAGCTTTAGATCAAATAATATTGAGTCGCTCGATAATCTTGAAAAAAATTCAATTGATTTTTATGCATCAGTAAGAAGTTTGTACACACAAGACAGGGAAAACAAAATTAAAAATAATCAAAGAGGAAGCATTGAAGTTCTCTATAAAAATGAAGAAGACTGGGAAGAAATAGATAGTCAATAACTTAATTCTTTATTAATAAATATGAAAAAAATAATTTTAATATTATTATTATTAAATCTAAACAACCATGTTTACTCAATTGAACCAGATGTTTTTGTTCAATCTACAGTAAATAGAGCATCTCAGATACTTTCAAAAAATATTTCTAAAGAGGAAAAAATTGATAAATTAAAGAGTATCGCTAAAGAGACTGTTGATATTAAAGGAGTGGGTTTTTATTCACTTGGTTCAACTAGAAAAACGTTAAACGATAATCAAAAAAAACAATATCTTTTTTTATTTGAAAATTATTTTTTAAAAAGCTTTTCTAGTAGATTATCAGAATATACAAATCCTGAAATTGATGTAACTAACAAAGAAGTATTAAATAAAAATTATACAATAGTTAATAGTATTTTAGTAGCTACAGAAAACAGACCTGAAGTAAAAATTGACTGGCGAATTTACACAAAGAACCCAAACAATCCACTAATCAGAGATTTAATAATAGAAGGTCTCAGCCTAGCTAGAACTCAAAAAGAGGAATTCGCATCAATTCTAAATTCTAACGATGGTGACATTAACGCTCTTTTTAAAACTTTAGAAGAATTTTCAAAAAATTAAATGCTTAATAAAGAGTGGTGGGCCCGCCAGGACTCGAACCTGGGACCAATACATTATGAGAGTCCTGAGAAAATCCAAATTAACATAGTAATACTTTGCTTATTTAAATTTGATTTTAATTCTTACACAATTTCGTACACAACGAAAAAATGAAATTAAAGAAATAAAAGTGTACGTTTAATCAAATTCACCCTCTTTAGTCATCACTGGTAAATCAAACATTATATCTCTTAATTTTTTTTTGTATTTTTCTAGGTCTATAAATTCGTAATATTTTATAAAATTTGATGTTTCTGTAACGTTATATATTTCTAATCTTTTAAAAAAATATTCCATAAAGTTAATTCTTCGCTCTATGTATAATAATTTTGCTTCCTCCATTTCACTATATGCCATAGCGTGCATTTCTAAGGATGCGGGAAACCAATGAGCTTTATAATAATCATCTAAATTAAATAAATCAGATGGTTTCCAGATAATTTTTCTATTACCAAATCCAAGATCTTTAACAAAGTTTTGAAACATCCCGCCCCCATCTTCAGTAGCAAATGGAACTCTAGGATGAGCTTGGGTTCTATCAGTTATATCTAAAAAGATACCCTCTAAATGTTGCAGCTGACCGTATTTTGTATTTCCTTTTTCGATTAGTTCTTCCATACCTTTGTGAAGTTCTTTTGCAAACTCATAATCTTGATTTTCAAAATAAATATTTGTTCTTTTTTGAAAATAATTACGGATAAAGTTCATTAATTTCAATTATTTGCGTGAAGAAGCTCCCATTGAAGCATAAATAATTATCATAATAAAAAAAATAATTCCCATTAATAGAGATTTTTCATAATAGATGTCTGAAAATTTTTCATATACTATTTTGGAATCAGCCAAAGTTTGAACTATTAATCTAAAAGGAAAAAAAATTAAATCTTCAAAACTATCAAAGCCATATTTCAAAATTGAGAAAAAAGAAATTACAAGGAGAATCAAAAATTTACCAACTAACCAAATAACACTTAAAGAAACCCATAAAGGAAAGGTAAATACGATCCATATAAAGTGTCCTAAATTTTCCATATAGTTAAAAAAATTACCAAAATTTTAATTTAAAAACATCTAATTTTAAATGAATTTGGAAAAATTCCCTTTTCTGAGGTAGTCTCACAAAGCTTTTCAACTACTCTTGTTACTCCACGTTCAAAAATTTTATTTCTGGCTGGATCAAGGCCATAATCTCCCGCTTTAGCTTCAGAGATTAAACTATCTTTAAAAATTTGAACATTTAAGATGATTATTCCTATAGCAATTATTGTTAAAATTGATTTAGTATATTTATCCATAAAGTCTCCTTTCTTTTGTAAAAAAAGTTTAAACATTTTTAAAACAAACTTCCAATACCTATAACTACTATTGCAAAAATGATTATTAAAATTATTGAATTTTTATTATTGCTAGCTTCGTAATGCTGAAAACACATACCATTATGTTTTTCTCTAACACCTGAAAGATTATAACATCCGTCTATAATACATTTGGGACTTTTGTCAGAAAATACTGTTGTAGGTGCAGGAACACCGCACTTTGGACAATTGCTAGCTTTATCTGAAACATCATTACCACACTCTTTACATTCATAAATTGCCATTAAAAAACATTATCAGACTAGTACATTTCAAAAAAGTTAATTACACAATTTCGTATACAATGAAGGCTTCATCTCTTCATTTTTTTGAAAAATTTTATAAAATTTAAATTTTTTAACGTTGATTTTACTAGATTTGGTGGGCCCGCCAGGACTCGAACCTGGGACCAATACATTATGAGTGTACTGCTCTAACCAACTGAGCTACAGGCCCAAAGCTCATACTAATTATATCATTTTTATATAGTTATCAATTGAAGATAATTTTTAATTGGTGGGCCGTGTTGGTTACGCTCCAACTACCCCTGCAATGTCAATGCAGTACTCTACTATTGAGCTAACGGCCCTATATTAACTTTCTAAGAAACTTTTTAATTGCTTAGATCTGCTTGGGTGTTTTAACTTTCTAAGTGCTTTAGCTTCAATTTGTCTTATCCTTTCACGAGTTACAGAAAACTGTAGTCCAACTTCTTCTAAAGTATGATCAGTATTCATTCCAACTCCGAACCTCATTCTCAACACTCTTTCTTCTCTAGGGGTTAATGTTGATAAAATTTTAGTAGTTGCTTCACCTAAATTTGATTTTATAGCTTGTTCTAGAGGTGCTAAAGCTTTTGTGTCCTCTATAAAATCTCCTAAACTACTGTCTTCCTCATCGCCGACGGGCTTTTCTAATGATACAGGTTCTTTTGATATTTTTAGAACTTTTCTTACTTTGTCTAATGGCATTCTTAATTTTTTTGCTAATTCTTCTGGCGTTGCTTCTCTTCCAAACTCACTAAGGATTAATCTTTGTGTACGAACTATTTTATTGATTGTTTCTATCATATGGACTGGGATACGAATAGTTCTTGCTTGATCGGCAATAGATCTTGTTATTGCTTGTCTAATCCACCATGTTGCATATGTTGAAAACTTATAACCTCTTCTATATTCAAATTTATCAACAGCCTTCATCAATCCAATATTACCCTCTTGAATTAAATCTAAAAATTGAAGACCTCTATTTGTATATTTTTTTGCTATAGAAATAACTAATCTTAAATTTGCTTCTACCATTTCTTTTTTTGCAATTCTTGACTCTTTTTCACCTTTTTGAATTCTACTGACTAGCTTTTTAAAATCTGTTACTGAAATTCCTAGTTTGTGACTTATTTCAATTAACCTTTCTCTTATATTTTTAAATTCATCTTTATTCTTCATAAAAAACTGTTTCCAAATAGAATTTGTATCTAAAAATTTTTTAAGATTTGGATTTATCTCATTACCAACATAAAATTTAATAAATTCATTTCTTGGAATTTTATGGTCCATTGCGAGTCTTAATAAGTTTCCTTCTAAAGAGATTATTTTTTTATTTTCTACATAGTGTTTCTGAACTAGTTCCTCTAAAACTGATGGGGATAATTGAAGGGATTTTATATTTTCTAATATCTCGTTAACTATTTTTTCATATCCTTTTTCTTTAGCTAATGAAAAATTTTGGGAGTTTAAAACACAATCTAATTTTTCTTTTTGATACTTTATTAATTTTGTATATTCTTTAGTTAAAGTATGTACCGTTTTTAAAACCTTGGGTTTAATTTCAGTTTCCATTGCGGCAAGAGTAGGATTAAAGTCATCATCCTCATCTGATGAACCTTCTTCTTTATCTGTTTCTCCAGAATTTTTTTGCTTGGCACTTGGTCCAGTTGTCTCGTCTTCCATATAATTAGTATCTATATCTATGATTTCACGAATAAGTATTTCATCTTTTTGTAATTGTTCATTCCAATCAAAAAATTGTTGTGCAGTAATAGGGCTTTGAGAAAGAGCAATCAACATTACATCTTTTCCAGCTTCGATTCTTTTTGCTATTGCAATTTCACCTTCTCTCGAAAGTAATTCAACTCCTCCCATTTCACGAAGATACATTCGTATAGGATCATCACTTTTTTCAATAGTTTTATTTTCTTCTTTGTTTAAATTTTCTTTCTTTTTTAATCCTTTGAAGTCAGATTTTTTTTCAACTAAAGTAACATTTTCATCTAAAATATGGATAAATGCCTGTGCTAAATTTTCATCAGAAAGATTTCTTTTTCCTAAAGATTTGCTTAACTCTTCGTAAGTTATAAAACCTCTATGGGTTCCTCGACCCATAAGCCTAGCAAATGATTTTGTAATAATTCTTTCCACGATAATTTGAGTTTAAATGTCTTATATAATGTCAATTATATAAAAATCTATTAATAATTTAGACAGTTTAATTGAGATTCTGCTTTTTTTTGAGCTCTTTTAACTCATTAAATGTAGTCTCGCTCATATCCAATGAAAACTTCGATTCTAATTCCTGGATTCTGAACTCAAGATCATAATTCATCAAATCCCTAGAAATATCCTCTAATAATTCTATTATTTTTTGATCATCATCTGATTGATTTTTTAAAATATGCTTAATCGGGGCAAATTTGTTTATTTTTTCTATTAATTGAACATCCAAGTTAAGATCTTGAATTGTAATTTGTGAATCAGAATTTAATTTTTCTACAATCATTTCAAATATTTTTTTATTAGACTCAGTAAATAATTTAATATTTTCAATCAAATGAATATTTGCTTGCAACAAATCTAATTTATTTATGACTATATACAATAAAGAAAACTCTTTTAATTCAACTCCAGTCAAAGACTGACTTTCATGAAAATATTTTTTTGTACTTTCTAAAGATTTTGTTTTATTTGAATAAAATCTTTTATTATTTTGGTTGGAATGTGGCGTTAACTCAGCAATTTTTTCTAAAAAATATTCCAAAACATATTTTTTTATAAAATCATCTTTTATTGTATTTGCAATTCCTCTTAGTTTTTTCTCAAAAATAGCCATAGATGATGGATTATTTTTAGTTTGTTTTTTATAATGACTAAAAATAAATTTATGAATGGATAATTTGCTCTGCTTTGTAAAATCTTCAAAATTAGCCTTACCATTTTTATTTACATAGCTATCTGGATCTTCTTTATCTGGCAAAAATAAAAATGAAATTTGTTTTTCTGGTTTTAGTTCTTTGATTGAATTTTCAGCTGCTCTAACAGCAGCTTTATATCCACTTTCATCACCGTCAAAACAAATTATGATATCATCAAAAAATTGGTTTAAAGTTAAAATTTGTTTGTCGGTTAAAGATGTACCAAGATTTGCTACTGCGTTATCTATTCCATTTTTACTAAGACCTAAAACATCCATATATCCTTCAACCAGATAAATATGATCAATTTTATTAGAAAGTTTTCTTGCTAGATCTAAATTATATAAATTTGATCCTTTTTTAAAAAAATTAGTTTCAGGTGAATTTATATATTTGGCTAAGTAATCTAAATTTTCAATTATTCTTCCACCTAAAGCTATTGGTTGACCTGAAATATTATTTATTGGAAATATTAATCGACCTCTAAATCTTTCAACATAAATTTTTTTTTTCTCGTCTAAATAAAATAAACCAGTTTCTGCTAAAGTTTGTTCATTATAATCTTTTTTTAATTTTTCAAAAAAATTCGGATTTTTGTCTATGTATCCTATTTTGAATTTTTTTACTTCACCTTTACTTAGTGATCTATTTTTTAAATAATCTCTAGCAATCGAATAATCCTCGTTTTTTAAAAGTTCATTGTGATAAAAATCTACATACTGACTATAAATAGATTTGTACTCATTCCATTTTTTCTCTCTTTCTTCATCATGTTTTGAAAACATATATGGCTGCATACCTGCTAATTGGGCTAAATATTTAACTGCTTCACCAAATTTTAAATTTTGAGTTTTCATTACAAAATCAAAAATGTTGCCATGTTCTGAAGTTGCAAAACAATGATAAAATTCTTTTTCATCATTCACGGTAAATGAAGGTGTTTTTTCATTTTTGAAAGGTGATAATCCTACAAATTCTTTACCTCTTTTTTTTAAGGAAACAGTTTTTGTTACAACCGTTGAGACTTTCAACCTATTTTTAATTTCATCAAGATACTCTTTTGGGTATTTCATTGTTTGTTCAATAATTCTTTAATCATTGATCCTGCTTTTGAAAAATCGATTTCGTCTGCATGAGTTTTTTTTAGTTCACCCATAACTTTTCCCATGTCTTTTATTGAATTTGCTCCAATTTTCGAAATAACATCTGCACAAATTTTATTAGTTTCCTCTTCACTAAGCTGCTTTGGTAGGAAACTTGTTAAAATATCATGCTCATTTTGCTCAACCTCTAAAAGGTCTGTTCTATTATTTTTTTTATAGATATCAATCGATTCGGCTCGTTGTTTAACCATTTTTTTTAAAAGTTTCTTAATGTCCTCATCATCAGTTTCTTTTTTGTTAGGGCCTGATCTGTTAACAATATCCAAATCCTTAATCGAAGATAATATTAACCTATAGGTTGATATTTTATTTTTATCTTTAGATTTTAAAGCATTTTTATATTCGTTTTCGATGGTCTGTTTTAATGACATAATTTTTTAATCTACTTTAAAGAAAAAATTCTTCAAAAGAAAAATTGTTTTTTTACAATTTTATATTACATCTGTGTTGCGATAATAAAGCAATTATTGTATTAACCTTTAACTCATGAGTTGTAATTGAACAAAAAATCAAAAAAAACTAACTCAAAAATAAAATCTCAAATCAATACAGGCGTTTTAGTTCTCGAAAATAAAAAAGTGTTCAAAGGAATTGGAATTGGTTACCAAGGAGAAGCCACAGGCGAAGTTTGCTTTAATACATCATTAACAGGCTATCAAGAAATCATCTCTGATCCGTCATACGCAGGTCAAATTATTAACTTTACCTTTCCCCATATTGGAAATGTTGGAACCAATAAAGAAGATCATGAATCTGATAAAATATGGGCAAGAGGAGTGATAATTAATTCTGAAATAACTTCACCCTCAAATTACAGATCATTCCTACATTTAGATACTTGGTTAAAGAAAAATAAAATTGTTGGAATTACTGGCTTAGACACCAGAAGCCTAACAAACTTTATAAGAGACAAAGGTGCCCCCAAAGGTACTATTTGTTATTCAAAAAAAGGAAAATTTAATATCCATAGATTGACTAACTCTACAATAAAATGGAGTGGATTAAAAAATCTTGATCTCGCAGAAGTAGTTTCAACCCAGAAAAATTATATTTGGAAAGGTCTTAAAACATGGAAAAAAGAACTTGGATATAAAAAAAATAATAAGAACTCATTTCATGTTGTTGCAATTGATTATGGAATAAAAAAAAACATCTTAAGATATTTCTCTGACTTCAACTGTAAAGTTACAGTTGTCTCCTGTAAAACTAGTGCCCACAAAATTTTAGCTTTAAAACCAAATGGAATATTTTTATCAAATGGTCCTGGTGATCCAGCTGCAACAGGGAAATATGCTATAGAAATTATTAAAGATTTAATTAAAAAAAATTTACCAATATTTGGTATTTGTTTGGGTCATCAAATTTTAGCATTGGCATTAGGTGGTAAAACAAACAAAATGAAACTTGGTCATAGAGGAGCAAATCACCCTGTTAAAAATTTAATTCATGATAATGTTGAGATAACGAGTCAAAACCATGGGTTTGAAGTAGTTAAAGAAACATTACCAAAAAATATTGAGGTCACACACAAATCTTTATTTGATAATAGTATTGAAGGTATCAAGCTAAAAAATAAACCAGTCTTTTCAGTTCAATATCATCCAGAGTCTAATCCAGGGCCTCAAGATAGTGTTTATTTGTTTCAAGAATTTATTAACAACATGAAAAAAAATGCCAAAAAGAAAAGATATTAAAAAAATATTAGTTGTAGGAGCTGGTCCAATAATTATAGGACAAGCATGTGAATTTGATTATTCAGGAACACAAGCATGTAAAGCTCTTAAAGATGAGGGTTATAAAGTAGTCTTAATAAATTCAAATCCTGCAACAATTATGACTGATCCAGATATTGCGGATAAAACTTATATTGAACCAATTACACTAGATGTATTAGAAAAAATTCTAAAGAAAGAAAAACCCAATGCAATTCTTCCAACAATGGGTGGGCAAACTGCGCTTAACCTTGCAATGGAAGCAGAGAAAAAAGGAATTCTTAAAAAATACAAAATTGAGTTGATAGGAGCAAATTCTAAAGCAATTTCTAATGCCGAGGATAGAAAGAAATTTAGAAAAAATATGATAGATATTGGTTTAGATTTACCAAAATCAGAAATTGTAAATAATAATAATCAAGCATCAAAAGTATTAAAAAAAATTGGTTTACCTGCAATTATAAGACCTGCTTTTACACTTGGTGGGCTTGGTGGGGGAATAGCCAAAACTAGAAAAGATTATTTTAAGATTGTTAAAAATGGATTGCATGAATCTCCAGTAAGCCAAGTTCTTGTAGAGGAATGTTTAGAGGGCTGGAAAGAATTTGAGATGGAGGTTGTAAGAGATAAGAAAGATAATTGTATAATTATTTGCTCAATTGAAAATATAGATCCAATGGGAATTCATACAGGTGACTCAGTAACAATTGCACCAGCTCTTACACTTACAGATAAAGAATACCAAGTAATGAGAAATGCATCTATTGCATGTTTAAGAAAAATTGGAGTTGAAACTGGAGGATCGAATGTTCAGTTTGCTATCAATCCTAAAAATGGTCGAATGGTTATCATTGAAATGAATCCACGTGTATCAAGATCATCAGCACTTGCATCAAAAGCAACTGGATTTCCAATTGCGAAAGTAGCTGCAAAATTAGCGGTTGGTTATACTCTGGATGAATTAAAAAATGAAATAACTAAAGTTACTCCTGCATCATTTGAACCAAGTATAGATTATGTGGTGACTAAAATTCCAAGATTTACATTTGAAAAATTTTCTACTTCACCTGCAACTTTAGGAACATCAATGAAATCGGTAGGTGAAGCAATGGCTATTGGAAGAAACTTTAAAGAATCTTTACAAAAGGCGCTGGTATCTCTCGAAACTGGTTTTTCAGGTTTAGATAGAATTTTTGATTTAAGTAAAAAGCAAATTGAAAAAAAGCTTAAAGAAACTATTCCAAATAAGATATTACTAGTTGCTGAAGCAATTAGAAAAAAAATAAACTTAAAGAAAATATATAATTTATCCAAAATTGATCCTTGGTTTTTAGAACAAATCAAAGAGATAGTCGATTGTGAAACACAAATAAAAACTAAAGGAGTTCCCAGGGATTTTGCAGAATTTAATAGAATAAAATCAATAGGATTTTCAGATAAAAAACTTTCAGAGTTAACTAAAACGTCGGAAGAAATTGTTAGAAGAAAAAGATCAGCGCTTAAAATACTTCCAGTTTATAAAAAAGTAGATACTTGTGCAGCTGAATTCAAATCATTTACGCCTTATATGTATTCAACATATCAAAGAAACTTTTCAATTAACTCAGAATGTGAAGCAGATCCATCTAATAAGAAAAAAATAATTATTCTTGGAGGAGGACCAAATAGAATTGGTCAAGGAATTGAGTTTGATTATTGCTGTTGTCAGGCAAGTTTTTCATTAAAAGACGCAGGTTTTGAGACAATTATGGTTAATTGTAACCCTGAAACAGTCTCAACAGACTATGATACGAGTGATCGATTATACTTTGAGCCTTTAAATGAAGAATATGTTTTTAACATAATTAAAAAAGAACAAGAAAAAGGAAATCTGATAGGAGTAATAGCTCAGTTTGGAGGCCAAACTCCAATTAAACTTGCTAAATTTTTGCACGATAACAAGCTTCCAATTTTAGGAACTCAATATACCTCTATAGATTTAGCAGAGGATAGAGATAGATTTAGAAATTTATTAAATAAATTAAAACTAAAACAAGCAGAGAGTGGGATTGCAAAGACATTTAATCAAGCAATAAAAATTGCAGACAAAATAGGATTACCATTAATGGTAAGACCTTCATATGTTCTAGGTGGAAGAGCAATGGAAATTGTTCATGAAAAAAATCAGCTTAAAAAATTTGTTGAAGAGGCATTTAAAGCCGCGGAAGAAAATCCAATTTTGATTGATAAATTTATTGATCATGCAATGGAAGTAGATGTGGATGCCATATCGGACGGAAAAATGGTTCACGTTGCAGGAATTATGCAACATATCGAAGAAGCTGGAATCCATTCAGGAGACTCGGCTTGTAGTTTACCACCTGTATCGATTAAACCTTATCTTCTTAAAGAAATAGAAAATCAAACTAAAAAACTTGCTATAGCTTTAAATGTAAAAGGTTTCATGAATATACAGTTTGCAATTAAAAAAGATGAAATTTATGTGATTGAAGTAAATCCTAGAGCTAGTAGAACAGTTCCTTTTGTATCAAAAGCAAAAGGTCTACCCCTTGCTAAAATTGCATCAAGAGTAATGGCTGGTGAAAAATTATCTAAGTTTAATTTAAAAGATAAATCTAAAGGTATGTACGCAGTCAAAGAAGCTGTATTTCCATTTAATAAATTTCCAAATAGTGACTTGTTGTTAGGACCTGAAATGAAATCAACTGGGGAAGTGATGGGATTTGATAAAAATTTTGGAATGGCATTTGCCAAAAGTCAGATTGCGGCTGCTAATTCATTACCAAAAAAAGGATTAGCTTTTATATCTCTTAAAGATAGTCACAAAGATGAAGGAATAGATTTAGCTAAAGAACTTCTTAAACTCAAGTTTACGTTATGTGCAACTAGAGGAACTGCTGAATATATTCGAAAACATGGAATGAAATGTAAAATTATTAATAAAGTAAGCACAGGTTCGCCTCATATAGTAGATGTTTTGGACTCTAAAAAAATTGCATTAGTGATAAATACTGGAGGCGGAAATAGTGAACATCGATTAAGTGACGCAATAGCTTTAAGAAGAGCAACACTAAAGAATAAAGTTCCTTATTGTACTAATATGTCTACTGCACAAGCTTGTTTAGAGGCAATTAGATCTCTAAAAACAAAAAAATTAGAAGTGACTTCTCTTCAGAACGTTTAAGAATGTACTTTCCAATCAGTTTCAAAAGTAACATAATTTACTTGAATACATCTTCTTTCTTTAACAATTTTTTTTTTCTCCATACCATGCCATGTGTTTGGTCCGCTGGTAAATAGATAACCATAATTATGTTTGTAAGGAAGTGTCTTAACCTTTTCTAATTTTTCATTGTAAAAATCAGTTCCTAAATCTTCAGATTCATTTGTTTTATTAACAAATATTAAGCCTGACATAAGTTTTTCTTTAATATCACAATGGGGTTTTAACCAAAAACCTTCTCGGTCACATATAACTTCAACCCTAACATAGGAATTTGATAAATCTTTATTTATCATTTTAGAAATTGTTTCATGTGTTTCTTTAGACTGAAGTTCATTTACAAATTTTACTAAATTTGGAAATTTAGATGCGTTTTCTTTATTAATGAAACATCTAAACTTTATTGCTTGTCCCCCTGAAGCTATACCTTTTCTAAATTCTGCAGCTCCACCATCTATTGCTCTTGTTCCATCATAATTAAGATTATGTTTACTAACATCAGGAATGTCAGCTTTAACTATTTCATCAATTGCTGAATCTGACAAAGCATCACTATACTCCCAGTGATTAAAAGGGAAATTATATTTTTTTGAATTATTTTTAATTGAATTTAAAAATGACATTATAATTGAATTTTTTCTTTAATAATTTTTGCTACTCTATTCGTTTCATCTAATTTTTGATAGCTCCAATTTTCAACTTCTTCACCTAAGTTTCTTGTAATATTTAATTCTCTAAATAAATTTCTAAAATTCTGAAATCTGACGTCTTTTCTTTTTGGTAAAATATTAGCTACATAAATTGGTTTTCCAGTCAGAGCAGCTTCGGATATCATTGAGCTAGAATCACATGTAACAACTATATTTTCTGAAATAGCTAAAGCTGAAAGATAAGCTTTTTTATCAACATTCATAATCACAGTATGATTTTCCCCAAAAAACTCTTTTGCATAATGTATAGTATTTAGTGGTGTTCTCATTGAAGGTATTACCACAAGTTGAAAATCATATTTTTTCAATAGTTTGTAAAAAATTGAAAAGATATGCTTCATATTTTTTGTTGAGTAGTCATAATATTTTGTAGGACCACCCATTATCAAACACCAAACTTTTCTATTATCCTGTTTGATATATGAATTTAAATAACCTCTATTTTCTTCAATTTCATTTTCCGTTAAATAGTGAATTGCACCTTTTGTTTTAATTACATTTATACCGCTTATCCCATCATGTTCTGGAGCAACGATAAAATCGAAATGATTTAGATCTACTTTTGGATCTTGAATATGAATATTTAAAACTTTTTTTTTTGAAATACTTTTTAAATGAATTGAGGGAATCACGCTTTTTCTTCCGCATGAAATAATTACATCAAAATCTGACTCGTTTATTTTTTGATAAATATTTTGTGATATTGGAGTTAATTTTGGAGGAACAATTTTCCAAAAATTATTTAGTTCAACCTTATGGTGTGTGAAATCTAAATCTAAAGCTTTAGCTAAACCTTCTACCTGGCTTATCATACCATGCATTCCCTGGGTTAATAAAATACCTTTTAATTTAGACATTAATCACTATATAGCTTTCATATGAGTCAAAATCCAACTAAACACACAAAAGTGTTAATAATTGGATCCGGCCCTGCCGGATACACTGCAGCAGTTTATGCTGCTCGTGCAATGTTAAATCCCATTTTGATTTACGGATCTGAGCCAGGAGGACAATTAACGACAACAACTGATGTTGAAAATTATCCAGGATTTTCTGAAGTTATTCAAGGACCATGGTTAATGGGTCAGATGAAAGAACAAGCAAAAGCAGTTGGAACTGAAATGATTGAGGACCATATTGGATCTGTAAATTTAAAAAGCTCACCGTTTGAGGCAATTGGTGATAGTGGTCAGAAATACACTGCTGATAGTATTATTATATCTACTGGAGCACAAGCTAGATGGTTAAATATAAAGTCGGAACAGGAATTTAGAGGTTTTGGAGTTTCAGCATGTGCTACGTGTGATGGTTTCTTTTTTAAAAATAAAGAGGTTGCTGTAGTTGGTGGAGGCAATGCAGCAGTTGAAGAAGCAATGTTTCTTACAAAGTTTGCTTCAAAAGTAAAATTAATTCATAGAAGAGATAGTCTAAGAGCTGAAAAGATGCTTCAAAAAAAATTAATGGAAAATAAAAAAATAGAAATTATTTGGGACTCTGTTGTTGAAGATGTAATTGGAGATAAAGATCCTAAAAATGTTAAAGGTTTAAAAATTAAAAATGTAAAAACGAATAATATAGAAGAATTAAAACTAGACGGTGTTTTCATTGCAATTGGTCACGATCCTGCAACTAAACTTTTTAAAGATCAGTTGGAAATGGACACTGAAGGTTATTTAATTACTAAACCAGATTCTACAGAGACAAATGTTCCTGGTGTTTATGCTGCTGGAGATGTTAAAGATAAAACTTTTAGACAAGCCGTTACTGCTGCAGGAATGGGTTGTATGGCAGCATTAGAAGCTGAAAAATTCCTATCTCACTAATTCAACAATTTCGTTTGATTCAAATATACTTTGATTAATATTTTCATTTGCCAACTTTACCATTGCTTTGGCAACTATTTCTGCCTTGATGGGTCTCATTTTTCTTAAAGGTCCAACTAATATTGGGGTTAAAAGTTTGAATAATATTATACCAAGTTTCTCGCCTATTCTTTTTTCTTTTCTATTACCCAATAAAAAGGATGGTCTCATAATCCCAATTTTATCAAAATTGAGATTTTTAATTTCTTTTTCAACCAATCCTTTGAATTTTAAATAATCACCTGAACTTTTAGGATCTGCATACCCAGATGATACAAAAAAAAAAGATTTAATTAAATTTGATTTTGCGATTTGGGCAATTTGTTTAGGAATATTTAGTTCAATTCTCTCATATTCATTTTGATTAGGTGAATTTTTTCTTGTTGTACCAATACAAAAAAAACATTCTTCACCTGTTATATCATTTCTATTCTTTTCCAAATCATTAAAATCAGTTTCAATTATTTTAATTTTTGGATCACTAATTTCTATTTTTGAACGAACAAAAATTTTTATTTTTGAATAATTTGAATTCAAGATGAGTTGATTAACAAGATGTCCACCAACTAAACCAGATGAACCAAACACTAGGGCTGTTTTCATTAATTTAAGGATTTACAAAAACTGGATATTTTATCCATTGCTTTTTCTAAATTTTCCATAGACGTTGCATATGAAATTCTAAAAAAACCTTCTAAGCCAAAAGCAGATCCCTGGACTACTGCAATTCCACTATTCTCTAATAATGATTGAACAAAATCTGTATCAGATTTGATTTCATTTCCATTAAGATCTTTTTTACCCATTAAACCTTTACAACTTGGAAAGACATAGAACGCTCCATCTGGATTGAGGCATTCAATTCCATCTATTGCATTTAAAGCATTAACTACAAAATCTC
The DNA here is from genome assembly GCA_902617805.1 of uncultured Pelagibacteraceae bacterium. Classification (GTDB taxonomy): domain Bacteria; phylum Pseudomonadota; class Alphaproteobacteria; order Pelagibacterales; family Pelagibacteraceae; genus Pelagibacter. The sequence goes on from CACMYF010000008.1 coordinate 33,206, forward strand.
TCCTTTCCTGAAATGAATTTGCTCTTTCTTTAATAAAGTCTTGTGTTCCACTTAGTGCCTCAACTGCAGCAGCTTGACTAATAGAGGAAGGGTTAGTTGTTGATTGCGATTGAATTTTTGCAATAGCTTTCACTATATCCTTTGGACCAGCTGCATACCCTATTCTCCAGCCTGTCATCGAGTAAGCTTTACTTACACCGTTCATCGTAAGCACTCTATCTTTTAAACTTTCTATTTGAGCAATGGTAAAAAATTTAAAACCCTCATAAGTTACATGCTCATAGATATCATCGCTTAAAATATACACATGATTATATTTTTCTAAAATTGCTGCAATTGCTTTTATGTCTTGCTCTGAATAGCACGCTCCTGTTGGATTTGAAGGAGAATTGAGAATAATCCATTTTGTTTTTGGAGTTATAAATTTTTCAAGATCATTTGGGTTTATTTTAAAACCTTGATTTTCATCGCATTCCATTATTACCGGTTTTCCACCTGCTAATAAAACCATATCAGGATAAGACACCCAATAAGGAGCAGGCACTATAACTTCATCTCCTTCGTTTAATGTAGCCATCATCGCATTATAAATTACATGCTTTCCACCAACACCAACTGTGATTTGATCAGTTGTATAATCTAAATTATTTTCTTTTTTAAATTTTTCTACGATTGCTTTTTTTAATGCTGGAGTACCATCTACTGCAGTGTATTTTGTATCACCATCGTTAATAGCTTTTATAGCTGCTTGCTTAATGTTATCTGGAGTATCAAAATCTGGTTCCCCTGCACCTAATCCAATAACATCTTTTCCAGCAGCTTTTAATTCTCTTGCTTTTTGAGTAACAGCAATAGTAGGTGATGGTTTAATCTTCTTTAAACTGTCTGATATTATGCTCATTGAAATATAAATAAATTCTAATACGTTGTTTAATATATGGAAAATACTTATCAAGATTTAATTACAGATATTCAGAGTAAAAATCCTAAAATAGGTGGAAAACTAGAGGGTGGAAAAAAATTCAAAATTAAATCTGATTTTAAACCTGCTGGTGATCAGCCTGAAGCGATAAAAAAATTAGTAAATGGTGCTAACAAAGATCAATTTAATCAAGTTTTACTTGGTGTAACGGGATCTGGAAAAACTTTTACAATGGCTAAAGTAATTGAAGCTACTAATAGACCTGCCTTGATTTTAGCTCCAAACAAAACTCTTGCTGCTCAACTTTATGGGGAAATGAAAACCTTTTTTCCAGACAATGCTGTTGAATATTTCGTTTCATACTATGACTATTACACTCCAGAGGCTTATGTGCCGAGATCAGACACATATATAGAGAAAGAAGCCTCTATAAATGAACAAATTGATAGAATGAGGCACTCAGCAACCAGATCTCTTTTAGAAAGAGATGATGTTTTAATTGTAGCAAGTGTTTCGTGTATCTATGGATTGGGTTCAGTTGAAGCGTATAGCAAAATGACGCTAACTCTTCAAAAAAATTATGACTACAACAGAGAAGAAATAATCAAATCTTTAGTTGCTCTACAATATAAAAGAAATGATCAAAATTTTTATAGAGGAACATTTAGAGCAAGAGGAGAATATTTAGAAATATTTCCTTCTCATTTAGAAGATAGAGCTTGGAGACTTTGTCTATTTGGGGATAAATTAGAACAGATAGAAGAGTTTGATCCGTTAACCGGTGATAAAGTAAGAGAATTAAGTTTAGTAAAAGTTTATGCAAATAGTCACTACATCACTCCTAAGCCTACAATCGAACAAGCAGTAATTAATATAAAAAAAGAATTAGAAGTAACTTTAAAGAAACACCGTGCTGAAAATAAATTATTAGAAGCACAGAGATTAGAAGAAAGAACTAAATTTGATCTTGAAATGATTGAAGCCACAGGTTCTTGTGCTGGTATTGAAAACTATTCAAGGTTTTTGTCAGGAAGAAAACCTGGAGAGCCTCCTCCCACTCTTTTTGAATATTTTCCAGATAACACTTTAATATTTGTAGATGAGTGTCATGTTACAGTACCTCAGCTTAATGGAATGTATAAAGGTGATAGATCAAGAAAAAGTACTTTAGCAGAATATGGATTCAGACTTCCTTCGTGTATGGATAATAGACCATTAAAATTTGAAGAATGGGATTTAATGAGAACTCAAACTGTATTTGTTTCGGCAACTCCTGGACCCTGGGAACTAGAACAAACAAAAGGTAAGTTTATAGACCAGGTAATTAGACCAACAGGATTAATTGATCCTCCTGTACAAATAAGACCTGCAAAAAATCAAGTGGATGATTTAATGCATGAATGTAAAAGAGTTATAGAAAATAATCATAGAGTATTAGTAACAACACTAACTAAAAAAATGGCTGAAGATTTAACCGAATATCTTCATGAGAACGGTATAAAGGTAAGATACCTTCACTCAGATATTGATACATTAGAAAGAATTGAAATCATGAGAGATCTAAGAATGGGTGTATTTGATGTTTTAGTTGGAATTAACTTATTAAGGGAGGGATTAGATATTCCTGAATGTGCTTTAGTTGGAATTTTAGATGCTGATAAAGAAGGTTTTTTAAGATCTGAAACATCTTTAATTCAAACTATAGGAAGAGCAGCTAGAAATGTTGATGGCAAAGTAGTTTTATATGCAGACAAGGAGACGAAAAGTATAAAAAAAGCAATTGCTGAAACTGATAGAAGAAGAAAAATTCAGTTAGCTTACAATAAGAAACACAAGATAGATGCAAAATCGGTAAAAAAAGAAATCAGTGACATTCTAGAGAGTGTTTATGAAAAAGACTATGTTAAAGTAAGCGAAGGGTCTAATGTTGGGGGAAATCTTAAAAAACACCTCAAAGCTCTAGATAAAAAAATGAAAGAGTCGGCATCTAATTTAGAGTTTGAAGAAGCTGCTAAAATACGAGATGAAATAAGAAAATTAGAAAGCACTGAATTAGAAATTACATTAAATCCAAAAATAAGGCAGTATGATGTAAAAAATAAGCTTTATCCAAAAGGTAGATCAACTATGGGTATGCCAGGAACTAAAGTTACAAAAAAAAGAGATAAGAAATGGAAGTACGGAAAATAATTATTACTGGTGGAGCTACTCGAATGGGTGCTGCAATTGCAAGAAAGTTATCTGGTCCAAATATTGAAATCTTAATCCATTATAATAAATCAAAATTAAAAGCAGGAAAATTAAAAAAAGAATTATCTAGCAAAGGCACAAAAGTATACTTAGTCAAAGGTGATTTAAGCAAAGAAACTGATATAAAAAAAATTATTAAATTTGCAAAATCAAAACTAAAATATTTTGATTGTCTTGTTAACAATGCCTCCTTATTTGAAAATGATAAATTAGAAAATTTCTCGTTAGATAGTTGGAGTAATCATTTGAGGACAAATTTAAGAGCACCTGCACTATTAACAAAAGAATTTGCTAAAAATGTTAAAGGCAAAAATAATAATATTATAAATATTATTGATCAAAGAGTGTTCAAATTAACTCCTTACTTTTTTTCATACACTCTTAGCAAAACTGGTTTGTATACTTTAACAAAAACTAGTGCCATGAGTTTGGCTCCTAATATAAGAGTCAATGCAATTGCACCTGGACCCACTATAAAAAATCAAAGACAATCTGAAAAACATTTCAAAAAGCAATATTTAGCAACACCCCTGAAAAGACAAGTTGATGTGGAACAAATATGCAATGCTGTTGACTTTTTTATTAAAAATATATCTATTACTGGTCAAGTTTTAGCTATTGATAGTGGTCAAAATCTTAACTGGCAAACACCAGATGTAATAGGTAAAGAATGAAAAAAAATAATTTAAAAATTGTCAAAATAGATAAAAATAAAAGCCTATTTAATTATGAGAAAAAAATCCTAATTAATGAATTAATCTTAGATTTAAAACTTGGTTATTACGATTTTGAAAAAGAAAAACCACAGAAAGTTAAATTTAGTCTTGAAATAGACTATGAGGACAAAAAACCTTCAAGCGATAAAGACATAAAATCCATTGTTAATTATGGAACTATAGTAAAATTAATTACGAAACTTGTAAAAAAGAAACATTATAATTTCCTAGAAACTTTAGCAGAAGCTGTTTTTGACGAACTATTTAGAGACAAAAGGATTGCTAAAATAATGCTAAAAATTGAAAAATTAGAAATTTTAAAACAGTGTTCATCTGTTGGTATTCAAATTACCAAAAAGAGAAGCCATGATAAGCTCTGAAATAGGAAAAGAAGTAATTAAAAAAGAGCTACCTCTAGTACCAAAACTTCCAGGCGTATACAGGATGCTTAATGAAAACAATGAAATTCTTTATGTGGGTAAAGCCAAAAATTTACCAAATAGGTTAAAGAGTTATGTTGCAGAAAAAAATCATATAATTAGAACTGAACGAATGTTATCTCAAACAAGAAAATTAGAGATAACAACAACATCTAATGAAAGTGAAGCTTTACTACTAGAAGCAAATTTAATAAAAAAACATAAACCAAAATTTAATATCCTTTTACGTGATGATAAGTCATTTCCATTTATATTTATTGGTAATAGGGATAAATGGCCTCAAATAAAAAGACATAGAGGAAAAAAAACAAAAGAAGGTTTTTACTTTGGACCTTTTGCATCTGCTGGTTCAGCTAATTGGACAATCAAAATGATCCAAAAAATTTTTCATTTAAGAGTTTGTGATGACACTGTTTTCAAAAACAGAGAAAGACCTTGTATTTTATATCAAATAAAAAGATGTTCTGGACCTTGTGTAGGATATGTAAAAAAAGAGGAATATAATCAAACAGTAGAAGATGCTATTGAATTTGTTTCAGGCAAATCTAGGAAAATTCAAAAAAATCTTTCTAAACAAATGGAAAAAGCAAGTGAGGATCTTGATTTTGAAAAAGCTGTAATTTTAAGAGATAGAATTAAAGCATTAAATATAATTCAATCTTCACAGAGAATTAATGAAGCAAACTTAGTTGAGGCAGATGTTATTGCAGGATATAAAGAATCTGGAAAAACTTGTATTCAAGTATTTTTTTATAGATCTAAACAAAATTGGGGTAATCAAGCTTTTTTTCCAAAACACGATCCAGATGAAAAGTTTAGTGAAATCCTGAATTCATTTGTATCTCAATTTTATGAAAATAAAAGCGTTCCTTCCTCAGTTATTCTTTCAGAAGAAATAAAGGAAAAAGCATTAATTGAAAAAACACTAACACAAAAAGAAGGTAAACAAATAAATATTTCCGTTGCAAAAAAAGGATCAAAACTAAAAGTAATTAATCAAGCAATTAAAAATGCAAAGGATAGTCTTAATAGAAAACTTTATGAAAGTCAGAATAATAAAGAATTGTTCGACGCAGTAGCTAAAAAATTTAATTTAGAAACCAATATAAATTTAATTGAAGTTTATGATAATAGTCATATTCAGGGTACAAATAGTGTTGGCGCTTTAATAGCCTACGGCGATGAAGGATTTATAAAAAAAAGGTACAGAAAATTTAATATTAAGCATAAAAAAAATGAGCAAGACGACTATGGAATGATGAGAGAGGTATTAAATAGGAGGTTCAAAAGAGCAGTTCAAGAAAAAGATAATTACCTTGCTTTTCCTGATTTGGTTCTGGTAGATGGGGGGAAAGGTCAATACTCAGTAGCCAGAGAGAGCCTAAATGAATTAGGACTTCACGACATTCCGATTATTGCAATAGCAAAAGGTAAATTTAGAAATAGTGGAAATGAAACTTTTTTTCATAATGGTAAAGAATACAAATTTACAAGAAACGACCCTACACTATTTTTTCTTCAAAGAATTAGGGATGAATCACATAGATTTGCTATTAGTGCTCACAGAGCAAAGAGAAAAAAAGGTATAAGCAAATCTCTGTTAGATCAAATAGAGGGGATTGGGGCTATAAGAAAAAGAGCTTTATTGAACCATTTTGGATCTGCAAGATCGGTTGAGTCTGCTAGTTTAGATGAAATAAAATCTGTAGAAGGTGTTGAGGAAAAAGTAGCAAAAAAGATATATAACTTTTTTCACGAATAATTATGCTAAAAAAAATTCCAAACTTATTAACGATAGGGCGAATAATAATTGTTCCCTTTTTTGTTTTAGCTTTTTATCTTCCAGGATTTTATGGTGATCTTACTGCTTTAATATTATTTATTGTTGCATCATTTACAGACTTTTTAGATGGTATGTTGGCTAGAATGTTTGGGGTAGAGTCAAAACTGGGTGAATTATTAGATCCTATAGCTGATAAAATTATTGTTGCTACAGCATTAATACTTTTGGTTATGGATGGAACGATCAGAAATTACGAGGTAATTGCAGCAATTATAATTCTTACCAGAGAAATTTTAATTTCAGGTTTGAGAGAATTTTTGGCAAAAGGAAGAATCAAACTTCCTGTTTCAAATCTTGCAAAACTTAAAACTGTATTACAAATGGTATCAATAGCTCTTTTGTTGTCTGGAGACACAGGAAATAAAATAATTAATTTTCAAGACTATAATGCCCAAACAATAGGTATAATTCTTTTATGGTTATCCGCTGCTTTAACACTTTTTACTGGATATGATTATATGAGAAAAGGTATTGATCATGCTATGTCTGAGGATAGTAAAGACTAGGCTGCTTTTTTCTTCCTAACTAATGCCTGATAACTTTCATTCAAATCAATAATAGTATCACAAACTTTAAATTGATTTTCAGCAATACAAGATACTGGAGTTACCTCTGCTGCTGTTCCTGTTAAAAAACATCCAACAAAATTTGGTAGTTCCGTTGGACTAATTTTTCTTTCGTGTACTTTTATATTTTTTGATTTTGCAATTCCAATTACAGTTCTTCTTGTAATACCGTCTAAAAAAGAATCTGGTATGGGAGTGTGAATTTCTCCATTTTTATCTTTGAAAAAAATATTAGCTCCAGTTGCTTCTGCAATATTTCCTTCATGATCAAGCATTAAAGAATCGGTATATCCTTGCTTTTCTGCCTCATGTTTTGAGAGAGTACAAATCATGTAAAGACCTGATGCCTTTGTATCCCATGGTATTGTATTAGGTGCTGGTCTTCTCCAATTTGAAATATTTAATCTTATTCCTTCTACTTTAAGTTTAGGGTCAAAATAAGATCCCCATTCCCACGTTGCAATCGCAACATGTATTTTTGTTTGTTGCGCAGAAATAGCCATCATCTCACTACCTCTCCAGGCAACAGGTCTAACATAACCATTTTCTACTTTTTGAGTTGCGATAATTTTATTTGATGCATTATTGATTTCTTCTTCTGTGTATGGAATTTCAAAACCCATTCTTCTAGCAGAATGAAAAAATCTGGCTGTGTGCTCCTCTAATTTGAAAATTGAACCATCATAAACTCTCTCACCTTCAAATACACAACTAGCATAGTGCATACCATGGCTTAAAACATGGAGTTTAACGTCTGCCCAATCAACTAATTCGTTGTTGTACCATATTTTTCCAGATCTCTTATCGTAAGGTATCATGTGTGAAAATTTTTTTAATTTATAACTGAAAAATATCTTTGTATCTTTAATATGTCAATATAACTTACCTATTATGAAAGAACTTTTGTATTTAAAAGATGACCAGCTTAAAGATCTAATTGAAAAACTATTTGTAAGCTACAGAGAAACGTTTTCTGACTCTAAAAAAATATTAGACAGATATTCGATTGGTTTAGCGCACCATAAGGTAATTCATTTACTGTCAATGTATGAAGGGATATCGATTTCAGAGCTACTTAAAAGATTAAAAGTCACAAAACAAAGCTTAAATCGTGTTCTCAAGGATTTAATTAAACTTGAAATCATTATGTTTAAAAAAGATGCTAAGGACACTAGAGTAAAGCATGTTTTTCTTAATGATAAAGGTAAAAAAATTTTTAATGACATTTTTAATATACAGAAAAAGAGAATTTATAATGCTTTACTAAATT
>CACMYF010000009.1 GCA_902617805.1 uncultured Pelagibacteraceae bacterium
TTAATTAATGCCTTAGATATTTGTGGTAAATCGATAAAAAAAATTAAAGTTGTAGTTAATGGTGCTGGCGCCTCAGCACAAGCTTGTACTGAGTTATTTAAAAACTCAGGAGTAAAATCCGAAAATATAATAATGCTAGACAGAAAAGGAGTTATTTATGAAGGAAGAACTGGGGGAATTGATCAATGGAAATCCAGATATGCAATTAAAACTAAACATAGAACTTTAGAGGATGCTGTTAATGGTGCAGATGTTTTTTTAGGATTGTCTGCAAAAGGTGTTCTAAAAAAAGAGATGGTTAAATCAATGGCTAAAAATCCAATTATATTTGCTTGTGCTAATCCTGATCCAGAAATTACCCCAGAGGAAATTAATGAAGTTAGAAATGATGCAATCGTTGCAACAGGGAGATCAGATTACCCTAATCAAGTAAATAATTTAATTGGATTTCCTTATATCTTTAGAGGAGCCTTAGATGTGAGATCTAAAACGATAAATGAAGAAATGAAAGTTGCTGCGGCAAATGCAATAGCTAAGCTTGCAAGAGAAGATGTTCCTGATGAAGTGGTTGCAGCTATGGGTGGAGAAAGACCTCATTATGGAAAAGATTATATTATTCCATCTACATTTGATCCAAGATTAATTAGTGTAATACCAGTAGCTGTAGCAAAAGCAGCTATAGATAGTGGAGTAGCTAGAAAAAATATAGATGATTTTGATGTTTATAAAGATCAGCTAAAACAAAGACTAGACCCGACAGTAACCATCATGCAAGGTATAAATTCATTTATTAAAAAAAATCAGAAAAAAATTGTTTTTGCAGATGGTGAAGATGAAAATACTTTAAAAGCCGCTATAGCATTTAAAAATTCTAAATTAGGTATTCCAATCTTGGTTGGTAAAGAAAGTAAAATTAAAGAACAAATTAAAAATATTGGATATAGCGAAAATTTTGACATTGAAATAGTTAATTCAAAAGATGAGGAAAAGAGAAAAAGATACGTTAAACATTTATTTGAGAAATTACAGAGAGAGCAAGGATTATTAGAACGAGATTGTGACAGAATGATTAGAAATGATAGAGTTGTCTGGGCTACTAGTATGGTTGCCTGCGGTGATGCTGATGGTGCTGTAACAGGCAATACAAGACGATTTGGTGCTTCATTTGAAAAAATTAAGCAAGTTGTTGATGTAAGAAAAGGTGAGATTATGTTTGGTTTAAACATGATTGTTCACAAGGGGAGAACTATTTTTGTTGGTGATACAAGTGTCCATGAATATCCAACTTCTGAACAAATGGCTGAAATGGCGATATCTACAGCAAGAGTAGTTAGACTTTTTGGATTTGATCCTAAGGTTGCTTTTGTATCCCACTCTACATTTGGACAACCCCTTACTAGTAGAACAAAACATATTCGGAGCGCTGTTGAAATATTAAAAGAAAGAAAAGTAGACTTTGAATTTGATGGAGATATGCAGCCTGATGTTGCTCTTAATCCAGAGTATGAAGAACTTTATCCTTTTGCAAAGATAGTTGGTAAAGCAAATATTTTAATAATGCCTGGACAACATAGTGCAGCAATATCATACAAACTGATGAAAACAATTGGAGACACAAAAGTTATAGGACCATTATTAATTGGACTTGGTCTTCCAATAGAAATTGCTCCTTTAAGATCATCAACTTCTGAGATACTTAACCTGGCATCAATTGCCGCTTATTCTTCCCAAGTGATTGATTACAAAAAATAATTAATCTCTTTGAATTCTCAAATCTTCAACAAGTATTATACTTGCGATCACGTCTTCGACATCAAGTATTTCTTTTGCTTCACTTATAACTAAATCTTTTTCCTCTGAAGTTAAGGCAATTCCATAAATATAAATTTTCTTCTTATAGGTATCTATTTGATAATTGGTTGCCTTAATATTTTTATTAACAATTATAGCTGTTCTAAGTTGTGATGTTATTAATACATCTTTTGCAGATTGTTTAAAATTAAACTCTTCCTTAATTTTAATATCATTTCTGACAGATCTAGCACCCTTGGTTTCCCATGCTAATTTTGTAATCATTAATTTTTCTTCTGGGCTATCTACTTTTCCGGTAACAAAAATTCTTCCATCTAAAACTTTAGTTTTTACAGCTAAAAGATATTTTTTATCTTTTGCCAAAATTTTTGCACTTATGCTTTTTTGCATTATAGAATCATCTATTTGAGTACCCACTGTTCTGGGATCTAATGCAACAGAAACACCAGTTCCAAAAAGACCTTTGGAACCGACTCCAACACATGCCGTTAAAACAAAACTTACGAATATTAAAATTAATATTTTATTTTTCATTTTTTAATTTCAAACAATAATTGTATATTTCTTTTTTACGCACCTTAGTACTTTCACTAACAATATCTGTAATTTCTTTGGTAGTTAATTTATTAATCATTTTTTTAATTATATTCATATCTGATTCAGTTAGTTTTTCAGACAAATTTTTATTTATTTTTTTTTCAGAAATAACAACTGTAAGCTCACCTTTAGGTTCTTTTTCAAATAATTTTAATTCATCCACGTTTTTTCTGATAAATTCTTCATATATTTTTGTTATTTCCCTACAAAAAACTATCCTTCTCCCATTAAAATTCTTTTTTATTTCAGGTATTACTTTATTAATTTTTTTAGGAGAAACAAAAAAAACTAATGAATTTTCAATTTCTGAGAATTTTTTTAATTCATTAGATAGTTGCTCTTTTTTGTCTGGAAAAAAACCACAAAACAAAAATTTGTCTGAAAAACCACTTATTGAAATAGCTGCGGCAACAGCTGAAGGTCCGGGAATAGGAAATATTTTTATCTCGTTATTAATGCACTCATTAACTAAAATTGACCCAGGATCAGAAATACTGGGTGTACCAGCATCAGATATCAAAGAAATTATTTTTCCAGATTTTAGATATTCAATAATTTTTATTACATTTTTTTTCTCATTAAATTTATGATTTGAAATTAATTTTGATTTTATTTGGTATTTATCTAAAAGATTTTTTGAAACGCGAGTATCTTCGCATAAAATATAATGAGATTGCTGTAAAACTTCAATTGCTCTTAACGTTATATCTTTTAGATTTCCTAAAGGAGTTGATACCAGATAAAGACCATTTTCGTATTCTTTTAATTTAAATTGTGGTTTTATAATCATAATTTAGCTTAAAAAATATTATACTAACATCAAAATGATCAAATTAATTAAAATTATTTATTTTATTTTTTTAAGTTTATACTTTCTGTTTTTTTCAACTGTAAAAGCTCAAGAAAAAATTAAGATAGGATTATTGGTACCTATGACAGGAGAAAATAAAGAGATTGGAGAGTCAATTGTTAAAGCGGTTGGATTAGCTGTTAAAGATATTGATAATGATCTGATAGAAATCTATCCAAAAGATACAGCAACTAAAGCTAACCAAACTTTAAAATCGGCATTTGAATTAAGTGAAATGGGTATAAAAATTGTTATAGGCCCTGTTTTCTATGAAAGTTTAACTTATTTAGATGAAATGAAAAATTTAACATTTTTATCATTAACAAATAAAACTTTAAACCTTCCAAAAAATGTAATCTCTGCTGGGATTAATTCTACATCACAATTTAATACAATAAAAAAATTTTTAGAAACTAATCAAATACAAAGAACTATTTTTTTAACACCAATACAAGATTATGAATTTGAAGTTAAAAAAGGAATAAAAAATTCAAAAATTAAAATATATAAAGATTATGAATATAATACAGAACCTACAAAGCTTACAAAACAAATAGAAGAAATTACTAACTACAGAATAAGGAAGCAAAACTTAGAGGATGAAATAAAAAGGATAAAAAATTCAAATGATCCAAATAAGGAAAAGAAAATAAAAAGACTAGAAAAAAGATACACTTTAGGTGGTTTAAATTTTGATGCTGTGGTAATTGCAGATTTTGATGAAAGTCTAAAAAGTGTATCTACATCACTTTTGTACACTGACGTACTTCCTAAAAACAAATATTTTATAACTTTAAATCAATGGTTTGACGAAAGTTTATTAAATGAAACTGATATCCAACCTTTATATTATCCATCAATAAATAAAGAAAATTTTGATAACTACAAAATAAAATACTTCAACGCATTCAATGAAGACCCTACTCACTTGTCTCTATTAAGTTATGATCTTGTTGGGTTAGTATATTATTTGTCAATAAACTCAAAAGCAGAAAACCTAAATAAAATTTTTAAGAGAAAAAACTCTTTTAAAGGAAAAATAGGAATTTTTGATATCAAAAATAATAAAATAAATCATAGACTTAATTTTTATAAAATTGAGGACCAAAAACTTATAGAAATTTTTTAATTTTTTTAAAAGCTTGGTACCTATGATCCATCTTATATTTTTGTGATGGCTTCATTTCTCCGAAGGTTTTTCTTTTTTTTAAGGGAATAAAAATTGGATCATATCCAAATCCATTTTTTCCTTTCGGTTTATCCGAAATATAACCTTCTACATTTCCTAATACACAAGCAATTTTTTTATTTAAATATGAAATAGATAGTGCACAAATAAATCTTGCGCTAATTTTTTTACTTTTCCAATCTTTATCTTTTTTATTTAGCTCTCTATAAACTTTTCTTATAGCTTTACTAAAGTCTCCATGCCTTCCCCCCCACCTTGCAGAATAAATTCCTGGACTTTTGTCTAAAAAATCTATCTCTAAACCCGAGTCATCTGCCAAACAAATAAATCCTGTTTTTTTTGAAAAATATCTAGATTTAATCAATGAGTTTTCTTTAAATGTTTTTCCATTTTCAACTGGGCTCCTAAGATTAAATTGGGATGTAGAGTAAATTTTAATCCTTTTTGGCAACAAACTCTTGATTTCACGTAATTTACCCTTGTTGTTAGTACCAATAATTAATTTATTAATTTTTTGTTTAGACATCTAGAAATTACTAAAATCCTTACCATATAAGATGCTATGGAAAAAGAAGAAAACTCAAATAACCCTTCTACAGATCAGAACCAGGATACAGCAAAAGAAACTGAGAGCCTTGAAGAAAACTTAGTCGAAGAAAATAAACAAAAAACAAACCAAGAACCCAAAGAAGAAGTTAAAGAACAAACTCCAGAAGAAAAAATTGCCGAACTCGAAGATAAGGTAGCAAGAACCTTTGCTGAAATGGAAAATCAAAGAAGAAGATTTGAAAAAGAAAAAGAGGATGCTTTTGAATATGGTGGCTATAGTTTTGCTAAAGAAGCGTTAAACTTGATTGATAACTTGGATCGATCAAAACATGTTCTTGAAAGTGATGACAAGTTAAAAGAAACTGAAGCATTAAATAAGACTCTAGAACATTTAGATATTATTAAAAAAGATCTAATCTCAATTTTCGAAAAAAATAACATTAAACCAATTGAGAGCATTAATAAAAAACTAGATCCAAACTTTCACCAAGCAATGATGGAAATTGAAGACGATACGAAAGAACCTGGAACAATAATTCAGGAAATTCAAAAAGGTTTTACTATAAAAGACAGATTACTTAGACCCTCATTAGTAGGAGTATCAAAAAAAGTTACAATTAAAGAAGAAAAAACTGAGGAAAATCAGGAAAATTCAGAAAATAAATAATTATGAGATCAACTTGTAGTTTTACATTTAAACCCTATATGACGAAAGAGAGACATTAGTATTATGAGCAAAATTATTGGAATAGACTTAGGAACAACAAATTCATGTGTTGCCATTATGGAAGGAACACAGGCTAAGGTTTTAGAAAATGCTGAGGGAGCAAGAACTACTCCATCAGTTGTGGCATTTACGGATGAAAACGAAAAATTAATTGGACAACCAGCAAAAAGACAAGCTGTAACAAATCCAGAAAACACTATCTTTGCAGTTAAAAGATTAATTGGAAGAAATTTTGATGACCCGACAGTAAAAAAAGATGTAGAAGCTGCTCCATTTAAAATAGTTAATTCCGAAAAAGGTGACGCTTGGATTGAAGCTAAGGGTGAAAAATATTCACCTTCTCAAATATCTGCTTTCATTTTACAAAAAATGAAAGAAACTGCAGAAAAATATTTGGGTCAAGCTGTAACAAAAGCTGTGATTACAGTACCCGCATACTTTAATGATGCACAAAGACAAGCAACAAAAGATGCAGGAAAAATTGCTGGATTAGAAGTTTTAAGAATTATTAATGAACCAACAGCTGCTTCTCTAGCCTATGGATTAGATAAAAAACAAAATAAAAAAATTGCTGTATATGATTTAGGTGGAGGAACGTTTGATGTATCTATCTTAGAATTGGGTGATGGTGTATTTGAAGTTAAATCAACTAATGGTGATACCTTTTTAGGTGGTGAAGATTTTGATAATGCTGTTGTTGATTACTTAGTTTCTGAATTTAAGAAAGATAATGGAATTGATCTTAAATCAGACAAACTTGCTTTACAAAGACTAAAAGAAGCTGCTGAAAAAGCAAAAATAGAATTATCTTCTGCAGAACAAACAGATATTAATTTACCTTTCATTACAGCAGATAAAACAGGTCCAAAACATATTAATTTAAAAATGACTAGAGCAAAACTTGAAGCTTTAGTTGAGGACTTAATTGCTAGAACTATGCCCCCATGTAAGACTGCTTTAAAGGATGCGGGGATTTCTGCTAGTGAAATTGATGAAGTAGTTATGGTAGGCGGTATGACTAGAATGCCAAAAGTATTAGAGGAAGTTAAAAACTTCTTTGGAAAAGATCCTAACAAAAGTGTAAACCCAGATGAAGTAGTTGCAATGGGTGCTGCTATTCAAGCAGGTGTATTACAAGGTGATGTTAAAGATGTGCTTCTATTAGATGTAACTCCATTATCACTAGGTATCGAAACACTTGGAGGTGTTTCTACAAAACTGATTGATAAAAATACAACAATACCAACTAAAAAAAGTCAGGTATTTTCAACTGCCGAAGATAATCAACCAGCTGTATCTATTAGAGTTCTACAGGGTGAGAGAGAAATGGCAGCTGATAATAAAGCCTTAGGTAATTTTGAATTAGTAGGTATTGCGCCAGCTCCAAGAGGTGTTCCTCAAATTGAAGTTACATTTGATATTGATGCTAATGGTATCGTAAATGTTTCAGCAAAAGACAAGGGAACTGGTAAAGAACAAAAGATACAAATTCAAGCTTCAGGCGGACTAAGTGATGAAGAAATTGAAAAAATGGTTAAAGATGCAGAAGCTAATAAAGAAGCTGATAAAAAGAAAAGAGAGTCAGTTGATGTTAGAAATCAAGCAGATACTTTAATTCACTCTACTGAAAAAAATTTAAAAGAGCATGGATCAAAAATTTCTGATGCAGAGAAAAAAGCAATTGAAGATGCATCAACTGCTGTAAAAGAAGCTCTAAAAGGTGAAGATATTGAGGATATTAAGAAAAAAACTGAAGCTTTAGTTCAAGCTTCAATGAAACTTGGTGAAGCAATCTATAAATCACAACAAAGTGCAAAACCAGATTCAGGTAAGGATGATGGTGGAGATGATGCAAGTAAAAAAGACGAGAATGTTGTTGATGCTGATTTCGAAGAAGTAAAAGACGAGAATAAAGAAAAAAGCGCTTAAACTGACATTTAATTGTCTGGGGTAATTTGATGGCTAAAAGAGACTATTACGATGTCCTAGGCGTTAACAAAAGCGCAAGTCCTGAAGAATTAAAATCTGCATACAGAAAATTAGCTGTTAAATATCATCCTGATAAAAATCCTGGAGACACTAAGGCTGAAGAAAAATTTAAAGAAGCTAGTGAGGCCTACGGAATACTTTCAGACAAAGAGAAGAAACAAAACTACGATAACTTTGGTCATGCAGCTTTCGAAAATGGAGGTGGCAGACCGGGTGGAGGTTTTGGTGGATTTAGTGGAGCAGATTTTTCAGATATTTTTGAAGATTTCTTTGGAGACTTTGGTGGTGGTGGAAGATCGAGAAATAGACGGTCAAATAACAGAGGTTCAGACTTAAGATACGATTTATCAATTTCTCTTGAAGAAGCTTATAGTGGAAAAAAGCAAGATATAAAATTTTCAACAACAGAACAATGCGGAACCTGTAAAGGTAATGGATCTAAACCAGGTTATTCACCTGACAGATGCTCGTATTGTGGTGGGAATGGTAAAATAAGATCTAACCAAGGATTCTTTACTGTTCAACAAACATGTCCTCAATGTAATGGAAATGGTGAAGAAATAACCAATCCTTGTAATGATTGTAATGGACAAGGAAAAAAACAAGCATCCAAAAAAATATCTGTAACCATTCCAAAGGGGGTTGATGATGGAACAAGAATTAGATTAGCTGGCAAAGGTGAAGCAGGAACAAGGGGTGGGGCAACAGGTGATCTTTATTTGTTCATTAACGTTAACTCTCATGATTTGTTTAAAAGATCTGATGAAAATTTATTTTTTGAATTTCCACTTTCTTTAGCTGATGCTGCCTTGGGGACTACTATTGAAATTCCAACTATTGATGGTGGAAAAGCAAAAATTAAAATTCCTGATGGAACTCAAAATGGTAAACAATTTAGATTAAAGGGTAAAGGTATGCCATTCATGAGAAGGGGTGATTTCGGGGACTTATATGTTCAAGTTAAAACAGAAGTTCCTGTATATTTAAATAAAAAACAAAAAGAATTATTAGAGCAATTTAGAGAAATTGAAAACGATAAATCTAATCCAAGTATTAAAAAATTTTTTCAAAAAGCAAAAGATTTCTGGAAAAACTAAAAGACTAATCTTCTAAAAAAGGTTAATATTAGCTAAATGAAAAAAATTAATTTAGCGATTTCTGGTTGCATGGGTAGGATGGGCCAGCAATTAATTAAGTCTTCAAAGAAAAATAAAAATTTTAAACTAGTTACACTTACAGAAAATAGATTAATAAATAAAAAGTTTAATGGAGTTAAACCTGAATTAAATTCAGATAAAGCCTTTAAAAAAACTGATGTAATTATTGATTTTACAGTACCAAATTGTACACTTGAGATACTTAAAATAGCATCAAAACTTAAGCTAAAAGTAGTTATTGGTACTACGGGGTTTACTAGGAGCCAAGAAAATCAAATAAAAAAATACGCAAAAAAAATACCTATTTTAAAAGCTGGTAATATGAGCTTAGGTGTAAATTTATTAATGTATTTAACAGAGATTGCATCAAAATCATTAAATGATGAATACTTAAGTAAAATATTTGAAATACATCACAAACATAAAAAAGACTATCCGTCTGGAACTGCTTTAATGCTAGGTAAAGGAATTGCTGATGGAAAAAATAAAAATTTATATAATTTAATTGGTAAAAAATTCTTAAATAAAAAATCTTTTCCTTATGGAAAAAAGATTAATTTTAACTCAATTAGAAAAGGTGAAATTATAGGTGAACACGAAGTAAAATTCTCAAGTGGAAAAGAAATAATTACATTAAACCATGAAGCTTTTGATAGAGCACTTTACTCAGATGGAGCTTTAACTGCCTCTAAATGGTTGATGAAAAAAAAACCAGGCTTATATTCTATGAGAGACTTGCTTAACTTTTCATAATGAATGAGAAACAAAAAGCAAAAATAATAATTAAAATTCTTAATAAAGTTTACCCTAAAGCACCTGTTCCTTTAAAAAGTAAAAACACTTTCACACTTTTAATTTCTGTGCTGCTTTCAGCACAATGTACTGATGTAAATGTTAACAACGTAACAAAGGATATATATCCAAAATATTATAAACCAGAACATTTTGTAAAATTAGGTAGAAAAAAAATTGAAAAATTAATTAAAAAAATTGGAATTTTTAGAGTTAAAGCCAAAAGTATTTACTTAATGTCAAAACAAGTATTAGAAAAACATAAAGGTAAGGTACCCAAAACTTTTGAAGAACTTGAAAAATTGCCTGGTGTAGGACATAAAACTGCTAGCGTAGTGATGTCTCAGGGTTTTGGATATCCAGCTTTTGCTGTCGATACACATATTCATAGGCTTGCACAAAGGTGGGGTTTAACTAGTGGAAAAAATGTAGTTCAGACTGAAAAAGATTTAAAAAGAATATTTCCTAAAAAAAACTGGTCTAAACTTCATTTACAAATAATTTTTTATGGTAGAGAATATTGTAAGGCAAGAGATTGCTATGGTTTAAGCTGTAAAATATGTACTACATGCTACCCAAACAGAATAAAACCTGTTATTACCAAAAAAGCATAAATGAAAATTTTAGGAATTGGAAACGCAATAGTAGATGTACTTTGTAGAGTAGATGATGATTTTTTAACAAAAAACTCATTAACTAAAAGTACAATGAAACTCATTGATGAAAAAGAATTTAATAATTTAATATCAAGTTTGAGAATTGAACAAACTATTTCTGGAGGTTCTGTAGCAAATTCTATTGTTGGATTATCCCAATTAGGTAACGAAGTTGGATTTATAGGAAAAGTTAATGAAGATAGCTTAGGTCAAAAATATGAAGATGGTTTGAAAAATGAAAAAGTAGATTACTTATATAAGAAAAAAAAAGAACAACTTCCAACAGGTACTTGCTTAATTTTAATAACACCTGACTCAGAAAGGACCATGTGCACATTTCTTGGAATAGCTGGAAAAATTAATGATACTGACGTAAATACTAAAGACCTTCAAAAAGCAGAAATAACTTTTTTAGAAGGTTATTTGTGGGATGAGGGAGAACCTAAAAAAGCATTTGATAAAGCCATAAGTAACTCAAATAAGGTTGCAATGTCGTTATCCGATTTATTTTGTGTAGAAAGACACAAAAATAATTTTCTAGAACTAGTTAAAAATAAATTAGATATTATTTTTGCTAATGAGCAAGAAATATTATCTTTACTAAACACCAAATCATTAAATGAAGTGATTTCTTTTAGCAAAAATTTAAAAAGAAATATTGTAATTACAAGGGGTAAAGATGGAGCTATGGCTATAATGAATAACGAAGTTTTTGAAGTAGAGGCATATAAAAATCTTGAGATAACTGATTTAACTGGTGCTGGAGACTTATTTGCTGCCGGTTATTTACATGGATTGGTAAACAAAATGCACATAAAAGATTGTTTAAAAAAAGGAACCGAATTATCATCAAAAATAATTCAAAAAATTGGAGCTAGACTTTAATTATAAATAGAAAAATTTAAATTTTATTATGAAAAACTTAGAGATTTTAAAATTATTTCCAGAGCCTGTTCTAAAATATAAATTTGAGAACTTTAATGAATTTAACAATGAATTATCAAATTATATTTATAATCTTTATGAAAATGATAAAGAAAAAAAAATTATTAAATCTAATGAGGGTGGTTGGCATTCTCCAGATTTTCAAATATCTCAAAAAGACACAATACAAAATAAATTTGCACTAGCACTCCAAAAATATATTTTGAATGCTTGTCAAAATCTAGGTTGGAAAATTGAAAACAAACAAATTCGCATTACAAGCATGTGGTCCATAATAAATAAAAAAGGTAATTTTAACGTAGCACATACTCACCCAAATAGCTTTTTAAGTTCAGCTTACTATGTCAAGGCTCCAGAAAATTGTGGTAAGTTTCAAATTGAGAATCCAAACCAAGCAAAAAGATATTGGTATCCTGAGATTAAAAGTAAAAATGAATTAAATAAGGATTTTGTTTCTTTAAGTATAGAGGAAGGTGATTTACTACTTTTCCCAGGTTATCTTTCCCATAAAGTTTCAGTGAATCAGTCTGATGAAGATAGAATAGTTATTAGTTTCAATGTTGATATAAGATAATTATTTTTTAATTTTCTTAATTCTTTTAAAGCTGCCCTTTCCTTTTTTCGGCTTTACTATTTTGTGCTTATATTGATTTGTAAATAAATTTTTTGCTATAGGATTTTTTTTATTTAATTTGGTAACCATTTTTTTTACTAATTATAAAACTATCATCTTTTAAGGTACTAAGAATTTTTTTTCTCAATCTATATATATGTGTTTCAACAGTATGAGTTTCTAAATTAGAGTGATAGCTCCATACATTTTCTTGTAATTCCTTTATACTCACAGGTTTTTTAACCTTAGATAGATAAATCACTGTATTAACCTCTTTTTCAGTTAATTTTAATTTCATATCTTTTAAGCTCATTTCTCTTGAATTTAAATCTATAAGATATTTATTTATTGTAATTTGTGACTGGTTATTGAATTGTTGTTTTATAAATTCAATATTTATTTTTTCTAAAAGTTTTGTAATTTTTATAGGTAATTTTTCAATAAATAATTGATTCTTTTCATTTAAATTATTTTTTTCACAAATAACTAGATAATTTTTTGTTTTTGATATTTCATCATTTAATTGATCTTCATTATGAACGTTAGTAATCTTAAAATTTAAATCTAAATCAATCTCATCAAGAATATGGTACAATGAAATAAATTTATAAATTAATAAAATTTTATTATTCATATAGATTAAGAATATGATAATTACGGTAAAAAATAAACACACACTTCAGATAGATGATTTTCAATTTAAATGCAGTGTTGGGAAAAAAGGCATAGCAGACAATAAAAAAGAAGGAGATCAAAAAACTCCAAAAGGTAATTATAGAATAGGTGATCTTTATTTTAGAAGCGATAGATTAAGTAAACCAAAAACTAGATTAAAATGTATTAAGATTAAAGATCATATGGCTTGGTGCGATGATATTAATTACACAAAAAAATATAACAAATTAATTACTATCTCCGATAAAATAAAACATGAGAGATTAAAAAGGATAGATCAGAAGTATGATTTATTAATTCCTATTAAATATAATTTTGAAAGACCTATTCCAGGACTAGGTAGTTGTATATTTATACATCTTACAAGAGATTACAAACCTACTGAAGGGTGTATTGCATTAAGTCAAAAGGATTTCTTGATAATGTTAAAAATTATCAAAAAAAACTCAATAATAAAAATTCTTTAGGATCTACTGCCAAATATACTTGAGCCAATTCTTATAAATGTTGCTGAATTTTCAACAGCTTTTAAATAATCCCCTGACATTCCCATACTTAGTTCAGAAAAACCAAAACTTTTATTTAGAGCATCCATTTCTTTGAAATAATTAGTGGGATCTAAATTCTCTGGTGGAATACACATTAGACCAATTAATTCTACATTTATACTTTTGCAAATGGAAACAAGATTGCTTAATTCATTTTTATTTATTCCAGATTTTTGATTTTCATCACCAATATTTACCTGAATAAAAATTTTTATTTTTTTATTTATTTTTTCCCCTTCATTTGCAATTTTTCTAGCAAGTTTTTCACTATCTACAGAATGAATATAATCGAATAGTTTTACAGCAAATTTAACTTTATTTGTTTGTAATTTTCCGATCATGTGCAAATTTAATTTTGAATTTTTATTTTTAATGTTAGTCCATTTCTCAACAGCCTCTTGAACCTTATTCTCTCCAAAATGACTATGTCCGTGATCTACTAACGGTAAAATTTTATCAATTTTAAAAGTCTTTGATACCGCTATAATTTTTGCACGTTTGTTGATTTTAGTTTCTATATCAAATAAATTTTTGACTATATTATGCATTTTAATATGAAAAATAAATATTACTTTATAAATAAATACGATACAAACAATATCGATAAACTGCCCAAAGAAACAATAATAATTTATCGCAATTACAACTCAGAAAAAGTTGATGAAAAGCAGATTTTAAAAATCAAAAATTATTGTAAAAAAAAACGATTAAAATTTTATCTATCAAATAATATTAAATTAGCTATCAAATTGAAATTTGATGGAGCGTATATTCCATCATTTAATAAAAGTATGAGGCACTTATCATATTCATTAAAAAAAGATTTCAAAATAATTGGTTCAGCTCACAACCTGAAAGAAATTAAAATAAAAGAAAAACAGAAAACAAAAAAAATATTTTTATCATCTTTATTTAAAAAAAATAAAAATTTTCTAGGTGTAAATAGATTTAAACTACTATCTAAATTAACAAAAAAAGAAATTGTTGCTTTGGGTGGAATTTCTAAAAATAATAAAAAAAAACTTAGTTTATTAAATAATCCAGAATTTGCGGGTATTTCTTATTTTGAATAAAAAAAAGGCCCCTAAATAGGGGCCCTTTTTATAATTTAAATCTAAATTAAATTAGAATGCAAATGTAGCTGATAAAGACCATCTGTCTTTATCACCAGTACTTGAAGATTCAGTTGTAGTGTTACCTACAGCTGTAGCTGAGAACTGAGAAGCAGATAATGTTACACCACCAGTTGTGTATGAAACATTAATTTTGCTAACTTCTTCATCAGTAGTTTGATCTTCAGTTTCGATCGTTTCTTGACCATATGCAACTGATATATCATCAGTTACTGTGTAAGCAACGTTCCATGAAGAAATTTCTTCATCAGTACCATCTGCGTCAGTATCATATGCACTTTCAGTTTGTGAATAACTTAAAGTGAATGAACTGTAAGCGTATGATGCTTTGTAAGTAGTGTGCTCTTGCTCTGAACCAATAGTTTCAGTTTCACCTACAGCATAGTCAAGTGTTAAACCTTCAACACCTGCATAACCGATGTGATAAGCAGTAGCAGATCCACCACCAGCTCCACCTGGAGAATAAGATGCTTTAACAGTTAAATCATCCATTACAGACGGTAGTGTATACAACATGCTGTTGTTTCCAGCTTCTGATGCTCTGATAGCAGTAATACCTGAACCGTTGTTCCATGCATCACCAGCAGCTGTAGTATCAATAGCTGATTGAGCAGAAGATCCACCCTCACCAGAGAATACTAAAGTTCCTAAAGTGTCTGAACTTACAGTTACAGAGTGACTGTCAAACGGAGAGTTTTCCTCTCTGGCAGCTTCACCTAAAGTTGTATCGTCGTCTTGGTCAAGAACGAAAGATAATGATACGTTCATACCATTGTCTAACTCACCAGAACCTGTGAAAGTTAACTGGTTACCCATTGTCCAAGATTTACCAGTACTAGATTTAGATGTATTTTTTAATCCAATACTAGCTCCACCAGCTACTGACATTTCACCAGCAACTGCAGAAGAAACTACAAGCGAACCCGCTAATGCAGTTAATCCTAGTTTTTTAAAGTTGTTCATATTAATTACTCCTTTAATTTATTGTTAATTATTAATAATAAACGTTGTATAAATACCATTTATTGATTGTTTTTTTCCTAAATATCCTAATTTTATTAAATAAATTGATTAGTGTTGTATTTTTGCATCACTTTTTTACCCGATTATTCGATATTTTTTGATCAAAGGAGAAATTATTACTATATAAGCAAGAAAATGAATAATAATTTAATTTCAACCAAAACTATAAAATCATTATTTTTTCTGATTATTGGATGTTTTTTTTTAATATCCTGTAATGGAAAAATACCTGGTGCCGATGCTAGGAAATTTCCAGCTGACCCGAAAGAGAGAGTTAAGCAAAATTTAAAAGAGGGTCGTGGCTTTACATTAAACGATGCTTTTGGTTCTGGTGGTGGTAGTGGAAAATTTGATTTTGCAAGTTCAAATCCATTATGGAGAGCTTCTTTAGACATTTTAGATTTTATGCCTTTAACATCTGTGAACTATAGTGGAGGAATTATAATTACAGATTGGTATTCAGATGCAAATAAACCAAATGAAAGTATCAAGATTACTATTAGATTTTTGTCTAATGAAATTCGATCGGACTCCTTAAATGTAAAAATTTTTAGCCGAAATTGCTTAAATAGTTTGGTAAACTGCAAAATTGTTGAAACAGACAAAGTATTAGTAAAAGAAATTAATAAACAAATCTTAAAAAAAGCTGCGCTTTATGAAAAAGAAGATTTGCTTAAAAAAGGAAATAAAAGAAAAAGACCAGAATAGAATAATATTCTAATTTTCTTAGATTTATAAAAAAGTCGTGGAAAGATATAATTTTAAATCCGTTGAAGAGAAGTGGCAAAAACTTTGGGAAAAAGAAAAAACTTTTTCTGCAAAAGTAGATAAAAATAAAAAAAAATTTTATTGCCTAGAAATGTTCCCTTACCCTTCAGGAAAAATCCATATGGGTCATGTAAGAAATTATGCAATTGGTGATGTTCTTGCCAGATATAAATTGTTACAAGGTTTTAATGTTCTGCATCCAATGGGTTGGGACTCTTTTGGAATGCCTGCAGAAAATGCTGCTAAACAAAATAATTTAGATCCTAAAATTTGGACTGAAACAAATATATCAAATATGAAGTCACAACTAAAAAAACTTGGCTTATCAATTGATTGGGATAGAGAAATATCTACATGTTCAGAGGAATATTATAAACATCAGCAAAATTTTTTTCTTGAGCTTCTTGAAAAAAAATTAGTTTATAGAAAAGAAAACTATGTAAATTGGGATCCAGTTGACGAGACGGTTCTTGCAAATGAACAGGTTATCGACGGTAAAGGTTGGCGGTCTGGAGCAATAGTTGAAAGGAAAAAATTAAGTCAATGGTTTTTTAATATATCAAAATTTTCTCAAGATTTATTAGATGGTTTAGACCAACTAGAAGCTTGGCCCAATAAAGTAAAAACCATGCAAAAAAATTGGATTGGAAAGTCCTTTGGATGTGAAATTGATTTCAAAATTGAGGGAGAATTACCTGTTAAAAATATTAAATGTTTCACTACAAGACCAGACACTTTATTTGGCTTTTCATTTATAGCATTATCAACGGACCATGAGATTTCAAAATTTTACAGCAAAAAACCCGACTTTATCAAATTCAAAGAAGAGTGTTCAAAAACTGGCACTACAGAAGAAGCAATCGCTGTGGGAGATAAAATTGGTTTTAAAACAGATCTCCAAGCAATAAATCCCTTAAACCCTAATCAAAAAGTTCCAGTATATTTTGCAAACTTCGTTCTAATGGATTACGGTTTTGGAGCTGTTTTTGGATGTCCAGCACATGACCAAAGAGATTTTGATTTTGCACAGAAATACAATCTTGAAATTAAAACTGTCGTAAAACCACAAAATGAAAATGATAATTTTACAGTTCAAAATGAAGCATATCCTGGACCGGGCACTTTAATCAACTCTGATTTTTTGAATGGTCTTCAGGCACCTAATGAATCTGTAATTGAAACAATTAAAGTTTTAGAAAAAAAAAAATTAGGAAAAAAACAAATTAATTTTAGACTAAAAGATTGGGGAGTATCCAGACAAAGATATTGGGGTTGCCCTATACCTATAGCCTACGATGAAAATGATGAAGCTCACCCTATACCAAAGTCTATGTTGCCTGTTAAATTGCCAGAGAATATTGATTTAAACGTTAAAGGCAATCCACTAGATAATCATAAAGATTGGAAAGAAATAGAAATTGATGGAAAAAAGTACAAAAGAGAGACAGATACATTAGATACATTTGTTTGTTCTTCTTGGTATTACTTAAGATTTTGCTCGCCAAAAGAAGAAAGTTATGGATTTAATAAAGAAGAAATTGATTATTGGCTACCTGTTGACCAGTACATTGGCGGTGTTGAACATGCAATACTTCATTTACTCTATTCAAGATTCTTTATGAGAGCAATTTCATATGAAAACAAAAACTTTGATTTAAAAGAACCATTTAATGGACTTTTTACTCAAGGTATGGTTTGCCATGAAACTTACAAAGATAAAAATAATAACTGGGTAAGTCCTGAAGATATTGAGACAATTGAGGGAAAGAAGTTTTTAAAAAAAGATAAATCAAAAATTACTGTTGGACCAAGTGAATCTATGTCCAAATCAAAAAAAAATACTATAGATCCAGAAAACATAATTTTAAATTATGGTGCCGATGCTGCGAGATTATTTATATTATCAGACAGTCCACCAGACAAAGATGTCCAGTGGTCTGAGGAAGGTATTACTTCATCTTTTAAATTTATTCAAAAATTGTGGAGTCTAAATTTAAAATTTTTAAATCAAATAGAACAAAATCATACGAAAGACAGTGATAACGAAATAGAAAAAAACACAAATTTATTTATTAAAAAAATCACTGAAAATTTAGAAAATTTTAGTTACAATAAAATAGTTGCTAATTTACACGAGTTATATAGTTTTTTTTCTAAGCAAATTGAAAATGAATATAAAAAAGACACTTTAATTAAAAATTACAAAAAAATATTAATTATAATGTCTCCTGTAATACCTCATTTTTCAAACGAATGTCTTCAGAATATTGACTCTAGAGAAATTTCTTGGCCCAGTTATGATGAAAATATTTTATATGAAGACAAAATTAAGATTGTTGTTCAAATTAATGGAAAAAAAAGAAGTTTGCTAGAAACCAAACCGGGAATTTCTGAAGAAAATGTGCTTGAATTAATTAATAATGATAAGACACTGTTAAAATACTTAAATAACACAAATATTAAAAGAAAAATTTACGTAAAGGATAAATTGATTAATTTAATAATATAAATGAGAAAAGAATTTTTTATTATTTTTATATTTATATTTACTACAGCTTGTGGTTTCACACCCCTGTATAATGATAATAATAAATCAAATTATAATATTTTAATTACTGATCAAAAAGGGGATCAAGTTTTGAATGGTTTAATTATTGAAGAAATTGAAAGAATATCAAATTCAAAATCTAAAGATAATTTGTATTTAACAATTGATACTAAATATGAAAAAAAAATAATTTCAAAAGATACAAAAGGGTCTGCATCTGAATATGAATTAAACGTTTTGACTTATTTTACAATCAGCGGGCTTGAAAAAGAACAAAAATTATTCCTAAAAGAAAACCAAAATCTTAAAAATATTTCAGATAAATTTGAACAAAAAAACTATGAAAATATAATAAAAAAGAATTTTGCCTCATCTTTAGCAAGAAAATTAAACTTGGAAATACTTAAGAGAAAATGATTTTAAAATCTTATGAAATAAATAAGATTAATCTTGATAATCATAAAATTATTTTACTATACGGAAAGAATGAGGGACATAAAAATGAAAGTATAAAATTAATTACTAACAAAAGAGTCAAAAGTATTAGTTATGACGAAAAAGAAATTTTAGAAAATACAACAAATTTTTTGGAGAGTTTATTAACGGTTTCTCTATTTGATAATGAAAAAATTATTTTAATTAAAAGAGCAACAGATAAAATTTTAAAAATAATTGAAGAAATAAGTACTAAAGACCTAAATGATACTAAAATAATTATCAACGCAGATAGTTTAGAAAAAAGATCTAAGCTTAGAAAGTTTTTCGAAATAAATAAAAATTATATTTGTATTCCTTTTTATCCGGATAATGAACAAACACTAATTAAGTTAGCTTATAATTTTTTTAAAACCAAAAAAATTTCAATTGCACAATCTGAAATCAATCAAATTGTAAATAAATGTAATGGGGATAGACAAAACTTGGGTACTGAATTAGAAAAAATTGAGTTTTATGTAAAGGGTGGTAAAAAACTTACTTCAGAAAATTTGTCTAAATTGATAAATTTAAATGAAAATTATAGTGTTACAGAACTAATAAATCATTGTCTCGCTAAGAATAAAAAACAAATTATTAAAATACTGAACGAAAATAATTACACAAATGAGGATGGTATTATAATTTTAAGAACCTTTTTAAATAAATCAAAAGCAATTCTTGAGCTTTTAAGAGAATATGAAAAAAATCAAAATTTAGACCTAACTATTTCTTCTGCTAAACCACCGATATTCTGGAAAGATAAAGAAATTACAAAAAAACAAATATCTGGATGGGAAAAAGAAAATTTGAAAAAATTGATTTATGAACTAAATGATATTGAACTTTTAATCAAAAATAACATAAATAGTTCAATTAATTTAATTACAGATTTTATTTTAGCAAAATCTTTATCTTAAAATTAATAATTAGATTTAATAATATCAATAATCTTATTTAATTGATCTAAGTCTTTATACTCAAAAGAAATTTTTCCCCTATTTCTACTATTGTTTTGTATATCTACATTTATACCAATTTTATTAGAAATTGAGAGTTCTAATGCAATAATATTTGTATCCTTTGTTTTGTTTGATTTTATTTTTTTATTTTTAAAAATTTTTACAAAAGTTTCGGCTTGTCTAACGGATAGTTTTTTTTCTAAAATTTTATTTGCTACAAAGCTTGCATTAGGAAGACCTACTAAAATTTTAGCATGACCTGCGGTAATTTTTTGTGTCTCAATCAATTTTATTACATCATCAGGCAATGATAAAAGTCTCAATGAGTTGGTTATATGGCTTCTACTTTTACCAATAAATTTTGACACCTTCTCTTGGTCATATGAGAAATCATCAATCAATCTTTTGTAACCTTGGGCTTCTTCCAGTGGATTTAGATCGTGTCTTTGAACATTTTCAACAATAGCGAATTCTAATGATTTCAAATCATCAGCCTCCGTTATTACTACGGGTACATTATGAAGACCTGCTCTTTGAGCCGCTAACCATCTTCTTTCACCAGCAATTATTTCAAACTTTGATATGTCATTATTTGAATTTCTAACAATTATAGGCTGTATCATTCCTCTTTCTTTAATCGAATTGGTTAGGTCTTCTAAACTAGCTTCGTCAAATATTTTCCTTGGTTGATATTTATTTGGCACTAAATCACTAATTGATACTTGATTTTTTTTAGACTCTACTTTTGTTTCTCCTATCAATGAAGATAATCCCCTACCTAAACCTTTTTTAATTTTGTCCATTAAGCTGCGCTCCCTATTGTTGCTTCTTGACTCATAAACTCATCGGTAAAACTAAAATATGATTTACTACCCGGACAGGTCTTGTCATAAATCAAAACTGGCATACCATGGGAGGGTGCTTCTGATAATCTGACATTCCTTGGTATGACAGTTGAGTAAACTTTTTCACTAAAATAATCCCTAGCTTCTTTCTCAACTTGTGATGAAAGCTTATTTCTTTTGTCGTACATAGTTAAAAGTATACCCCTGATTTTCAAATCTGGATTTAAACTTACTTTTATTCTTTCGATTGTTTTCATTAGCTGTGTTAACCCTTCTAAAGCAAAAAATTCAGTCTGAAGTGGTACCAATAGAGAGTTTGAACTTACAAGTGCCATTACTGTCAATAAGCTTAACGAAGGCGGGCAATCGATCAAGACATAATCATATAATCTTCTAGAATCGTTTAAATATGCGGTTAATTTAGTCTTAAGTATAAAAGCCCTATTGCTGTCATCAGCCGTCTCTACTTCTAAGCCCGATAAATCTACATTAGATGTTATAATATCTAAATTTTCAAACTGTGTTTTTTTAATCACATCACTAATTTCTCTAGTTCCATTCAAAACTCCATAAATTGTATCACTTGAGTTGTCCATATTAGATAATCCCAGACCTGTGGTAGCATTTCCTTGTGGATCTAAGTCAATAACTAAAATTTTTTTCTCTATTTGAGATAAACCTGCTGCAAGATTTATCACCGTAGTAGTTTTTCCAACCCCACCCTTTTGATTTATTACTGAAATAATTTGCATTTATTTTTTTTTTTTAATTTTTTTAATATTTATTAAAAATGAGTCTTCACTTGTTAAACTTTTCTTTTCTATATACTCCAGCTCCCAATTTTTTTTGGAATTTTCAAAAATTTTTTTTCCACTCTTCCCCATAAAAAAAATTAAATTTTTATATTTTGAAAAATTTTCATATACTAATTCTAAAACTACTGGCATTGGTTTAAATGCTCTGGACATTATCGTTCCTGTTTCTAAATTTTTTATTTCAAAAATATTTTTTTGAAAAACCTTTGTGTTTAAATTTAATTTTTTTGAAACTTCCTTTAAAAAATGGCTTTTATGATAACTTTTTTCATAAAGGTGCACATTCATTTTATTTTTCATATTTTTTAGTATAATTGCCACGATTATACCTGGCATACCCCCTCCTGAACCTATATCTGTGGTTGTATTACTATTTAAATCAACAAAATCAATAATTTGTGCAGAATCTACAATATGACGGTCAATTATACTCTTTTTTGATGCTGTATTTTGGCTAATTATGTTGATTTTTTTATTTTTTTCAAGAATCATGGATATATAGTTTTCAAAGTCCAAAAATGTTTCACGTGAAACATTTAAGTGATTGATTCTAGAATAAGAATTTAAAATTTCTTGATCCATTAAGCTATATGCTTAATAGACTTTCTTTTGACGTGTGACAACAAAATATATACAGCAGCAGGAGTTATTCCATCAATTCTTAGAGCTTGACCCATTGTTTTGGGCTTTATTTCTTTAAATTTTGCTTTTACCTCATTAGATAAACCTGATAGACCGTCATAATTGATTTTATCTGGAATAAGTAGGTTTTCATCCCTCTTAAATGCTAAAATATCAGCTTTTTGTTTCTTTAAATATCCTCTGTAATGAGCGTTAATCTGCACTTGTTCATCAATTTCTTTGCTAAAAAAAGGTATATCGGACCATATTTCCCTAATTTTACTCATATTTACACCTTTTTGAGTTAAAACTTCGCTAGATGATCTCAATATTCCATCTTTTGCTATTTTTATTCCAAATTTTTCGGCTTTTGATGGTGAAATCTTGGATTCGTCCATTTTTATATTAATTTGTCTAATTTGTTCAAATTTACTTAAATATATAGCTTTTCTCTGATCACCAATTAAACCAATATCTATTCCCTTAGCAGTTAATCTTTGATCAGCATTATCTGATCTCAAACTCAATCGATATTCTGCCCTTGATGTAAACATTCTGTATGGCTCAGCTACTCCCTTGGTAACTAAATCATCAATCATGACTCCGATATAAGCATCGGATCTATCAAGTATGAATGGTTCTAATTTTTTTACGGACAAAGCAGCATTTATTCCTGCTATAAGGCCTTGTGCAGCAGCTTCCTCATATCCTGTTGTCCCGTTAATCTGACCGGCTAGATAAAGGTTGCTTATCTTCTTAGTTTCAAGGGTTAAGAATAGTTCACGTGGATCTACATAGTCATATTCTATTGCATATCCTGGTCTTAATATAGTAACATTTTCTAAACCATTGATATTATTACATATTTCTTGCTGTACCTCGGCTGGAAGTGATGTTGAGATGCCATTTGGGTAAATTGTGTGATCATTTAGACCCTCAGGTTCTAAAAATATCTGATGACGAACTTTATCTGCAAATTTTACTATTTTATCTTCTATTGATGGACAATATCTTGGGCCTACTCCTTTTATACTGCCTGAGTACATAGCACTCTTTGATAAATTCTTTTCTATTATTTTATGAACTTTCTCATTTGTATATGTCATTCTACATGACACTTGTTTATTTAAATTTTTTTTTGTTAAGAATGAAAAAAAATAAGGATCGTCATCAGCGAATTGTTCTTCTAAGTTTTCGAAATTAATAGTCCTTGAATCTAGCCTTGGTGGTGTTCCGGTTTTTAATCTTCCAATTTTAAAATTATATTTTGCCAATTGTTCACTCAAACCTGTAGAAGGTTTTTCGTCATATCTACCTGCTGGAGTTCTTTCATCACCTATATGTATCAAACCATTCAAAAAAGTCCCTGTTGTAAGTATTATCTTATTCGATAGCACTTTCTTTCCTTCTTTAGTTTTAAATCCACTTATTGAATTTTTATTAAAAATAAACTTTATAACTGGATCAGAAAAAACGCTTAAATTACAATAGTTTAGCAATTTTTCTTGCATATATTTACGATAAAGCGATCTATCTGATTGAGTTCGTGGTCCTCTGACTGCTGGCCCTCTACTTCTGTTTAACAATCTAAATTGTATACCTGATTTATCTGCTACATCTCCCATAACACCATCAAGGGCATCTATTTCTCTAACCAAATGACCTTTACCCAAACCTCCTATTGCCGGGTTACAGGACATCTCACCGATAGTTTCTATTTTATGTGTAAATAGGGCAGTGTTCACTCCAAGACGAGCAGAAGCTGCTGCAGCTTCACATCCGGCATGGCCTCCTCCAATTACAACTACATCAAATGACAAATCATTTTTCATAATCCAAATCTATATGTGATTATATAATTTACAAGATAGGCTTAATTTTTTGTAAATAAGACATATTTATCAACGTTTTTTGATAATAAAAGTGCAAAAAAGCAGCAAAATAGGGTATTACTTGCCGATACAAAAATCGTTGAAAATACTACCTAATATCTCCTCTACATCAACTTTTCCAACAATCATGCCTAAATGTCTAGTAGCTAATCTTAAATCTTCTGCAGCTTTATCAAAATCTTCGATTTCTTTTTTTTGATTAAAGTTATTTAGATGATCCAAACACTGTTGCAAATGTTGCCTGTGTCTCTCTCTTGTAATTAAAATATCATCATTTGTAAGAAATTTATTTTTTAAATTATTTTTTATTTTTAATATTAATTCTTCAATGTTTTTATTTTCTTTAATAGAAATTAAAATATGATTTGTTTTTTTAATTTCTGGATCAATATCTTTTTCTAAAAGATCAGATTTATTAATAACTAAAATTGCATTCTCATCTAATAAACCCTTCAAAACATCAGTAAAATTAGGGCTTTTTGCATCAACCACAACAAGCTTTAAATCTGCTTCTTCAGCTCTATTTAGAGATAATTTAATTCCTTTTTTTTCTATCTCATCTTGAGAATCTCTTATTCCGGCTGTATCAGAGATTATAACTGGATAACCGTCTATATTTAAATGGGTCTCAATCACATCTCTAGTTGTACCTGCAATTTCTGAAACGATTGCGACATCACGATTAGATAAGTGATTCATTAAACTTGATTTGCCAGCATTAGTTGGTCCTAGAATAGCAATTTTAAAACCTTCTCTAATTCTTTCTCCAACTTTTTGGTCGTTTAATATTTTTTTAATTTTATTTATTGCTTCATTTGAACTGTTTTTGATTTCCTCTAAAATATTATTAGGCAGATCTTCCTCTGGAAAATCAATTTTTGCCTCAACATGTGATAAAATTTTTAAAAGTTTTTCTCTAAGAAAATTAAATTGATCAGATGATTTTCCATTCATGATTTTTATTGCTTGTTGTCTTTGAATTTCTGTTTCTGAAGAAATCAAATCAGCAATACTTTCAGCTTTAAGTAAATTTATTTTTCCATTTTGAAATGCCAGTTTTGTAAATTCACCTGGCTCAGCTAATCTACAATTTTCTATATCTGAAAGAGAGGAGTGCAGGGCATCCACAACAGCTTTACTGCCATGAACTTGAATTTCAGCCATATCTTCGCCTGTGTAGCTCTCAGGGCCAGGAAACCAAAGAATCAGTCCCTCATCAATCAGCTCAGAAGTGTTGATTTTATTGATTTTTCTTAATGTTGCTACTCTAGGCTTTGGTGGCTCCTTACCAGTTAAAAGTTGAATTACTTTTGAGGTGTCTTGTCCTGAAAGTCTTATAACAGCAACACCTGATATACCAGGACCACTCGATAAAGCATAAATTGTCATTCAAAGATTATATCTTCAAATTTATGTCTCTGTAAAACTTAAAATTGTAATGAAAAATTCTTTTAAGCTGGTTTATTCATTGAGTTAAAAAACTCAGCATTATTTT
>CACMYF010000010.1 GCA_902617805.1 uncultured Pelagibacteraceae bacterium
ACACTATTAGGTTCACCATTTAATATAATAATAGGTTTATTTTTCATAAATTATTAAATTTTTTTTAATTTTGTTAAAATAAATATTTGAATATTGATTAAGTTGTATATTTTGCAATGATCTAATTCTTTGTGAAAATTCTTTGTCAAAATCTATTTCTTCTTCTACTTTTTTAGTATCTTTTAAATAAAGAATTAAAAATCCACCTGGTATTAAAATTGGATCTGTCGTTTGTTCAATATTTATTTTCTTTAACTCATTTGAAATTTTTTGACTTAAAGAAGTTTCTTTTATCCACCCAAGCTTCCCACCAGTTTTTGAACTATCTGACAAACTAAAAATAGATGCAGTATTTTCAATTCCATTTTTATTTATGCTTTGTATAATTTGATTATATTTTTCTTTAGCATGTTTACTATTTTTTGCATCAAACAATATTTCATGAAGAAGATATGAATTTACAGATGCAGTTGATTTTATCTCGTCAATTATTTTGCTTTCATCTATTTTTATTTTAGACTTATATTTTATAAAAATTAATCTATTCCATAGAGCTTCTGCTGTAAGTTTCTTTTCAATAGTTTGTAAGTCAATATTTGATAATTTAAGATAGTTTATAAATTCTTGTTTTGAATTTAACCCAATATTATTATAAATATTTTTAATTATGGTTTCTATATATTCTTGTTCTATTGATACTAATTGATTTTTTTTAATTTCTATTTGTTTTATGTTCTCTCTTATTAGTGAGTTTTTTGCTATCTCATTGATCTTTTCTGTATTTAATTTTCTTAGGTTAGGATTAAGAGCTTTTAGGTAAACTACCTCGTTATCAATATCAAAATTTGTAATTATATTATTATTTATTTTAACAATTATTTTATTTTCAAGTGCATAAGAATTAAAATTAATAGCAATTATTAAAATTAAATAAAAAACTTTAATTTTTAAAATTTGTTTAAATTTTTTAATCATTTATCAATTAGTTAAGAGATTGTTCAATTGATGTTAAAGGATAAAAACTTATTGTGAACATTATATTTTCAGAAGGTTTTAAGTCTCTATCTTCATAGTAAGTTTTGTTGAATTTAATCCCAGCAGTTAAACAATCGTTTTTATATTCATATATAAGATTATAATACTCTGTGAGGTTGATCTCTCTATTTCTTCTTGTCTTAAATGTTAATGCATTGTTTGAATTAATATTATATTTTGTAGTATTTTCAAAAATATTTGTGTTACCTAAATTAGCATCTTCTTCAATGAAATTAAATTCTGTAATAAAATTATTCAAAGACAAATTAAGTCCAACAGAGTTATATTTAAATCCTTCAATTTTGTTATCAACAGCAAAATCGTATTCCATATTAATATACTTTGATAAACCATAATCAAATGAACCAAAAATATTTGAATTTTTTTTATTTAATGATGTTTGGGTTGGTATATTATCCTCTACACTATCTCTAAATACAGATGCTAGTTTAAATTGAATAAATTTCTCACTATCATTTTTATTTTCTGATTTAAAATCAAATCCCGCAGTAAAAGAATAACCACTTTCTAAGCTATCTTCAATTCCAAGTCTGTTTATATCAAAAATATTATCTGTATTTACCTTTCTTTCATCTGTGTTATGATTTTTCATGTCACCAGGGTTTATTCTTAGTGAAAATCTTGGAATAAGAGTTTGATTATTAAACTCAGTAATTTTACTAAGTGGTAACTCTGAATTTAACTCTATCATTGATTGAGCTTCTATTTGAGGGCTGTTTTTGTAGGTAGAAACATTTTTGCCAACACTATTTAAATTTTTGAAATAAAAATTTAAATTATTTCTTAAACCTATATTACTTAAAATTTTGTCATTCATCTTAAAAGAAATATCATTTATAATTCTTGCTTTATGATTATTGGTATTATCTAAAGTGCTATTTCCACTAGAATCAAAATTTAGATTTCCACTATTAAATTTAATTGTTTTTTGAGAGTAGTTATAATGAGGCAAAACAAATTGGTAACGATCACTTTGGGTCTTTCTAAGGTCTTCATAAATATCAGTGCCGCCTGAAAGAGAAAATTTTTCATTTTCTAAAATAAAGTCAATACCTGAATTTAGAACATCAAAATTAGAGGGTTTTACATTGTTATCATTTAAATTGTCTGAAAATATTTTTAAATAAGTGTCTTTACTGACTCTTTCGACAAAAATTCTTAAATCACTTTTTATAAAATTACTACTTTCAATTTTTTTTTTAAATTCCGCAAAAAAATGGTTTATATTTTTTCTTTCATTTACCTCAGATGATTTAAATCCATTTGTAAATCCAAAGTCAGCTATTAAGGATGAGCTTTTATTTTCTTGCCTGTATTCATTTTGAATAAGTTTAATATCTTTTGAATAGATAGTAGGATTTATTGTCCAATCTTTATTTTCAGAAATTACGTGGAAATATGGAGTACTTATTGAAGATCCCAGTACATTTGAATTGTTTAATCTTGGTATTAAAAAGCCCGATTGCCTCTCTACAGTTGGATCCGGGTGAAAGAATTTGGGAAAATAAAATACAGGAACATCGTAAAGTTTTAGCAGTGAATTATCGTAAATTAATCGTTTTTTATTTTTATCATGTTTAATTTTTGATGCTTCAATGCTCCAAGGAGGACAATTTCCTGTCTTTTTACAACTAGTAAAAACTGCTTTATTCACTGTTGTAATCCCATTTAAATGATTAGACGAAACACCATATAGTCTTGGGTCATTTTCAGATCTATCAAATATATTTTTTTTAAGAAATATTTTTGCTGAACCTGTTTTAAAAGTTTTATTTTTAAGATCAAAAAAACCATCAGCAAAATAATATTTATCACTTTCCCCATCTTTAAGATTATAATTTTCTGTTATAAATAAATCTTTACCTTTTAAAAATTCTTTATCAATTTGATATTCAAAACTATTAAGTTCATATAATGCAAAATCTTCTGCACGAATGATGGTTTTATTTTGTGAAAACAACTTCATTTCTTTTTTTAAAAATTTTACATTAGATGAATCAAAATAGAATTTTGATTTTATATTCGCTGTAGTTTTACCTTCTGTAAAAATTGAATTTTTAAGTTTATTAAAAATAATTTTGTTTGATTTAATTTTAATATCTTTATTTAAATCTTCCAATACAACATTTTTTTCAGCAACAATAATTTCATCATTTTTTGAAAAATAAATATCATCTGCAACGATAATTAAATTATTTAATTTATCATTTAATTTAATATTATTTTTTGCAATTATTTCTTGTTTATTTTCGATATAGATAATTTCATTTGCAAAAATTGTTGTATCATTAATGTTATCAATTATTTCAACATTGCCCTTTGCGATTATTTTTTCTTTTTTTTTATTATATGAAATTTCATCAGCATTAATTATTAATTTTTTGTTTTGATCAATAAATTTAACATTATTTCTTGCTATTAAATTATTATCTATTTTATTGTACTCAAAATTCTCGGCTGTGATTGAAATTCCATTATCTGTAAAGGCCTCACCTCCACCAAAACCTTGAAATAAATTTCCATCTTGTGAAATCTTGATTTCAGAAACATTAAAGTTAAACAATTCTTCAGAATTTAAATTTATTGAAAAAAATAAACTTACAATTATGTAAAAAAATATTTTAGTGATTTTATTTTTCATTTACTTTAAAAGTCATCAATGAAGTTATAATTGTTAATAATAATAATGGTATCCAAATAGATAAAAAGTAATTAATTTTTTCAGTTGACCCCAATACATTAAATAAATTATTTAAATAATAAATTATTACGCAGAAAAATAATCCTAGAGATATTTTTAAAGTACTATTTGTATATCTTTTGCTATTTAGCATTATAACTGCTGAAAATATTGTCATTAATATTAAATAAATTGGATATGAGGCAATTTTTTGAATCTGTATATTTATATCAACTGTAGAATAATTTAATGACTTATAATTTTTCTTTAAATTTATAAGCTCAAGTAATGAAAGAGATGAAAGATTTGAAAATAAACTATTAATTCTATCATAATTAAAATTTGAATTTATTATGATCTTATCTTTTTGAGTTCTTATGTTTTTTTCAAAAATTTCTGCATTATTTACAATCCATGCATTTTCTTTTATATCGATTTTGTCACTTTTTATATTTCTGAGCACTTCATAATTATTATTAAATTCGGTTATAAAACTATTAATCAAGAAATTTTGATCTATTTTTGAAGCATTAACTATCAAAATTTTATTTTCAACTTTATCTCTTATCCATAGTCCGTTTTGATTAATTACAGCTAAATATTTACCGTCTTTTGTATAATTTGATTTCACTTCAAGATAAAGATTTTTTAAATTGGAGGAAATATTATAAAAAATAGTAATAATAAGTACACCAACAAAAAATGTAATCATGCTAATAATAAATAAAATTTTTGAATTTTTTAAACCTGAATATTTAAATATTTGTATCTGATTATCTCTAAAAAGATTTATAAAAAAAAGTTGAGTAGATATTAAAAAAATAAAAGGAAATATTTCAAATATCATAGAAGGTGAATTAATTAGTGATAAATAGATCGTAAAAAAAAGACTAACATCTATATCTTTAAAAAACTCTAACTCAGTTAACAAATTAATAATAAAAACTAGACTAAATATAATTAAAAATACAAACACAAAAGATCTTAAAAAAATACTTGAAATAAAATTTATATAAGTTTTCATTTTACAATCTTTGTTTTTAGTTTAATTAAAAAATAAAAGTAAAAAATAATTATAGAAATTACTGGTATTAAAATTATAAAAATATTGAATTTAATTGATTCATTAATAAATCTAAGAGTTGACTCAGAAAAAATAATTATAAAAAACCCAATTAGAAATGTAATGACTCTAAGCTTTGAAAAATTTATTTTTTCTTTTGAATTTATTATTAATAGTAATGCAGTTAACATTAAAGCAGGTAAGTAAAGTGGGATTCCCAATCTTTTATGAAGTTCAGCTAATATATTATCTTGATTTTTAAATGTACAATTTCTTACTTGTTCATTTATAATTTTTACTTTTTTAATATCTTTACTAAATAAACTAATTGCACATCTAATTAATTCAATTGTTTTATGTTCTTGAGTTTTTTTTACTAATATAGTGTTAGTTGAGTATGGATTTAAGTTAAATTCAGACTTTGAAAAGCTAAAATTTGTCAATTTTCCATTAGATAGACTTGTGTTTTCTCCGTTAAATAGTTCGAGAACAGGGTCTTTTTGATTTTTTTTGAAAATTCCTTTTTTTGCATAAATAATTTGAAAGTCATCATCATCAATTTTTTTTTTTATATAAATATTGTTATAATTACCCTCGCTATCTTTATCTTCGGTATAAATAGTTAATTTATGAACAGAAGCATTAAATTTTTTAACTTTTACAAAATTATCTACAAAGTTATAATCAGATACTCTAACTAGAGATCTCGCTAAGTTTTGAGAACTTGGTACTGCAAAAGCTGTTAAGCTAATCTGAATAAATAATAAGATAATTGAAATAATAAAAAAGAAATTAATGAAATTCATTTTATTTACTCCAAAATTCCAAAAAATTATTAGTTCATTATTTAATTCATATTTTGAAATGACGTAGGAAAAACTAAAAAAAAATGCAAAAGGATAAATTTTGCTAACTATTTTAGGAAAATTTAATAATGTGAAATACCAATAGACTGAATAATTACGCCCATCATCGATAACTAAATCTAAATAATTTACAGCTTGAAAAACCCATACAATAATGCTCGAACTAAGTAGGGCTATTGTAAAAAAAATCAAACAATCGTATAAAAATTTTCTAAATATAATTTTTTTCATTGAAATATGGTAATTTTATTCATATATAGCACCCATCTAGTGTAGATTGTATTTAAAATTTATGACAGTTCAAATATCTTATAAAAACAAAAAAACAAAAAATAACGCTCAAAATTTAGTCTTATTTATTGATGAAAAGTTCAATGTTTCCAGCTTAAAAAAACATATTTCAGGCTCTGATTATGCTTTTATTGCTGACTTAATCAAAAAAAGAGACGAAAAAAAGAAAATAATATCTTTCGATATTAGCTCAAAAAAGAAAATAATATTAGTTTCATTAAAAAAAAATATTACAAATTCTGATCTAGAGAATTTAGGCGCAAGTTTTTATGATCAATTTAAAAATAATAAAATAAGTGAATTCAATTTAAATACAGATTCTCTATCAACTCAACAAAAAAATATTATAGGTAATTTTGTACATGGTATAAAATTAAAATCTTACACATTTGATAAATACAAAACAAAAAAAAATAGTAAAAATATTTCAGTAATTATAACAGGTAAAAATCTACCATCTGTTAAAGATCAAATTAAATTTAGAGCAATAGAAAATGGAACTTTTTATACTAGAGATTTAGTTTCTGAGCCTGGTAATATTTTGCATCCTGACGAATATGCAAAAAGATTAAACTCACTTAGAAAATATGGTTTAAAGATCACGGTATATGATGAAAAAAAATTAAAAAAACTCGGAATGAATACTCTACTTGGTGTAGGTCAGGGCAGTATTAGAGGATCATACCTTGTTACAATGGAATGGAATGGTTTGAGTAAAAAATCAAAACCTTTAGCATTTGTGGGTAAAGGAGTATGTTTTGATACTGGTGGAATATCTTTAAAGCCTGCAAAATTCATGGAGGATATGACTTATGATATGGCTGGTTCTGCAGTTGTAGTTGGATTAATGAAAAGTCTAGCACTTAGAAAAGCAAAAATAAATGCTGTTGGCGTAGTAGGTTTAGTTGAAAATATGCCGGGTGGCAATGCTCAAAGACCAGGAGATATAGTTAAATCCTATAGCGGTAAAACAGTAGAAATTTTAAATACTGATGCTGAAGGAAGATTAGTATTAGCTGATGCGCTAACTTATACAGAAGAAAAA
Source organism: uncultured Pelagibacteraceae bacterium (assembly GCA_902617805.1). Taxonomy (GTDB): domain Bacteria; phylum Pseudomonadota; class Alphaproteobacteria; order Pelagibacterales; family Pelagibacteraceae; genus Pelagibacter. Next base: position 7,002 of record CACMYF010000010.1, read on the forward strand.
TTTAAGCCAAAATTTATTGTCGATTTAGCAACTTTGACTGGTGCTATTATTGTTTCTCTTGGATCTGAATATGCAGGCTTGTTTTCAAATGATGATAAATTATCCAAACAATTAATTAATGCAGGAGAAAATGTAGAAGAGAAGGTTTGGAGAATGCCATTAAATAAAAATTTTGATAAATTAATAGACTCAAAAAATGCAGATATGCAAAATATTAATTATGTTGGAGGTGCAGGATCTACGACTGCTGCTCAATTTTTACAAAGATTTATTTTAAATAAAACACCTTGGGCTCATTTAGATATAGCTGGAATGGCTTTTTCAAAATATGGAGGAGCTTTAAATTCAGGTGGTGCTACAGGCTATGGAGTAAGATTATTAAACAAACTAATAGAGGACAATTATGAGTAATTTAGAACAAACATTATCAATTATTAAACCTGATGCAGTTGAGAGAAATCTTGAGAATGAGATTAAAGAAATGTTTAAAAGTAAAGGGTTTTCAATATTAAAAGAAAAAAAAATCCAAATTGAAAAATCAGAAGCTGAAAAGTTTTATAAAGTTCATGAAACTAAACCATTTTATAATGATTTATGTGCCTATTTATCATCAGGTCCAATTGTTGTAATGGTTCTTGAAAAAGACAATGCAGTTTTAGGAAATAGAGAATTAATGGGTGCTACAAATCCAGAAGATGCAGAAGAAGGTACTATTAGAAAAAAATACGGGATTTCAATAGACAAAAACTCTGTCCATGGATCAGATAGTGTTGAAAATGCTAAAATTGAAATAGATTTTTTCTTTAAAGATTAAAAACTTTTAATATAGCTTTTGGGTAAAGTTTATGCTCTTGGACTAAAATTTTTTTAGCAAGAGAATACTCAGTATCTTTTTTTAAAATTTTTACTTTCTTTTGTAGAATAATCTTCCCTGAGTCTAATCTAGCATTTACAAAATGAACAGTGCATCCTGAGTATTTTTCCTTGTTTTTTAATACTCTTTGGTGAGTATTTAATCCTTTATATTTAGGCAGTAAAGAGGGGTGTATATTTAATATTTTTCCTTTAAATTTTTTTATAAAATTTTTTGACAAAATTTTCATAAATCCAGCTAGACAAATCATCTCAATATTATTTTTTTTTAAGATGGAAAGTAGCTTGTTTTCACTTAATTTTTTATTTTTAAAATTTAAAACTTTTTTTTTAATTTTAAATTTTTTGGCATAATTTAAACCCTTTGCCTTAGAGTTATTTGAAACAATGAAGTTAATTGATATAGGAGATATTTTAGTTTTAGAAAATTTAGCTAAAGATTTTAAATTACTACCTGTACCTGAAATAAATACAGCTGTTTTAATTCTATTGATACCAGTTGATAGAACCATTTAACTTAACTTTATGTTTACCATTAGAAATTTTTCCAATAACATATGGTTTGTATTCTTTTGAAAAAAATTTACTTATTCTTTTTAAATTTTTACTTTCAACAATGAGACAAAAACCAACTCCACAATTAAATGTTTTAAGCATTTCTTTATCAGAAATTCCATTATTTTTTAGCCAATTAAATATTTTAGAAGTTTTAATTTTATTTAAACTTATATGTGCGGAGAGCTTATCTGGTATAATTCTTTTAATATTATCAGACAAACCTCCTCCAGTTATATTCGCACAGCCATTGATTAAGTTGTTGTTTATTAAATTCATTATTTCTTTAACATATATTTTAGTTGGTTTTAGAAGCTCAGATTTTAAAAATTTATTTTTTTTAATATTTATTTTTTTTTGTTTTAATAAATATCTTACAAGAGAATACCCATTAGAATGTAAACCGCTAGAAGGTACAGCTAGTATAAGATTATTTTCTTTTATTTTGTTTTTATTTAAAATTTTATTTTTTCCAACGACACCCACAGCGAAACCAGCGATATCAAATTTACCTTTTTCATACGTACCTGGCATTTCAGCAGTTTCTCCACCGACGAGCTCACATTCTGATTGATTACAGCCTTTGTTAATCCCTTTTATTATTGCTTTAAGTTTTTTAAGATCAATTTTATTTATTGATATATAATCTAAAAAAAGTAGAGGCTTAGCTCCTTGTACGATTAAATCATTTACACTCATAGCAACCAAGTCAATTCCAATGGTATCAAATTTATTTAATGTATTAGCAATTTCAATTTTGGTTCCCACACCATCTGTGCAAGCTACGATTTTAGGTTGTTTAATATTACTAGGTATATTTGTTATTGAGCCAAACCCACCTATATTTGAAAACTTTTTTTTGCCTCTTTTTTTTGCTGAAACTGTAGAAATGAAATCAACAAACTTGTCTGCAGCTTTGATATTAACTCCACTTTTTTTATAGGTAAATTTTTTTTTATTCATTAATATGTTTTATGAAATTTATTTCTCAACTTTATAAATTAAGGCTTTTATATAATTTTTTTTTATTTCTTGCTTTAATAAATATTTTTTTTTCCACAGAAAATAGTCATGCAAAGACATTTTCTATAAATGATATTGATATATCAACACCTTTTGAAATAAATTTTAATAAAAATGAAATTATCGATAAAGGATTTTTAAAGGCATTTAATGAACTAATTTTTTCAATTGTCCAAAGTAAAGATCAAATAAAATTAAAAAAAACGCCAATAAATCAAATAAAAGGAATGATAGAAACTTTTTCTATAAAGGAAGAAAAGTTTATCGATGAAATTTATTATCTCACGCTGAATGTTTCATTTAATAAAAAAAATATATTCGATTTATTAGAAACGAAAAATATATTCCCATCTTTACCTGTAAAAAAAGATTTCTTATTCATTCCAGTTTTTGTTGATCAGAATAAAAATCAAGTTTCAATGTTCTCTGAGGATAAATTATTTTCCAGCTGGAATGTAAATAACAAAAAAAAAAATCTTTTAAATTACATCTTACCCACTCAAGATCTTGATGATTTTAGTTTAATAAAAAGAAATATTAATAATTTAGAAACTTATGACTTCAAAGAAATTATAGACAAATACAATATAAATGATCACATAATTATGATTGTGTTTAAAGATGATAATAAAATGAGAGTATTTAATAAAATTTTTTTCAATCAAAAAAAAAATATAAAAAATTTAAATTATACTGAAGTTAATTTTGATGATGAAGAAGAGTTATTTGAATTTATTGATAATTTAAAATTAGTCTACGAAGATTTTTGGAAATCACAAAATCAAATCAATACTTCAGTAAAGTTATCTTTAAATATTTCTATTGATAACTCTAATAATATAAAAATTAATAAATTTGAAAAAATTTTATCTGAAATGGATTTGATATATAATTTTTCAATTTATAAGTTTGATAATCGAAATAATTTTTATAAAATTATTTTTAATGGAACACCTGATAAGTTTTTAGAAGTTATGAGTGATCAAAATTATGATTTCGAAATTAAAAATAAAATTTGGATTTTAAATGACAAATCTTAATCAGCAAATACTTAAATTTGATTATGATCAAAATTTTAAAGATCAGGATTTTTATGTTTCAAACAGCAACGAACATTCTTTTAGCCTTTTAAATAGTTGGCCAAAATGGGATAAAAATTTTATAAACTTAATAGGTGAAAAGTTTTCAGGAAAAAGTCATTTAATAAATATATTTTTAGAAAAGCACAGAGGAATTAAAATTAATGCAGAAGATATTAATAATGACTTTCTTGAACAAATTAAAATATATGAAAATATTATTGTTGAGGATTTAACTGAAAAAATAAATGAAAACTTATTATTTACACTTATAAATATAATAGATCAGGATAATAAGTACTTAATAGTAACCTCAAAAATACCAATAGTTGACTTTAATTTTAAATTAAATGATCTTAATTCAAGATCTACTAATTTTATTTTGTCTCAAATTGAAAAACCTGGTGACGATTTAATTTATGCACTAATATTAAAAAATCTTTCTGATCGACAAATATCAATAGACCAAAAACTTATTGAATTTATAATTAAGAGAATTGATAGAACTTATGGCAAAATTTCTGATTTCATATATAAAATCGACGAAATTAGTTTAAAAAGAAAGAAACCAATCGATTTTAAAATTATAAAAGAAGCATTAGAGGTTTAATTGAATAAATACAGAACACACAAGTGTAATGAATTAAGAAAAGAGGATGTAGATAAAAAAATTTCTCTTTCAGGTTGGATAAATAAAAAAAGAGACCATGGGAATTTATTATTTATTGATTTGAGAGATAATTATGGAATTACCCAATGTATAATTGATAAAGATAATAAATATTTTTCTGATTTAGAAAAAATGCAATTAGAAACAGTAATTAAAGTTGAGGGGAAAGTTGTTAATAGATCTAAAGAAACAATTAATTCTGAAATTGACACTGGTGAAATTGAGGTTGTTATTGAGCAGCATGAAGTTTTAGGTACTTGTAAAGAGCTCCCAATGCCAATCTTTAGTGATCAAGAGTATGCAGAAGAAATAAGATTGAAATATAGATTTTTAGATTTAAGAAGAAAAAAAATTCACGAAAATATTATTTTAAGATCCAAGGTTATTTCATACATCCGAAATGAAATGACTAAATTAGGTTTTTTAGAATTTCAAACACCAATTTTAACCTCATCTAGCCCAGAGGGTGCTAGAGATTTTTTAGTACCTAGTCGTTTAAATCCCGGAAAATTTTATGCACTACCACAAGCTCCTCAGCAATTTAAACAATTAATAATGGTTTCGGGCTTTGATAGATATTTTCAAATTGCACCTTGCTTCAGAGATGAAGATGCAAGAGCAGACAGAAGTCCTGGGGAGTTTTATCAATTAGATTTGGAAATGTCATTTGTTGAGCAAGAGGATGTATTTAATGTTGTTGAAAAGTTAATGGTTAATACATTTAAAAATTTTTCTACCAAAAAACTGATGTTTGATAAATTTCCAAAGATTTCATACAAAGAAGCAATGCTTAAATATGGTACTGATAAACCAGATTTAAGAAACCCGCTAATTGTAAATGATTTAACTGAAATTTTTACGAGAGAAGATGTTTCATTTGAAATATTTAAAAAATTAGTAAAATCTGGATCTAAAGTAAGATGTATTGTTACAAAAAAAACAAAAGATAAGCCTAGAAGTTTTTTTGATAATATTGATAAATGGGCTAAAGAAGAAGGCGCTTCTGGTTTAGCTTATTTTACATTTGAAAAAGATAAAGATATTTCAGCAAAAGGCCCTATAGGAAAATTCTTTTCTCAAGATGCACTGGTTGAAATCATGAAAAAAACGAACTGTGAAATAGGGGATAGTATTTTCATGGCTTGTGGAAAAAAAGACGAATTAGAAAAAATTACTGCACTAGCAAGAGATAAAATTGCAAAAGATCTAGATTTAATTGATGAAAATGTTTTCGCATTTTGCTGGATTGTTGATTATCCAATGTTTGAAAAAGATGAAACAACAAACAAGATTGAATTTAGTCACAATCCATTTTCAATGCCTCAAGGTGATTTAAGTGAAAAAGATTTTGAAAACCCATTAGATATACTTGCTTATCAATACGACATAGTTTGTAATGGTATAGAATTATCTTCAGGGGCAATCAGAAATCATAAACCAGAACTTATGTATAAACTTTTCTCGATTGCAGGATATGATAAAAATCAAGTAGATGAAAAATTTAGTGGTATGATTAATGCACTTAGTTATGGTGCACCACCACACGGAGGAATAGCACCTGGTATTGATAGAATCGTAATGTTGCTAGCTGATGAGAAAAATATTAGGGAAGTTACAATGTTTCCAATGAACCAGAATGCACAAGATTTAATGATGAATGCACCATCTGAGGTAAATCCAGATCAATTAAAAGAATTAAATTTAGAATTAAAAGCTAAAAAATAAGTTATTTTTTACCTTTTAAGCTTATTTTTACATCTGAAAGATCAACTAGATTTTTTTTATAATTATTCCTAACGAAACCTTTACTAGTAATATCTTTTACAATTTTTAATAATTGATTTTGATCCTCAGAGCTTTGATCTTCTGCATTGATGGCATCATTTCCTCCAATAGCCGGAGTATGGGCTAGATCCTCTCTATTTTGATATGAAATTGCTAATTCTCTGAAAATATAATCCAAAATTGACGTAGCACTTAAAATTCTATCATTCCCATGGACTTTGCCAGATGGTTCAAATTTTGTGCCAACAAATGCACTTATAAATTCATCTAACGGAACGCCATATTGAAGGCCCAAAGATACAGCAATTGCAAAGTTATTCATTAAAGCTTTAACAAGTTCACCCTCTTTACTTGTATCAATAAATATTTCTCCAATTTTTCCATCTTCATATTCTCCAGTATGCAGGTATACTTTGTGATCACCAATAGTGGCCTTTTGAATATAACCTTTTCTTCTGTCAGGCATGCTAAATCTTTTACCCGACTTCTCGTTAGATGCGTTTATACTTGTTATTACACTTTCTTTATTTATTGGGCTCTTTTTATCTGTTTCAGTAACTACTTCTACCTTGTTGTTTTCAAGGACTTTATTGTTTTTAGGGTCTAGACTTTTTGTTTTTCTGTTATCGAGTTTTACGTCTAAAACCTCAAATTTACCATCATCTCTTTTTTCTAAATTTTTTAACTCTGCCTCATTAATATCATCTAAATAATGATTTACTTTAAAGGTACAGGTATAATAAGTTTCAACTAAATACTTTGCCATTTAACCTCAATTTAAATTTTAATTTGAATAATGAATCAATTAATTTATATACATATTCATATTTTAGTCTAATTTAAATTTTACAATTTTTAATTGAATAAATAAAAAAAATTATGTTGACACTTTTAAGAAAAATTTTCACATGGTGGAATCAAGACACTTTTGGAACAAGACTAAAAACTATTTTTTTTGGAAAACTAGTTGGTACTGATGAGCTAGGGAATAAATACTATGAGAGTAAAAACGGAAAAAGATGGGTTATCTATTCAAACACAATTGACGCATCAAAAATTCCTGTTGAATGGTATTCTTGGATACATTTTACACCAAATAAAATTGAGAAAAAACATACCTTAGAAAAATATGAATGGCAAAAACCTCATCAAGAAAATTTAACTGGGACCGACGCAGCATATTATCCAAATAAAAATCAAGATGGTGTTAAAAAGAAATACTCAAGTTGGAAAGAATAATTTTAAATTAATCTATTTAGTTTTTTTATTTTATTTTTGTTTAGTTTTAAACTCAAACGCAAAAAGTAATTTAGAGGGAACCTTTACTGATATAAAAATTTTGGATAAAATAAGTTCTAAAAACACCTTACTTAAACTTAAAAATGGAGAATTAATAAAGTTTAAAGATTTATCAATTAAAAGTCTGAAATGTAAAAATTCAGAATTTGATGATAATCCAGAAATAACTGCTTATATACAAGTTAGAGATTTGACTAATAAAAATAATGATGAAGTTTTTATTTTTAATGGCTGGATGTTTTCATCAAGTCCATCGATCGCACCTTTTGATCATCCTGTTTACGATGTATGGCTTGTGAAATGCTATTAAACAATTGAATCTTTATCTAGCCAACTAACATTAAAATCTGAATTGATAAATTTTTTATGATTTAGTAATTTTTTATGTAGAGGTATTGTTGTAGTTATTCCTTCAATAACAAATTCGTCCAAAGATCTATTCATTCTTTGAATTGCCTCTGTTCTATTTCTTCCATGACAAATTAACTTACAAACCATACTGTCGTAATAAGGAGTTACCTTGTATCCTTGAAATATTGCGCCATCTACTCTTGTTCTAAAACCAGATGGTTGATGACACATCGTAATAACTCCAGGAGAAGGCTGAAAGTTTTTACTTGCATCTTCAGCATTTATTCTACATTCAATTGCGTGTCCTCTAGGATTTATGTCGCTTTGTTTCAAAGCCGTTTCTCCTGAAAATGCAATCCAAATTTGCTCTTTAATTATATCAACGCCAGTGACCATCTCAGTTACAGGATGTTCAACTTGAACTCTTGTATTCATTTCAAGGAAATAAAATTTTCCATCTTCATATATAAACTCAACAGTACCAGCACCCATATAACCTATTTTAGCAACCATTTTTACTGTTCTTTCAAATAAATCTTTTCTTATTTCGTCATTTAAAACTGGACTTGGTGTTTCTTCTATAAGTTTTTGATGCCTTCTTTGAACTGAACAATCTCTTTCATGTAGGTGAACAGCTCTATTTTTTCCAGCTAATATTTGAACCTCAATATGTCTTGGATTTTGAAAAAATTTTTCAATATAAACTTCGTCATTACCAAAGTATTTTTGTGCCTCTGATTTTGCAGTTGAAAATAACGTTTCAAATTCTTCTTCCTTATAAACTATTTTCATACCTTTACCTCCACCTCCACCTGAGGCTTTGATTAAGACAGGAAAACCAATTTTTTTACAAAGTTCTTTTGCTTCAGAAACATTTTTTACACCTCCTACAGAGCCCTCAATAACAGGCAATCCATTTTCTTTAGCTATTCTTTTTGCTTGGATTTTATCACCCATCATTTCAATATGTTTTGATGAAGCCCCTATAAAATTAATTTTATTCTCTTCTAAAATTCTTGCAAAATTTGCATTTTCCGAAAGAAAACCATAGCCAGGATGAACAGCATCAGCATTTGTAAGTTCTATTGCTGACATTAATGCTGGAATATTTAAATAACTATTTGCTGGTTGATGAGAGCCAATACATACGCTTTCATCAGCCATTCTTACATGCATGCTTTCTCTATCTACATCTGAATGAACAGCTACTGTAGGTATCCCCCATTCTTTACATGCTCTTATAATTCTAACTGCAATTTCCCCACGGTTTGCAATTAAAATTTTTTTAAACATTACTTATTCTAGGATAATAATAGTTTGACCAAATTCTACAGGTTGGCCATCTTCAACACAAATTTCTTTTACTACACCATCTGACGTTGAAGGAACATGATTCATTGTTTTCATTGCCTCAACAATCATTATGGTATCACCTTTTTTAATTTTTTTTCCAACTTCAACAAACTTTTTAGCACCAGGTTCAGGAGCATGATAGGCAGTTCCAATTATTGGCGAAGTAATTTCAGTTCCTGATTTAATATTTTGAGTTTGAATGGGTGCTGAACTTGTTGTAGGTGATGAGGGCGAAATTACTTGTGGCTGATTACTAATTGAAACATTATTTTTTGATACTTTAATTTTTGTATCCTTTTCAGTTATCTCTATTTCAGTAAGATTAAATTCTTTTAAATAATCACTTAATTCTTTAATTATTTTTTTATCTATTTTCATTTTGCAAGGTCTTTTGTAATGAAATTATGGCCAAAATATATCCTTCAGCACCTAATCCAAAAATTCCACCAGTTACGACACCACTTATAAGTGATTTATGTCTAAATTCCTCTCTTTTATAAATATTAGATAAATGTAACTCGATTATTGGTTTTTTGAATAAATCTAGAGCATCTCTTATGGCCACAGAAGTATGAGTGAATGCAGCAGCATTTATGATCATACCATCATATTTTTTCCTAGCATCTTGAATTATATTAACTAGCTCTCCTTCAATATTAGATTGAGCAAATTCAATATCAAGACCAATTTCTTGTCCTTTTTTAGAACAATTTTCTTTAAGTTGGCCAAACGTGGTTGATCCATATTGTGATTGTTCTCTTTCTCCTAATAGATTAAGATTTGGACCATTAATAATAATTATTTTATTATTCATTCAGCACTTATATACGATGAAAAATATAAAAAAAATAAAAATTAAAATAAATGGTAAAATCAAATCTATAAATCAAGATTCTACCCTTTCTTCAGTGTTAAAAAATCTTAAAATTCCATTAAATAAAGTAGCTATTGAGCTTAATCAAGAAATAATAGATAAAAAAAAAATTAATAAAATAAAATTAAATAAAAATGATAAAATTGAAATAGTTCATTTTATTGGAGGTGGTTAATTTGAAAAAAGATAGTTTAATTATTGCGAATAAAAAATTTAATTCCAGATTAATCGTTGGAACTGGAAAATATAAAAGTATGTCTGAGTGCGCAAAGGCAATTAAACTCTCAGGTGCAGAAATTGTAACAGTTGCAGTAAGAAGGGTTAATATTTCAGATAAAAATAAGCCTTTGCTTATGGATTATATTGATCCAAAAAAAATTACATATTTACCCAATACTGCTGGATGTTTTAATTCAAAAGAGGCTTTGAGAACTTTGAGATTAGCAAGAGAAATAGGTGGTTGGAAGTTAGTTAAATTAGAGGTTTTAGGAGACAAAAAGAATTTATTTCCCGACATGATAGAAACTTTAAAATCAACAGAAGTTTTAGCTAAAGAAGGTTTTAAGGTTATGGTTTATTGCAATGACGATCCTTTAATGGCTAAGCGTTTAGAGAATTCAGGTGCTGATGCTATCATGCCTCTCGCGGCCCCAATTGGATCAGGGCTAGGCATTCAAAACAAAATCAATATTCAAATAATTAGAAAACAAACCAAACTTCCATTAATTATTGATGCTGGTTTAGGTCAAGCTTCAGACGCTACAATTGCAATGGAATTAGGGTGTGATGGAGTTCTGGTTAATACTGCAATTGCCAAAGCAAAAAAACCTTTTGAAATGGCACTAGCATTTAAAAATGCAGTAATTGCTGGAAGACAATCTTTTAAATCTGGAAGAATAGATAAAATTTTAATGGGTAATCCGTCATCTCCATCAAAAGGAATTATTTAGTTTTTTTAAAATATCTTTTTTTCTTAAAAGTTTTTTTATTAATTTTTTTCTTCTCTTTGTTTTCTGCTAACTTTCTTTCTTTATTTTGTATTTCCAAATTTTTTAACTTTTCATAATATTCAATTAATTCAATTGTTTTTTTTGATTTATTTTTAATATCTATTATGTACTCAGGTATAATTAAAGAATTGTCACTAATAATATCTATTGTCATTTTATTTTTTTTCTCAAAATAAGTTAAATCATTAACAAAGTTTTCTTTAAGGAAATCTGAAATTTTTTCACATACTTTTAATTCAACAAATTTAGCTTTATTAATTACAGCTTTTAATTCAACAATTTTTAAAAGTTTTTGAGCGAAAGATTCATCCGTTAATGTAACTTTCCACTTTATTGCACTTTCTCTCAATCTTTGTCTAGACATTTCCAAAAGACCAAAGTTACTTATTCTACCAATTTGAATTCTTGCTCTATCTGTTCTGCATTTTTCTTTAAGTTTTCTCTCTACCAATCTTCTATTTCCGTAACTAAGCATATCTATAAAATCGATAATTATTAAACCAGATAAATCTCTTATTTTAATTTGTCTTGCTATTTCTTCAGCAGCCTCGATATTTGTATCTAAAGCAGTGCTTTCAACATTTTTTCCCTTTATTGAACTTCCAGAATTTATATCAATAGACACTAAAGCTTCTGTTGGATTAATTACCAAGTATCCACCTGATTTAAGTTTAATTTCAGAATCAAAAATTTGATTTAATTTCTGTTCAATATTTTCCTCTATAAACAGTGGAATTTTACCTCTATATTTTTTAACTTTTTTTACACTGGATGGCATCATGGTTTTCATAAATAATTGTGCTTTTTTATAACCTTCATTTCCTTCAACAATTATGCTTTGGGTGTTATCATCAAACATATCTCTTAAAGTTCTTTTTATAATTTCACTTTCTTGATGTATCAAAGAAGGAGCAATAGAGTTGATTGCATTTTCTTTTATTTGATCCCAAGTATTAATTAAAGTGGTCAAATCATTATTTATTTCATTTTTTGTTTTATTGCTTCCAGCAGTTCTAACAATTAAACCCATCTCCCTAGGTATTTCAATTTCATTTAAAATTGACCTTATTTTTTTTCTATCAGTAGGATTAAATATTTTTCTTGATATACCTCCTCCTTTAGGAGTGTTTGGCATTAATACTATGTATTTACCAGCAATTGAAATAAATGTGCTTAATGCAGCTCCTTTTTGACCTCTTTCATCTTTTAGAACTTGCACAAGAATTACCTGATTGGGTTTAATTACTTCCTGAATTTTATATCTTTTAAATTTATGTTCCTTTTTTTTTTCTTTTCCATCACCTAAATTTTCTTTTTCAATAATATTTTCTTTATTATTTAATTCCTCTTCTATTTGTTCCTCTGATATTTTTTCTATAGGATCATCAATTTCTAGTTTGCCCTCAGCAATATTTTCTTCTTCTTTAGCCTCAACTTCTCTTGAAAGTTCCTCTCTAGCTTTCTCTTCTTCTTCTTTAATTTTTTCCAAATCCGCTTTTGGTATTTGATAATAATCTGATTGAATATCGTTAAAGGATAAAAACCCGTGTCTTTCCCGTCCAAAATCAACAAAGGCTGCCTGTAAAGAGGGTTCAATTCTACTTACTTTACCTAAATAAATATTATTTTTAATTAAGTTATTTTTTAAACCTTCGTACTCGTAATCTTCAATATTTTCACCTGATTTAAGAACAACTCTAGTTTCATTAGGATGCGAAGCATCAATATATAAATTTTTTTCCATAATTTTGTGAATGTTAATTTCATTAATAATTTAGTTTTTAAAATTTTGTTTAATTTTCTTGCCATATCTTTAACAAATTCCGAGATATAATGAAATTAAAATGAATAAACTTTTAAGAAATATCTTTATTTTAATTACATCTTTTGTTCTTTTATCAGGCATTTTGATAATAAGTATCTTATGGACTTATTCAAATGATTTACCTGATTATAAATTTCTTAAAAATTACAAACCACCTGTTTCCAGTAAAGTCTACTCTGGAAATGGTGATTTGGTTGCAGATTTTTCACAAGAAAAAAGAGTATTTGTTCCATTTAATTCACTCCCAAAAAATGTAATTAACGCATTTTTATCTGCTGAAGATAAAAATTTTTTTAAACATCCAGGTGTTGACGCTAAAGGTGTCATTAGAGCTGTAATAAACAATATTTCAAATATTTTATCATCTAAAAGGTTGGAGGGAGCATCTACAATTACTCAACAGGTAGCGAAAAATTTTTTACTAACAAATGAAGTAAGTTTAAATAGGAAAATTAAGGAGGCAATTCTAGCTTTTAGAATAGAGAGAGCTTTATCTAAAGAAAGAATTCTAGAACTTTATCTTAACCAAATTTATCTAGGAAGTGGAGCATATGGAGTAGCTGCAGCAAGCTTAGAATATTTTGATAAATCTATTAAAGATTTAAATTACTCAGAAGCTGCTTTACTAGCAGCTTTGCCAAAAGCACCAAGCAGATATAATCCTTATAGAAATCCAGAAGTAGCAAAATTTAGAAGAAATTTAGTTTTAAAAAATTTATTAGAAAATAATTATTTACCATTAGAGTGGTATGAAAAACTATCAAATGAGGAAATAATTTTAAAAAAAAATAAAAAAATTTATTTAGAAGATGCTCAATATTTTATTGAAGACGTTAGAAAGAGCGTAATTGAAACTTTGAGCTATGATAAAGTTTACAAACAAGGTTTTAATATCAATACTCCAATTGATTTAAGTTTACAAACAATTGCAACAAAATCACTTAGAGATGGATTAATAGCATACGATAAAAGAAAGGGATGGAGAGGACCACTTACTAACAAGATTTATAATTCAGAATGGAAAAAAGATTTAGAAAAGTATAAATTAGAAAATTCAATTAATTGGAAATTAGCAATAGTCAAAAAGATAAATAAATTTTCAGTAGAAATAGAAACAGAAGATAATATCAATGGTATTATTGAATATCAGAGTATTTCTTGGACAAAAAAAGAATTTAACAAATTATTAAAACTTGGTGATATTATTTATGTTAAAAATCTTAGAGAAAATATTTTCAACTTACAACAATTACCAAAGGTAAATGGTGGAATTGTTGTGATGGATCCATTTACTGGAAGAGTTTTAGCACTAAGTGGTGGTTTTAGTTTTAAACAAAGTGAATTTAACAGAGCAACTCAGGCTAAAAGACAGCCTGGATCAGCTTTTAAACCATTTGTTTATGCATTAGCCTTAGAGAACAATTTTACACCAACATCATTAGTTCTAGACGCACCACTGGTTTTAGACCAAGGAGATGATTTAAAAATGTGGAAACCAGAAAATTATGGAAAAAAATTTTATGGGCCTTCGACTTTAAGGGTTGGTTTGGAGAAATCTAGAAATTTAATGACAGTAAGAATAGCTCAAAATCTTGGAGTAGAGAAAATAGTTGATTTTTCAAAAGCATTAAAAATTTATGATAATCCAGAGGAACTTTTATCCATATCTTTGGGGTCTGCTGAAACAACTTTATTAAAACTTACATCTGCTTATTCAGCTTTTGCTAATGGAGGAAAACTTGTTGAACCAATATTGATAGATAGAATTCAAGACAGTGAGGGAAATACTATTTTTAATAATGATAAGAGAAAATGTATTAATTGTGATCAAATTTCTTATTTAACTAACGATTATCCAGAGATTAAAAATAACTATACGCAAATTTTTTCTCCAGAAACAGCTTTTCAAATGACATCAATTTTAGAAGGAGTTGTTCAAAGAGGTACAGCTAAAAAACTAAAAGACTTAAATTTAAATATTGCAGGTAAAACTGGAACAACAAATAAAAATACAGATACTTGGTTTATAGGTTTTACCTCAAATGTACTAGTTGGTGTTTATGTTGGTTCAGATAACCCAACTCCATTAGGAAAATATGAAACAGGATCTAAAACGGCTTTGCCAATATTCAAAAGCTTTATAAGTGATTCTATTAACAAAAATGATGCAAGACCATTTAAGGCTGCTAAAGGTACAGTGATGATGGTTGTTGACCCTTTAACAGGTCAAAAAGCAAAATTTAACTCAAAGAATACTATTATTGAGGTTTTTAAAAAAGAAAATGTAGTTGATGGAAAAGTACTTTATACAAATTCAGATAGAATAGATTCAAATAATATATTAAAGTTTTACTAATGGATAATAATTATCAAAATTTAAAAGAAGAGATTGAAAAGATAAATCAAAAAATACAGGAGTATCTTTGAAAAAAACAATATCCATTCAAAACTGCAATCTTTAAATTCACAAATGCTAAGTGCCGATTTTTGGCAAGATAAAAATAATTCTCAAAGAGTAGTCAAAGAAAAGAAATTTTATGAAGATATAATTAATTCTTTAAATAATAATTTTGAAAAACTTAAAGATTTAGATGATTTGAATCAACTAGCGTCTGAAGAAGAAAATTTACAAGTTCAAAAAGAAGTTCTCCAAAATATTAAAGACTTAAGAAGTGAAGTTAAAAAAAATGAAATTAAATGTTTTTTATCTAATGAAGCAGACCCTTTAAATTGTTATATAGAAATACATGCTGGCGCTGGAGGAACAGAAAGTCAAGATTGGGCTGATATGTTAAGAAGAATGTATTTAAAATGGTCTGATAAAAAAAGTTTTAAATCAAGTTTGATTAGTGAACATAGAGGTGACGAGGCTGGAATAAAGTCCGCAACAATTAAAATAGATGGTGACTATGTTTTTGGATGGTTAAAAAAAGAGTCAGGAATACATAGATTAGTTAGGATATCTCCATTTGACTCCGGAGCAAGAAGGCACACAAGTTTTGCAAGTGTTTGGATTTATCCAGTTGTAGATGAAAATATAAATATAGAAATTTTAGAAAAAGATTTAAGAATAGACACTTATCGTTCCAGTGGAGCAGGTGGCCAGCATGTTAATACTACTGATAGCGCAGTTAGAATAACACACATTCCTTCAAAAATTGTTGTTCAATGTCAAAATGAAAGATCTCAACATAAAAATAAAGAAACATGCATGAATATGTTGAAAGCAAGATTATATGATTATGAAATTAAAAAAAGAGAGGAAGAAAATCAAAATGTTGAAAGTTCTAAATCTGAAATAGGGTGGGGCCATCAAATTAGATCATACGTACTTCAACCTTATAGACTTGTAAAAGATATTAGAACTAATTTTGAAAGCACTAGTCCTGATAAAGTATTAGATGGTGATATAGATGAATTTTTGGAACAATCACTTTATAAATTAAATGAAAAATAATATTTTAAAATATTTATTCCTACTTCTATCAGTGTTAGTTATTCTGACAGTTTACCTTAGCACCGTGGGTATAGAGACAGAAAAGTTTAATGATCAAATTAAAAAAAGAATTTTACTAGTAAATAAAAAGGTAGATATAGATTTAAAAAAAATCAAATTTACTCTAGATCCTTTTAAATTAAAAATTTATGCGAAAACAATTGGTACTACAGTATATTTTGCAAAAAGACCTTTAGCATTAGAAAGCATTAAAACGCAAGTTTCGCTCAGTTCTTTTATTAATAATAAGATTTCATCAACAAATATAGAGGTAAAAACTAAGTCTATATTATTATATGATTTAATTAAATTTATTCGTACAACAACTAAAAAACCTGAATTATTTATATTAGAAAAAATTGTAAAAAAAGGTCATGTAATTCTAGATCTGAGTTTGAACATCGATGAAAATGGTAAACTTAAAAATGATTATATCATTGAAGGTTTGATAAAAGATGGAAGTATCAATTTTTTAGACAGGGCTAATTTTAAAAATATAAATTTTAATTTCAATTTTCAAAAAGATAATTATAATTTTGATGAAATAAATTTTAAAACAGAAGAAGTAAATTTTTTTTCAAAAAAACTTAACATAAAAAAGAAAAAAAATAGCTTTTTAATTGATGCTATTTTTGAAAACGATCAATCAAGTTTAAATTCGAATATATTAAATATATTAAATTTAAGTTTTGAAAATATAATTGTTGATGATGCTAAATTTAAAACAAATAATGAATTTTCTTTGGAAATAGATGAAAAATTCAAATTTAAAAATATTATTCTAAATTCTGATATAAATATTACTCAGCTAAAATATAAAAATTTAAAAATAATTAATAAATATTTTCCAGAAGTTGATGATCTAATTTTGCTAGATAATCATAAATTAAATTTAAATT
>CACMYF010000011.1 GCA_902617805.1 uncultured Pelagibacteraceae bacterium
AAAAGAAATACCTTTTTTTATGAAGTTAATGGATAATTTGAATAATTCAAAAATAAACTGTCCTAAGCCACTGAAAACCAAAGAAAATAAATATCTTATTAAATTAAAAAATAAAACTGCGTGTATTGTGTCATTCTTAAATGGTAAAGATAAAAAAATATTAAATATAAATGATTGTTATGCAATTGGTAAAACAATTGCTCGAATGCATGTAGTCACAAATAAAATGAAGCTT
Source organism: uncultured Pelagibacteraceae bacterium (assembly GCA_902617805.1). Taxonomy (GTDB): domain Bacteria; phylum Pseudomonadota; class Alphaproteobacteria; order Pelagibacterales; family Pelagibacteraceae; genus Pelagibacter. The sequence continues at coordinate 236 of CACMYF010000011.1, forward strand.
AATAGAAAAAATTCGATGGGTATTAGGAATTTAAAACCGTTATTGGAGAGTATTAAATTTAAATCAAAAAAGTTTTCAAATTTAAAAGTATTCTTAAAAAATAACCTAAAAGATATTAATAGAAATTGGCCTAAACAATTACCCAAAGGTATTATCCACGGTGACTTATTTATAGATAATATATTCTTCAAAAAAAATAAACTTTCAGGAATTATTGATTTCTACTTTGCTGCTAATGATTATTTTATGTATGAAATTGCTATATGCATCAATGCTCTTTGTTTTGACCGTAAAAAGAGAAAATTTCAAATGAATCATAAAAAAATTAAAAATTTAATCAAAGGGTATGAAAGCGTTAAAAAAATTTCAACAAAGGAAAAGAAATCTATAAATATTTTATGTAGAGGTGCAGCATTAAGATATTTGTTAACAAGATTATACGACTACTCAAATACACCAAAAACAGCATTGATTAAAATTAAAGACCCTAATGAATATTATCAAAAATTACTTTCTCACAATAATTTAAGTTCATTTAAAGACTATTTAAATTAATGATTACAATTTATACAGACGGTTCATGTTTAACAAATCCAGGTAACGGTGGATGGGCTGCTATTATAAATGATGAAAAAGAAATAAGAAAAATTAGTGGTAGTGAAAAAAACACTACAAATAATAGAATGGAGCTACTTGCTCCGATTAATGCACTGAAGGATATGAAGCCTGGTATTGAAATAAAAATATATACTGACTCTCAATATGTAAAAAATGGAATAACTGAATGGATTAATACTTGGTTAGCTAATAATTGGAAAACATCAAAAAAAGAAGATGTTAAAAATAAAGATTTGTGGATTGAATTATATAATTTGAATAAATCACTTAATGTTCAATGGAATTGGGTTAAGGCCCATGATGGAAATCCTATGAATGAAGAAGTAGACTTGTTAGCTAAAAAAGCTGCAAATTTAGACTAAATTTAAAAAATTTTCTGCTGCTGAAATTTCGCATGATCCAGTGTCTTTTTCTTCCTGTAACTTAATAACCCTCATATCTTCAACATACATAGTGTATCTACTTGATCTAATACCTAAACCTCTACCACTTTTATCAACATCAGCACCAATATCTTTAGTAAAGTTTAAAAAAGGGTCTCCCATCATAATAATTTTATCACCTACGTTATTTTCTTTTCCCCAGGCATTCATAACAAAAGGATCATTTACAGATATGCAAATAATATGATCAATACCTTTTTCTTTAAACTTATCATGCAACTTAACATAACCAGGTAAATGTTTAGCAGAACACACTGATGTATAAGCACCTGGTAATCCAAATAAGACTACTTTTTTATTTTTGAAAAAATCTTCAATTTTTTTTTTAGTTGGCTCACCATTTTCTAAAACAAATACTTCTGAATTAGGCAGTAAATCATTTTCGTTTATTTTCATTATGTTCTATCTTTAATATGTTGTTTTACTTTTTCAATATCATTTTCAACAACATCATAATTTTCTTTTTGATCTAAAACAAAAGTTAATTCATTGGGCAATTCTGCTTTCACATTAATTGCACTTTGAATTGCGCCTGGAAACTTGCAGGGATGCGCTGTTGCAAGTACGATATTGTTTCCTTTTAAATTATGTTTATCAAATGCTCCATACCCAATAGCTGTGTGTGGATCTAAAACTACTGCAAATTTTTCATATACATTTTTAATTACCTCTAAGGTCTCATTCTCACTCATTCTAGCTGATAAAAAGTTTTCGCTAATTTTATTTAATTTATCGTCATTTATTAAATACTGTCCTTTCTCTTTAATATTTTTCATATCTAGAGAAGTCTGTTGATCGTCTCCATTATTAAGATCAAATATAAGTCTTTCAAAATTACTGGCTATTTGTATGTCCATACTCGGAGAAATAGTTTCTGAAACTTTTTCTGCTTCATAACTACCTTTTGAAATTGCTCTATGTAAAATATCATTTTGATTAGTTGCAACAATCAATTTATCTATCGGCAAGCCAATTTTTTTGGCTAAATATCCAGCATATACATCTCCAAAATTTCCTGTCGGCACTGAAAAATTTGTTGGTTCACTTGCATCCTCAACTGATAAATAACTATAAAAGTAATAAACACTTTGAGCAATAATCCTCGCCCAATTAATAGAGTTTACACCTGACATTTTAATGTCATTTGAAAATTTCTTATCTGCAAACATGGATTTAACTAAGTTTTGACAATCATCAAAATTTCCCTTTATGGCTATGTTAAATACGTTTTCGTCTTCAACTGTTGTCATTAATTTTCTTTGAACTGGTGAAACACGATTATCTGGATGAAGCACGAAAATATTAACATTTTTTTTACCTTTAATTGCATCAATTGCTGCAGCACCAGTATCTCCAGATGTAGCAACAACAATATTAATCTTTTGATTTTCATTATTTAGGTAATACTCGTAAAAGTTACCTAAAAGTTGCATAGCAACATCTTTAAAAGCTAAAGTCGGACCATGAAACAGCTCTAACACAGTTCTGTCTCCAAGTTTTATAAAATCTACTACATTATCCCGTCTAAATGTAGAGTAAGACTTATCAATAATTTTACTTAATTCTGCTTGTGACATGAAATTACCAATAAATGGATGAACGATCTTTTTGGCTAACTCTGAGTAGCTTAGTTTTTTAAAATCTTTAACTTCATTTTCAGTATATTTCATTAATTTTTCTGGAATAAATAAGCCTCCATCATCAGCTAGGCCTTTGATAAAAACGTCTTTAAATTCAAAGGTTTTTGATGTGTCTCTTGTACTTACGTATTTCATTTAATAGTTTTTTTTCCTAAAATATAAATATATTAAAAGAATTGAAATCGCCATAGAAAACCAAGTAATTGCATACTTCTTATGATTATTTGAAATTTTAGCAGTAATCGCTCTTGGTTTGGGAATTTTATAATCACCGTTTAAATAAATAACATACTCTGAAAAATTTCTTCCAGTAAATTTTGAAATATCTTCTCTATTCAAAGTAAACCAATAATTTTTCTCAATATCGTTTTCTGGTTTAAATGTACTTGGTTTAGTTTGTAGCATAAGAGTGCCGATTATTTGATTTTGATCAACTAAATTTATTTCGGGTAGGTCTTTTTTTTCAAAAGGTATCCATCCCCTATTCAATAAGTAATTGATGTTACCAATTTTTATTGGATTAATTACCTCAAACCCAGGTTTCCCCACATCATTTAAATTATATAAGTAAATTTGTTTATCAAAATCAATTTCTCCGCTAGTCTTTATTCTAAGATAATTTTTTTTTTTGATACTAGTTAATTCTACAGGGTCATTTTTTAAGGAATTTTCAATTTGCTCAATTAACTCTAATTTCCAATTTAATCTATAAATTTGCCAAAACCCAAGAGAGAGCAGAGTTAAAATAATAAAATAAACAAAAACTGAAAATAGTAATTTATTCTTCAAGGATAAATATTAACTTCCCCAAATATAAATTGCAGCAAATAAGAATAGCCAAACTACGTCAACAAAATGCCAGTACCAAGCAGCTGCTTCAAATCCAAAATGATGATCTTTAGTAAAATGACCTAGTCTTCCTCTCCATAAGCATACTGCTAAAAATATCGTTCCAATTATTACGTGAAAACCATGAAAACCTGTTGCCATATAAAATACAGCTCCATAAATATGGCCAGAGTAAGTAAAAGTAGCGTGATGGTATTCGTATGCTTGCAATAATGTAAAAAAGAAACCAAGAATAACAGTCAATGTTAAACCTTGTATAAATCCTTTTCTATCATCTTCTAATAGAGCGTGATGAGCCCAAGTAACAGTTGTTCCCGATAATAATAAAACTAAAGTATTTATTAAAGGAATGTCCCAAGGATCAAACGTTTCAATATCTTTTGGAGGCCATACATTTCCAACAAATTCATTTGGAAATAAACTTATATCAAAGTAAGCCCAGAACCATGCAACAAAGAACATTACTTCTGAAGCAATAAATAACGTCATTCCATATCTATGATGAATTTGAACAACTGGAGTATGATGACCTTGATGCTCAGCTTCAATAACTACATCTCTGAACCACATGTAAGCACCATAAATTAATAACGCTAAACCAAGATACATTCCCCAGGAAATACCGTTGTGCATATAAAAAATTGCACCTATTGCCAATACTAAGCATGCAAACGATGTATAGATTGGCCAAGGGCTTGGATCAACTAAGTGGTAATCATGTTTTTTTTCTGCTGACATTTTTTGCGATTATGATTGTTTATAGTAATCTGTCGAGAAAAAAGTGTACGACATAGTTACATCTTGTAGATTTTTTGTTGTTGGATCGTTTACAAGTTCAGGGTCTAAATAAAAAGTCATTACATAAGTGGCCTTCTCACCAGCCCTCAACTCTTGTTTTTCGAAGCAAAAACATCCTAATTTACTATAATATTTACCAAAACTTGCTGGTGAAACGTTAAAACTTGCTACACCATAAGTCGTTTCGTCTCCAATATTCTCAACTTCAAATTCTATTCTGTTGACCTGGCCAACCTTTACATCAATCACGTTTGATTTAGCTTTGAAATTCCAATCAAGATTGTTTACATTTGTATCAAACCTCACGCTTACAACCTTATCTAAAACTATTTTAGGAGCCTCTTTAGATACCTGGGTTGTTCCACCGAAGCCTGTAACTCTACAAAACAGATCATACAATGGCACTGCAGCAAAAGACAATCCCAGCATAAGGACAAAAATCCCAGCTAAAAGTAAAGGAGTTAATGTTTTACTTTTAATCATATTTGTCTATCAAATACTCCAACATTGTATAAAGTAAATACAAATAAAAATACCATAAACGCTAAAATTGCTATTGCAGTTAAAATATTTTTTTTCTTTGTTTTCTTGTCAGGCGTTATCATAAAATTTTATCAATTAAAAAAAGAACAAAAATTAAAAATAGATACAAAATTGAATATCCAAAAATAGATTTTGCTTTTTTTGCATCAAATTTATTTTTTTTAAATTTATAAAGTTCGAAACATAAATAATTATAATAAATTGTCAAAATTAATGATGGGATTAAAAAAGTAATACCCACAAAGCCAATAGCATAAGGTAAAAAAATTACTGGCAACATTGTTAAAGAATAGACAAATATGTTTAATTTTGTACTCTCAACGCCATTTGTTAGTGGAAGCATTGGAATTTTCGCTTTTTTGTAATCATCTGATTTATACAAACTTAAAGCCCAAAAATGTGAAGGCGTCCAAAAGAATATAATCAAAAAAAATGTAATCGGCTCAAAAGTTAAAGAATTTGTAGCTATAGTCCAACCAATCACTGGGGGTAATGCTCCTGCAGCTCCTCCTATCACTATATTTTGTGGAGTCTTTCTTTTTAACCAAATTGTATAAACAAAAACATAAAACAAAATAGTAAAAAGTAATAAACTAGCTGATATTCTGTTTGAATAATTATCAAGCGCAATTACAGAAAAAATCGAAAGAGAAATTCCAAATACTAGTGCTTGATTTCTATTTACCTTGCCTGTGGGAATTGGCCTCAAACAAGTTCTTGTCATGAGAGCATCTAAATCAGACTCGTACCACATATTTAAAGCCCCAGCAGCTCCTGCTCCAATTGAAACTAAAATTATTCCAATGATTGCATCTTTTGTTGGAATTATATTTGGAGCCATTAACAAACCAACTGCACATGTAAATATAACCAAAGACATTACTCTTGGTTTCATTAATTTAAATAATTCAGATAAATTAAAGGCGTCTTCTTGAGATAAGTTTCTATTTTTTAATTTAGACTTAATCATTAATTTAAAGTTAAAAAATCTTATTTGCTAAATTTAGCTAGTAGATTTTTCAACACCCTCGTCATTTTCAAACTTTGGTAATTCCTCAAAAGTATGAAAATTAGGTGGAGATGGTACAGTCCATTCTAAAGTTGTAGCGCCCTCTCCCCATGGGTTTTGTGCTGCAGCCTTTTTCTTATAAAACGCATAAGCAAGGTTTATAAAAAATACTACCAATCCAATTACAGAAATATAAGAGCCAATTGAAGAAATGTAGTTCCAGCCTGCAAAAGCATCTGGATAGTCAGCATACCTTCTTGGCATTCCTGCAAGACCTAAAAAGTGTTGTGGGAAAAAAACCAAGTTTACTCCGATAAACGTTAACCAGAAGTGTAATTGACCCATCCACTCTGAGTACTCATAACCAGACATTTTTCCAAACCAGTAATAAAAACCAGCGAAGATGGCAAACACAGCTCCTAATGATAAAACGTAATGAAAATGGGCAACAACATAATATGTATCATGCATTGCAGTATCAACTCCAGCATTCGCAAGAACTACACCCGTAACTCCACCAACAGTAAATAAAAATATAAATCCTAAAGCCCAAACCATTGGGGTTTTAAATGAAATCGAACCACCCCACATAGTTGCTATCCATGAAAATATTTTTATACCCGTTGGAACCGCAATGATCATCGTTGCAGCTAAAAAGTATGCTTTTGTATCTGTACTTAAACCAACTGTATACATATGATGAGCCCAAACAACGAAACCAACTATTCCAATTGCAACCATTGCATATGCCATTCCTAAGTATCCAAAAACTGGTTTTCTAGAAAATGTTGAAACAATATGACTGATCATTCCAAAACCTGGTAAAATTAAAATATAAACTTCTGGGTGACCAAAGAACCAAAATAAATGTTGGAATAGAACTGGGTCTCCACCAGTTTGAGCATCAAAGAAAGCTGTTCCAAAGTTCCTATCTGTAAGAAGCATCGTAATTGCTCCTGCTAAAACTGGTAATGATAATAATAACAAGAAAGCAGTTACTAATATTGACCAAGCAAATAATGGCATTTTGTGCAACGTCATGCCAGGTGTTCTCATGTTCAAGATTGTTGTAATAAAATTAACTGCACCTAAAATTGAAGAAGCTCCAGCTAAGTGTAGACTTAAAATTGCAAAATCCATTGCAGGCCCTGGTTGACCAGCTGTAGATGATAATGGAGGGTATATTGTCCATCCTCCTCCTACTCCTGTTTGACCTGGAGGGCCATCCATGAAAATTGACATTATTAATAAAATGAATGATGTCGGTAGTAACCAAAATGAAATATTATTCATTCTAGGAAAAGCCATATCAGGTGCACCGATCATTATTGGAACAAACCAGTTACCAAAGCCACCTATCATTGCTGGCATAACCATAAAGAAAATCATTATTAAACCATGACCAGTAACTAAGACATTATATAAATGATAGTTTCCACCTAAAATTCCATCACCTGGATGCATCAATTCCATTCTCATTAAAACTGAGAATGCGGTACCAATCACACCTGCAATAATTGCAAATATTAGATACATAGTTCCAATATCTTTGTGGTTGGTTGAATAAGCCCAACGTTTCCAACCAGTTGGCGTATGATGATCGTCGTGTGATGCAGTTTGTGTGTACATATTATTTACTCGCTAGTTTTTTAAATTGATCTTCTTCATTAATTTCTTTTGCAAATTTGACTTTAGCGTCTAACAACCAGTCCTGATATTCTTCTTCAGTAACAACTCTAACTTCAATTGGCATAAACGCGTGTTTAATTCCACACAGTTCAGAACATTGACCATAATAAGTTCCAACTTTTTCTGCTTTAAACCAAGTTTCATTTATTCTTCCAGGCACAGCGTCTCGTTTTACTCCAAATGAAGGGAGTGCCCATGCATGCAAAACATCATTTGCAGTGATCATTACCTTAACAACTTTATTTACTGGAATAACTAGTTCATTATCTACAGCTAAAAGTCTTGGCTCGTTTTCTTTTAAGTCTTTAGTTTCGATCATGTATGAATCAAAGAAAATATTTTCGTCTGGATACTCGTATCCCCAGTACCATTGGTATCCAATAGCTTTTACAGTTATGTCTGCTTTTGGAATTGCATCTTGTTTGTATAAAATTTTAAATGATGGAACCGCCATCACGATTAGAATTAAACAAGGAATTAAAGTCCATAAAACTTCAACAGCAACATTATGGGTTCTTTTTGATGGAACTGGATTTGCTGAAGCTCTAAATCTTATACAAGCATAAACCATCAAAAATAGAACAAAAACACTTATTGCAATTATAATTGGTAACAACAATTTATCATGGAAATTAACTATATCTCTCATAGTCTCGGAAGCAGCCTTTTGAAAGCCTAGTTGCCAATCGACTGGTTGATTAGCGAATGCGCTTGAAGGGATAAAGAATGTTAGAAATATATATAAAAATTTTTTCATTTTTTTACCCTATATAGAGTGTCTTTTAAAAAAATACACTTTTACTTTTAGCGACAAAATATCAATTAATGGCGTAATTTATGATCGATAGAGCAGAAATTACAGCCGTTTCAGATCTCAATATGTTTTCATTGATTTTAATAGACTGAACACCATTAAATTTAAGAATCTCTTCCCTCTCCTCCTCAGAAAAATCTCCCTCTGGTCCTATGATTACACAAGTAGGTTTTATAGTTAACTTTTTAATGTCAATTTTTGTATTAGCAGTGTTGAGATCAGTAAAAATTAAATCCATATCATTATTTAAAAAGCTTTTTAATTTTTGAGGATCCTCAATTGATGGAACTGTAATTCTATTTGACTGTTCGGCTGCTTCTATGATTACTTTTTCTAATCTCTCTTTATTTATCTTTCTAACAATCGTCCTTTCAAAGATTACTGGTAAAAACTTAGTTACCCCAAGCTCCGTTGCTTTTTGGATCATGAAATTAAAGTAATTTGATTTGATTGGAGAGAAAGCTAACCAGAGTTCTTTGGTATTTTCTTTCTGTCTTAATTGTTTCGTAACATTAAATTCAACTATGCTTTTTGTGATATTTACGATTTTCGCTTCCCATTCTCCACTAATATTAAAAAGAGAAAAAACTTCTTTCTCTTTAAGTCTCATTACTTTTGAAACATAGTGAGATTGAGATTTATCAAGTTTGTCAGTCAAATTAAGAGATAAACTTTTTGAATAAAATAATCTAATGTTACTCATATTGATAAGTTAGTTTATGAAAAATATTAAAGCAATAATTTTTGATGCTTACGGTACCTTATTTGATGTCAACTCAGCTGCTGAAAAATGTAAAGATAAAATAGGTGATAAGTGGGAAGGTTTCGCTAATTATTGGAGAACCACACAATTAGAATATACTTGGCTAAGAAGTTTAATGAAACGTCACAAGAATTTTTGGCAAGTGACAGAAGAAAGTTTAGATAAATCTATGAAAGCTTATGAGATAGATTCTTCTATGAGAAATGAGTTATTAGATCTATATAAAATTTTATCAACCTTCGAAGAAGTCCCTGAAGTTTTAAAATCACTAAAAGAAAAAAATTATAAACTTGCTATTCTATCAAATGGTACACCATCCCTTCTTAATCAATTAGTTAAAAGCAATAATTTAGAAAATATATTTGATGATATTTTTTCAATTGAAGAGGTCGGAGTTTATAAACCAGACTCTAAAGTTTACGATATACCAATTAAAAAATATAATATTAAAAAAAATGAAGTTGCTTTTTTAAGTGCCAACACTTGGGATGTATCTGGTGGTGGAAATTATGGTTATAATTCTATTTGGGTTAATAGAAACAATAATACTTTTGATAATCTAGATTATGTACCAAAAAATCAAATTAAAGATCTTAGTAAGTTACTTGATATAATATAAATAATTCTTATTTACGTAATATGAAAAATATTGAAGTTAGTAAAATTATTAATCCTATTCCAGCTTCTGACGGTGCTGGAGTTAAATTAAAAAGAAGTATTGGTGTTGAGCCAAATTATTTTGATCCTTTCTTAATGCTTGATGAATTTGGATCAGAAAATAGTGAGGATTATATTGCGGGTTTCCCACCCCACCCTCATAGAGGAATTGAAACAGTGACTTATATGTTAGCTGGAGATTTTGAACATAAAGATAGTACAGGTGGTGAAGGTAGAATGACTGCGGGAGATGTTCAATGGATGAAAACAGGAAGTGGAATTATTCATTCAGAAATGCCTGCAATGAAAGAAGGTAAACTTCATGGTTTTCAATTATGGATTAACATGCCTGCTAAATTAAAAATGAGTAAGCCTGAATATATTTATATTGATGCTGATAAAATGAATGTTCATAAAGACGATGATAAACAAGTTAAAGTAATAGCTGGAAAATTTGAAAAAGCCGAAGGACCAGTAAAAGGTCATAACATTGAGCCTGTTTATTTTGATGTAGAATTAAATAAAGATAAAGAGTTCAATTTTAAATTACCATCTACCCACAATAACTTTATTTATTTAATTAGTGGTGAAATAGAAATTGGAAAAAATAAACATGATCAAGTAATAGACAGCACTTTAATATTATTAACTAAGGGTGAAAATTTAAGTGTTAAAGCTAAATCAAATGCTAAGTTTTTAGTAATTTCTGGTAAACCAATTAATGAGGAAATAGCTAGAGGTGGCCCATTTGTTATGAATACTAAAGCAGAAATCTTGCAAGCAGTTCAAGATTATCATAATGGTACATTTGTAAAATAAATTATGAAAGCTGTAGAAATTAACAAAACTGGTGGTCCTGAAGTTTTAGAAGTTAAAGACATTTCATTAGATAAGCCAGGTCCTGATCAAGTAACAATAGAACAAAAAGCAATTGGTCTTAACTATATTGATACTTACCATAGATCAGGTTTGTACCCTTTAAAACTACCGATTGGTTTAGGTTTGGAAGGTGCTGGAGTTATTACTGATATTGGAGAAAATGTGAAAGACTTCAAAGTTGGTGATAAAATTTCATATGCTGGCATTCCTTTAGGTTCATATTGTTCACACAGAAACTATCCAACTAAAAATTTAGTAAAAGTACCAGATGATATTGATCTTGAAATCGCAGCAACTTTGATGACAAAAGGTTTAACAACTTTTTATCTTTTGCATAAAACTTATCCAGTTAAATCTGGAGAAACAATTTTATTTCATGCAGCAGCTGGTGGTGTTGGTCAAATTTTTGGACAATGGGCAAAAAGTTTAGGTTGTACTGTTATAGGTACAGTTGGTTCAGATGAAAAAGTAAATATAGCAAAAGAAAATGGTTACGATCACGTAATCAACTATAATAAAGAAAACTTTGCTAAAAAAGTTTTGGAAATTACTGATGGCAAAGGTGTCCCGGTAGTCTACGATGGTGTTGGTAAAGATACATTAGATGGTTCAATTGAATGTTTAGCAATAAGAGGAATGATGGTTTCATTCGGTAATGCATCTGGACCGTTGTCAGATATAAATGTGCCAAAAGTAATTCAGCCAAAAGGTTTGTATCTTGTAAGACCCTCTATGCAACAATACCTCTCAACAAGAGAGGAATTAGATGAAGGCTCTAAAACAATGTTTGAAAAAATAAGCTCTGGTAAAGTTAAAATTAAAATTTATAAAAAGTATTATTTAGAAGAAGTTATTCAAGCTCATAAAGATCTCGAAGGAAGAAAAATTCTAGGCCCAGCAGTTTTAGTTCCTAATTAACATCAACATCCATATCTGACATATGGAGCTTAAGTGCATTGGTTGAAATTTGAATTTCTCTTATAAAAAAAATTATAGATATAATCATCGATAAACAACAAGATCCAAAAATTACTCTTGCTAAAAAAACTTCTTCTAAATAAAGAGCAAATACAGTTAGCATATTAAATAGAAATCCAAAAGCTGCGAAAAGTATAGTCCATCTTAAAAGAGTTATTCTGCCGCTAAGATTTATAAATTGCTTTTTCCACTCAGGTGGAATGTGTTTTTCGTAAACATGTTCGTCATGTAGCTGTCTAACTAAAATACTAAGAGAATGGAACCTGTTGCTATAAACTCCCATTAATAAAGGAATTGCTGGGAACATTAGTGCTGTGACTGTGTAATCTATATTCATACGAATCAATTTGATTATGAATCTAGCCTTTGTTATTTACAAGTAAAATATGAACCAATTAAATCTTTTCATTGAATTAACTAGATTAAAAAAACCAATTGGCTTTATGCTATTATTTTGGCCATGTGCATGGGGTTTAACATTGGCTTATGATTTTTCTTCAAATTTAAATAATTATTTTTTTTATTTAATTTTGTTTTTTTTAGGATCTGTTTTGATGAGATCAGCTGGGTGTATTGTAAATGATATTTTGGATAAAGAATTTGATGCAAAAGTATTTCGAACTAAAAATCGTCCAATTGCTTCGGGTAAAGTATCTATACGCCTAGGAATCTTTTATTCAATTTTTTTGTGTTTTTTAGCATTATTGGTTCTAATAAATTTTAATTTATTTACTATTATTTTAGCCATGGCTTCTATGCCTCTTGCATTTACTTACCCGCTTATGAAAAGATTTACATATTGGCCCCAGTTATTTTTAGGAATTACTTTTAATTATGGTTTAATTCTTGGTTGGACTGCAATTGAGGGTGAAATAAGTTTCATTGCAATTTTATTCTATTTGGGGGCCATATTTTGGACACTGGGTTATGATACTATTTATGGATATCAAGATATTAAAGATGATGAGATCATTGGATTAAAATCTACTTCAATTAAATTTAAAGGAAATGCAAAAAAATTCTTATTTTCATGTTATTCATTTTTAATTATTTTTTTCCTTGGTGGAGGTTATTTTATGAAATTTAATTATATTTATTTTGTTTTTATGTTAATTCCTATTTTTCATTTATTTTTTTATCAATTAAAAACTTTTAATCTGAAAGATTCCTCAAGTTGTTTGAAAGCATTTAAAAGTAACAACCTATTAGGACTAATTATTTTGTTAAATATTTTAGCTGGTAAAAATTTAATATGAGAAAAGCAGATACATTTAAAAGATTGTACAAAGATTATACAAAGAAACATATCAACAAAATAATTCTCTCTGCTTTTTTTTCAATTTTGGTAGCTGGCAGCACCTCATCTATTGCTTGGCTTTTAGATCCTGCAATTAAAAAAATATTTATAGACAAAGATCAAACATTAATTTTTGTTATTCCATTACTTATAATTTTAGCTTTTGCTACGAAAGGTATATCATTATATATTGCAAAAGTTTTAATGATTAATGTTGGAGAGGAAGTGAAGAAAAAACTCCAATATGATATGTTAAGATCTTTAATAAGAGCTGACACGCATTTTATAGATAAAAAACATTCTGGTAAATTTATTTCAAATTTGATTTATGACGTAAGTCACATTACTAATTTACTGAGTATTGCAATACTTAACTTGTTCAAAGATAGTCTAACTTTAATTGGACTATTACTAGTAATGTTTATTCAAAATTGGAAACTATCCTTAATATCAATTATTATGATTCCTTTGGCAAGTGTGGCAGCAAGAACATTAGGAAAAAGAATGGAAAAAGTTGTAACTCAAGCTCAAGAAAAATCTGGTTTTCTTACTAGTTACATGGTTGAATTATTTAAAAACCATAAACTAATTAAAATATTTCAAAAAGAAAATTTTGAGACGGATAGAGCAGACCATCATTTGGATCAATTAAAAGATAAAAGCAAAAAAATTGGTACCGTTTTAGTCAGGATGTCACCAATAATGGAAATTTTAACAGGAATAATGATAGCTATATTAATTTATTACTCTGGAAAATTAATTATGAAGAATGAACTTCAAGTAAATAATTTTTTTTCATTTCTTGCCGCAATGATGTTGGCTTACCAACCGGTGAGGTCCCTATCAACAATGAATATGGTAGTTAATCAAGGTTATTCAGCAGCTAGAAGAATTCTGCCAATAGTTGATACTGAAAATATAATTAAAGATAGAACAAATGCTACTGACTTAAATATAAGTAAGGGCAATATAGAAATTAAAAACGTTTATTTTAAATATGATGTTAATGAAAATAATGTTCTTGAAAATATTACATTAAATTTTGAGGGTGGAAAAATGACAGCTCTAGTTGGACACAGTGGATCAGGCAAAACAACAATATTAAATCTAATTCCAAGATTTTATCAACCAGAGGCTGGTGACTTATTGATAGACAATCAGTCAATTTATGACTTTAAAATAAGTTCATTAAGAGAAAATATTTCATTAGTTAGTCAAGAAACAACTTTATTTGATGATACAATAAAAAATAACATTAAATATGCCAACGAAAATGTAACGGATGAAGAAATATTTGAAGTTGCAAAATTATCAAATGCGCACGATTTTATTGAAAAATTACCAAATAAATATGAAACAATAATTGGTGAAAATGGAGTTAGATTATCTGGGGGTGAAAAACAAAGAATATCTATCGCTAGAGCTATGATTAAAAAAAGTCAGATTATTTTACTAGATGAAGCAACATCATCTCTAGACTCTGAAACGGAAAAAAAAATTCAAGATGCTCTTAAAATATTAACTGAAAATAAAACAACCATAGTTATAGCTCACAGACTCTCAACAATTTTAAATTCTAACAAGATATATTTGATAGACTCTGGTAAAGTTATTGATAGTGGTAAACATGAAGACCTATTAATAAAATCAAAGTTATATAAAAATTTTTATGAGAAACAAATTCAAAAATAAATATGTTTTTTATATATCAAATAATTTTTACATTTTTACTAATTTTATCCCCTGTAATAATATTTCTCAGAATACTAAAGAATAAAGAAGATAAAAAAAGATTTGCTGAAAAATTTAGTTTCCCATCTAAAAAAAGAAAGGGTGGTAAATTAATTTGGTTCCATGGTGCGAGTGTAGGAGAACTATTAAGTGTTATACCAGTAATTAAAATTTACGAAAAAAAAAAATCAATAAATCAAATACTTGTTACGTCAAGCACTTTAAGTTCTTCAAAAGTTTTTGAAAAATATAATTTTAAAAAAACAACTCATCAATTTTATCCATTAGATCATTTTATGTTCACAAATAATTTTTTAAATTTTTGGAAACCTGATGTAGCTTTTTTTATAGATTCAGAAATTTGGCCTTGTATGTTTAAAAATCTAAAATCAAGAAAAATCCCATTAGTTTTGTTAAATGCTAGATTTACAAAAAAAACTTTTAACAGATGGATGAAAATAAAAGGGTTTTTTAAATCTGTTTTAGAAAACGTTACAATCGCTTACCCGCAGAATCTAGAAACAAGAAATTATCTAAAAAAAATGAAAATTAATAATATTAAATTAATTGGAAACATTAAATTTGCAGAAAATAATAACGAATTTAATGATAAATTAAATGAATCTTTAAATTCTGAATTAGTTAAAAAAAAAATTTGGGTTGCATCAAGTACACATAAAAATGAAGAAATTTTTTGTGCAAAAAGTCACTTGGAATTAAAGAAAAAAATTAAAAATTTAATTACTATAATAATACCAAGGCACGTACATAGAAGTGAGGAAATAAAAAAAAGTATTGAGAAACTTGGGCTTAATGTAGAAATTCATAGCTCTAATAAAAAAAATTTAAAAAATACTGATATCTATTTAGTTAATACCTTTGGTGAAACTAAAAAATTTCATAAAATTGCATCTACTGTTTTTCTGGGAGGTTCAATAGTCAATAGAGGTGGACAAAATCCACTTGAGGCTGCTCGTTATGGAGCTAAAATTTTACACGGAACAAACACTGATAATTTTAAAGATGTTTATAAATTATTGAAATCCTTAAATGTTTCTAGAATTGTCTACACACCAAACCAATTAGCTTCTTATATAAACTTTAAAAAAAATAAAAATATTGGCATTAAGATAAAGAAAATTGGAGATAAAATATTAAAAAAAACTATAAAAGAAATAGATAGCCTAATTACTAATGAATTTAAAAAAACCTAAATTTTGGGATTACAAAAAACCAAATATAGTTGCATATATATTAACACCAATTGCTCTTTTAATTAACATTTTTCAATTTTTAAATTTCAAATTTAAAAATAAAAATAAACTAAAAATAAAGACTATTTGTATAGGAAACTTTTATCTCGGCGGGACTGGAAAAACCTCTCTAAGTATAAAAGTAAATAAAATTTTAAAACAAAGAAAAATACGTACCTGCTTTGTAAAAAAAAAATATGAGGATCAAATAGATGAACAAAAAATACTAGAAAAAGAGGGAAAACTTTTCATAAACTATAAAAGAATCGACGCAATTTCTCAAGCAGAGAAAGAAAATTTTGAAGTGGCTATTTGTGATGATGGACTCCAGGATAAATCTATTAATTATGATTTAAGATTTGTGTGCTTCAATACAATAAATTGGGTAGGCAATGGTTTGACCTTACCTGCTGGACCACTCAGAGAAAAATTGAATAATTTAAATAAGTACGATCATGTTTTTCTTAATGGAAATTTAGAGAACGTAGAAGAAATTACTCACAAGATAAATAAAATTAATCCTAAAATTAATATTCATTTAGGAAAATATGAACCTACAAATTTAAATGAATTTAAATCAGATGGTAAATACTTAATTTTTTCTGGAATAGGAAATCATAATACTTTTGTTAAAATGGTTAAAAATTATGGATTAAATATTTTGGCAGATATTGAATTTCCTGACCATTACAAATATTCAGAAAATGATATGAATAAAATCATAGATAGTGCTAATAGATTAGATTGTGAAATATTAACTACTGAAAAAGATTTCATAAGAATGGATTATCCTAATAAAAATAAATTTAAATTTTTAAAGTCAGAGTTAAAAATAATTGATGAGGAAAAGTTAATAAAATACTTAATATAAAAAATGAAATATTTTAATTATTTTATCCAATACATATTTGTAATAACTGCATTTACTCTTTTTAAAATCTGTGGATTAAGAATATCTTCAGCAATTGGAGGCAAAATATTTGAAAAAATTGGTCCACTGTTTAGGTCGAAAAAAATAATTCATAACAATATAAAAAAAGCACTACCCAATATAAGTAATGAAAATTTAGAAACATTAACTAGATTGATGTGGAATAATTATGGAAGAACTTTTGCAGAATATATTTTTTTAAAAGATTTTAGAATTGGTAAATTTTCCTCAAATATTGAAATTAAAGGAAAAGAAATTCTTGAGGAAATAAAAAAAAATAATCGACAAGTTGTTTTTATATCTGGGCATTTAAGTAATTTCGAATTAATGGCAATGTTTATAGAAAAAAATGGGATTAATTTATTAGCAATATATCGACCATTAAATAATCTATTTCTAAATCCATTTATGGAAAAATTAAGACGAAAATATATTTGCAAATATCAAATCAAAAAGGGTATTGGAGGAACAAAGAATTTAATAAAGTATAAAAAAAAAAATTTTTCGACAGCATTAATGATAGATCAAAGGGTTTCGGAGGGAATCTTGTCTCCTTTTTTTAAACAAAAAGCCTTCACAACTACAATACCTGCTCAATTAGTAAAAAAATTTAATATCCCTGTTGTTCCCGTTTATATTGAGAGAATTAAAGATATAACATTTAAAATAACCATTAAAAATCCTATATTTTTCTCCAAGGAAAAAAGTATAAAAAATATTACTGACGAACTAAATCTTGAGCTTGAAAAATTGATATTAAAAAAACCAGAGCAATGGATTTGGTCCCACAATCGATGGAAATAAATTTATTTTTTGTCTAATTGTTCTCTTTTCTCAAAAGCCTCTTTATAAGAAAAATATGCTTCCTGTAATTCAACATTCCAATAAACCAAATTATCTAAATTAATTTTTTTTCCAGATACTGCACAAATAACATAGTCTCCATTTTCAATGATTTGAAAATTATTTGGTAAATACTTTAATTTTGCTAATTTTTTTGTCATTTATGGTTTATATAGTTTTATATGAAAGTTGGAATAATAGGAAGTGGTGGAAGAGAACATGCAATATGTGAGAGTTTAAGAAAATCAAATAAAATTGATGAAATATTTTGTTTTCCTGGAAATGCTGGAACTGCTGATATAGCAAAAAATGTAAATATAGACTTAGAAAATTTTGATAAAATTAAGGAATTCGTATTAGATAATAAAATAGATTTAATCGTCATTGGGCCTGAAAAACCATTGGTTGAAGGTTTAGTTGACTATCTTAAAAAATTTCAAGTAAAAGTTTTTGGGCCAAATAAAATTGCCTCACAATTAGAAGGCTCCAAAATATTCACAAAAAAATTATGTGAAAAGTTTAATATTCCAACTGCGAAATTTGGAATATTTAAAAATAATGAAGATTCAATTAAATTTTTACAAAAGTCTAAATACCCTCTAGTTATCAAAGCTGACAATTTAGCTTCAGGTAAAGGTGTTTATATTTGTGAAAATATAGATCAAGCTCAAATTGCCGTAAAAGAAATTTTTGATGGAAAATTTGGTGTTGCAGATAATTTGCTCATAGAAGAATTTTTAAAAGGTGAGGAAATGAGTTTTTTTACAATACATGATGGTAAAACTTTTAAATGCTTTGGTACAGCGCAAGATCATAAAAGAGTTTTAGAAGGAGATAGGGGTAAAAATACAGGTGGCATGGGTGCATACTCACCATCAAGACTAATTAACAAAGAGATAGAAGAAAAAATTATAAATAAAATAATTAAACCTACTCTAAAAGGATTATCAGAAATGGGAACTGAGTATAGTGGATTTCTATATACTGGTTTAATGATAGTAAATGATGAACCATATTTGATTGAATATAACGTTAGAATGGGTGACCCAGAATGTCAAACTATACTTCCAAAACTTAAAACTGATCTTTGTGAAATATTTAATGCTTGCTGTGATCAGAATTTAAATAAAGTTAATATTGAATGGTTAAATAAAAAAAGTATTTGCATTGTTATTTGCTCCAAAGGATATCCAGAAAGTTTCAAAAAAAATATAGAAATTAATAACTTAGGAAAAATGAAATTGGATAAATATAATCACTTGTTTCACGCAGGTACAAAAATTGAGAATAAAAAAGTATTTGCAATTGGAGGAAGAGTTTTAAATTTTGTGTCACTGTCTGATAATTTTGCTGACGCAAAAAATAATATAATCAATAATATATCTGAGCTTAGCTGGAGTGGCGGCTTCTACAGGAAAGATATTGGATATAAAGTAATTAATGCATGAGAATAATATCTGGCTCATTAAAAGGAAAAAAAATTTTTCTACCTAAAAATAATGAAACTAGACCATTAAAAGATTTAGCAAAAGAATCCATATTTAATGTAATAAATCATTCAAATAAATTTAATTTAAATATAAATAACGCTTGTGTTTTAGATATTTTTTCAGGTGTTGGGTCCTTTGGTCTAGAATGCTTGTCCAGAGGAGTAAATCAAGTGGTATTCATAGAAAATTACTCTGAAGCCCTAAAAATATTAAAAAAAAATTTAACTAATCTCATTTCTAAAAATAATTATAAAATTATTGAACAAGATGCATATGAAGATAGAACATTAGCTCAACTAAATTATAAATTTAATATAATTTTTTTAGATCCTCCTTTTAAAAATAAAAATATAGAAAACATTTTAATTAATATAAAAAAAAATGAGCTTCTCGATGAAAACGGCATAATAATCATGCATAGACATAAGAATTCGAAAGACAATTTACCATCAAATTTTTCTATTATCGAAGAGAAAAAATATGGTATTTCAAAAATAATATTTTTAAGTTTTTTGAATTAATAATTTTTGAGTTTCTTTTTTTATTAATTCAACTGCAGGCTGATCATATGGGTTTAGATCTAAACATTTTCCAAGTAAAATTGTTTCTAAAATAAAAAAACTAAATAACTCTCCTAAGGTTTTTTCATCTCTCTTTTTAATCTCAAAACTTCTGAATGGGATATTTTTATTTCTGAATATATTCTCTGATGCAGTTTTTTGAGCACTTAAAATATCTGATAGGCTCTTATTTTTTAAACTTTTATGAGATTTTAAAATTAAAGAATTTTTTATTTTTAAAGACTTGAAATCATTTACATAAAAAAACGTAAAAAAATTATTTTTAAATCCATCTAAATAGAGCTGCATAACACTATGATTATCTTTAGGCATGTTTGAAACTATCGGCAAGAATCCTTTTTTTTTCTTACCAAGGCTTTCGGCAACTAATTGTTGATACCACTTAAAAATACTATCAGAGCTTTCGTCATAATTTATTATGATTGAGTTAAATTTTTTTTTTTTTGATAAATATAAAAGTGATGCAACATTAGAAATTAAATTATTGATGAAATTTTTATTTTTTATCAAGCTATTAAATCTCCTAAAATTATTTGGACTTAAACCCATTAATTCAGCTGGAACCATACCAACTTCAGATAATACAGAGTATCTACCACCTATATAATTATTGTGATGAATAATATCTGCTTTTAATTTTTTCGCTAAAAAATATAAATTACTTTTTTTCTTTTCTGTTATAAATATATTTTTATCCTTTTTTTTAATTAAAATATTAGCATTAGATATTGTTTCAATTGTATTTCCAGATTTAGAAATTATAAGATTAGTAAATGATTTTTTTTTATCAGGTTTATTCTGGACTTGTAGATTATTCACGAAACTAAATTGTTTTTTGATTTTTCTTTTTAAGAAATCATAAATTGCCTGTGAGCCTAAAGAGGAACCACCCATGCCAATTATTCTAAAATTGTTTAACTTATAATATTTAGTTAATGATGATTTTTTAAAAGAACTTTTATAATTTTTTCCAAGTGATTTTAATACTTCATTATTTTCACTTAAAATAATATTCAATTTTTTTTTAATAGAAAGATTATTGATTTTATTTTTAAAAGGAATGAGTTTTATATTCTCAGTTAACATCAATTTTGTTTAATTTTTTCTAATAGCTGTTTTTCCAAAGAGGTATTTTTTGACTTTGAGCTTTCTGATTTATCTTTTGTGTTATCTTCAGAGGTAATTAATAGCTCTTTTAATGGATCTTCATCGTTATTCTGCTGATTATTATCTTGATTTGGTATTGGTAATTCATCAAAATCAGGTGGTAATTTTAAAGGATTTTTTTTTTCTACTAAA
>CACMYF010000012.1 GCA_902617805.1 uncultured Pelagibacteraceae bacterium
ACCATATCATCTTTATGAATAACTTCTGATTTTGCAACATAGCCTAATAATTTTTCAATTTCATTAGAGTGATGACCCATAATTTTAGTCACCTCATCAGAAGTAAAGGAACTTAACCCTCTAGCACATTCGTTATTTTTTTTATCCAATACTTTAATATGATCACCCTTGTTAAATCTTCCCGAAACTTTTTTAATTCCTGCTGCTAACAAACTTTTTCCAGATTTTAATGCTTTTTTAGCACCATCATCAATTATTAAAGCTCCTTTAGGTGCTACAGAACTTATTATCCATTTTTTTCTAGCATCTAACTTTGAAATTTTTGGACTAAACCAGGTGCAGTTATTTTTTTCAATTATTTTTGAGATAGGATTTGAATATAGACCATTTGCAATAACCATACTAGTACCAGCAAGCTGACATATTTTTGCTGCTTCAATTTTTGTATGCATACCACCACTTCCATATTCATTTACGCCTTTAATATAAATTTTTTTTATATCTTTTTTTAGGTCATCAATTTTTTTTATAAGTTTAGCATCCTTAAAAATTTTAGGATTTTTTGTATACAAACCATCAACGTCAGATAATAAAATTAAGGTATCTGCGTTTGTAATTTGCGCAACCCTAGATGCTAATCTATCATTATCTCCATATTTTATTTCACTCGTTGCAATAGTGTCATTTTCATTTACTACAGGAATAAAACCAAGTTCAAAAAGATTATCAAAAGTTCGTTTTGCATTTAGAGATCTTCTTCTTTCCTCAGTATCTTCTAATGTAAGTAAAATCTGAGAAATATTTAATTTATACTTTGAGAAAGTTTGTGAAAATAAATTCATCAACTCTATTTGACCAATAGAAGCAATAGCTTGACTCTTATCTAATTTGATATTTTTTTTGTTATAATTCATTTTCTTGCAACCCAAAGCAATAGCACCAGAGCTAACAATAACTACTTTTTGATTTTTATTACTTAATTTTTTAATATCTTTTGCAAAACTAGATAACCATTGTTTCCTAATTTTTTTATTTTGATCAACTAGGAGAGATGATCCAATTTTGACAACAATTATTTTAGAGTTTTTAAGATACATAAGACAAAAGCTTTGCTTTAATTTTTGATACAGATTCTTTTTCTAGAGTTGTCATTGCCATAATCTCACAATTTTTACCTTTTGAAAAATGATCTATAACTTCATTTACTGTTTCTTCATCAATCAAATCGACTTTATTAAGCACAATTAGTTCTTTTTTTTCTAATAACTTTGCACTGTAGCTTTTTAATTCATTTTTCACTTGATTATAAGACTCATTCAGATCTAAGTTGGTGACATCAATTAAGTGCAGTAAGGACTTACATCTCTCTATATGTTTTAAAAACTGTATCCCTAACCCTATACCTTCATGAGCACCTTCAACTAATCCTGGAATATCTGCAATGGTAATTTCTTTATCATCGTAAGAAGCCACGCCAAGGTTTGGATTAATAGTTGTAAATTTGTAATTTGCAATTTTTGGACTTGCGTTTGTTAATGCTGCTAACAAACTTGATTTTCCTGCATTTGGCAATCCAATAATACCGATATCAGCAATTGTTTTTAATTGAAGCCATATTGTAAATTCTTCTCCGATAGTGCCTTTAGTAAATTTTCTTGGAGCTCTATTTGTAGAACTTTTAAATCTTGTGTTTCCCAAACCTCCTTTTCCACCAGCAGCTGCAACATATTCTTCACCTTTTTTATTAAAATCAAAAAGAAGAGTTTTGTTATCTTCTTCAAATACCTGTGTACCTAGAGGAACTTTTAAAATTAAATCTTCACCACCTTTTCCTGTTCGGTTTTGACCAGAACCATTTTCTCCACGTTCGGCTTTGTGGTGTTGTTGATATCGATAATCAATAAGGGTATTTAAATTTTCCTCTGACTTCAAAATAATTGATCCACCTTTTCCACCGTCCCCACCATCTGGTCCACCAAACTCAACATATTTCTCTCTTCTAAAACTAGGAGATCCGTCTCCACCGTTTCCAGCTTTAATATAAATTTTAACTTGATCGAGAAATTTCATAATACAACATCTATTTTAATTGGTTGTACTACTAATTGGGCTTTACAGAAACGAAAGTTCTATCTGATTTAGATTTTTTGAAAACAACTTTCCCTTTAACAACTGAAAATATAGAATGATCTTTACCCATTCCAACATTTTCACCTGGAAAAATCTTAGTTCCTCTTTGTCTAACAATTATGTTTCCAGGAATTACTGTTTCACCACCATACTTTTTTACACCAAGTCTTCTACCGGCACTATCTCGTCCGTTTCGTGATGATCCACCTGCTTTTTTTGTTGCCATAATTTACCTAATAACTATTTGCTTACTGCTTCCTTAACTTCTTCTTTTTTTGAAGTTTTAGAAATTTTTTCAGCTTCTGATAACACTTTACCATCTTTTGAAAAAATTTTGTTAATTCTTATCATAGAATATTGTTGTCTATGCCCATTTTTTCTTCTTGAATTTTGTCTTCTTCTTTTTTTAAAAATTAAAATAGTTCTATTTTTGCTATTTTTAATTAAATCAGCCTCTACTTTTGCCCCCTCAACATTTGGAGTTCCAATTTCAATTGATTTATCATCACCATATGCCAAAATTTCATTAAACTCTATTTTAGTCTCAGGTTTAGAGTCTGGTAGTTTTTCAATCTTTAGAATTTCTCCAGATTTTACTTTATACTGTTTTCCACCTGTTTTTATTACTGCGTATGACATAGTATGCTTTAATTTAAAGTTACCGCAATATAGTTGTAGCTAGCCTTTAGTCAAGCCGAATTAATTAGAAATTATCCTTTAAATCTCTTAATTTTGAAAAGGTTTTAACATCTTTTGCTCTTAAAAATATATTACACTCCAATTCCTCTTTTAAAGTTGAGGGTATCGTAGGAATTCCATTTTCTCTTAATTTTTCTATTTTTTTTTGTAAATCTTTGTTTTCGGAATCATATTTTTTACAAAATTTTGCATTGTTAAGAGTATATTCATGACCACAATAAATTTTTGTATCTTCTGGTAATAATTTAATTTTGTTTAAAGACTCAAACATTTCCTCATAAGAACCTTCGAATATTCTTCCACAACCAAGTGAGAAAAGTGTATCTCCGGTAAAAACTATTTTTTCTTTAAAAAAATTAAAACAAATATGGCCTGAAGTATGTCCAGGTATATGCATAATTTTAGCTTCAAAGTTTTCGGCTTTCCATATTTGATTATCCTCTAACAATATGTCTATCTGTGGTATTCTTTTTGAGTCTCCTTTAAAACCAACAACAACTGATCCATATTTTTTTTTTAATTCTTGATTTCCTCCAATATGATCATAGTGATGATGAGTATTAAGAATGTATTTTAATTTTATATTTTTATTGTTTAGGAAATTTATTATTGGCTCAGCCTCACTGGGATCTATAATACACGCAGAATTGTTACTTTCGTCTATAATTAAATAGCTATAGTTGTCTTGAAGACAAGGTATAATTTCAATACGCATTTTACTTTTCTATCAAAAATATACCAAGATCTGCAAACAAATTTTTAACGCCTAAATTACTCTGATTTATTCTTGATTTATTAAGATTGTTTAAAGCGAGTGATTTAAAAATCTTTATATCTTTTGATTTTACAAAATGAAAAAAATCTTTGATTGTACACATGTGTAAATTTGGAGTGTTATACCATTCATCTGGTAATGTTTTTGTAATGGGCATTGTACCTTTAAATAATAAATGAAATCTTACTTTCCAGTATCCAAAATTAGGAATCGTTACTATTGCCTTTTTTCCAACTCTTAAAAGTTCATCTAAAACTAATTCAGGATTAAGAAAAGCTTGAAGGGTTTGACTTAAAACAACATAATCAAATGATTTGTCTGGAAATTGCTTTAAATCTTTTTCAGCATTTCCTTCAATTACAGTTAAACCTTTAGCAATACATTCTTGCACTTTTTCTTTTGAAATCTCTAATCCTCTTATATTTATGTTTTTATTATCCTTTAAAAATTTCATCAAAGTTCCATCAGCACAACCTACATCTAAGACTTTCTTATCTTTTTCAATTAAATCTGCTATTACCTGAAATTCATTTTTCATAATTAATTTTCTTCGTAAGATTTATCTAAAAAGTTTTTAAGTGCACTCAAGAAATCAGGAACGTCTAGTAAAAAGGAGTCGTGACCTTTATCTGACTCTATTTCTACAAATCCAACATCAGCTCCTATTGAGTTTAAAGCAATCACAATATCTTTGTTTTCTTGGGTTGGATAAAGCCAATCCGAAGTAAAAGAAATTATAAAAAATTTCGCGTTTGTATTTATAAATGCTTCTGAAAGATTACCATTGAATTGCTTAGCTAAATCAAAATAATCCATAGCTCTAGTAATATAAAGATAACTATTTGCATCAAATCTATCTACGAAAACTGAGCCCTGATATCTTAAATAACTTTCTATTTGAAAATCAGCATCAAATCCAAATTTAAGATCTTCTCTTTCTTGTAACTTTCTTCCAAATTTTTCCTGCAAACCTTTTTTAGATAAATAAGTAATATGAGCTGCCATTCTAGCTACTGCCAATCCTTTTCCAGGATTAGTATCGTTTGATGTATAATTCCCATCTTTCCAGTTACTATCAGCTGTAATAGCTTGTCTACCTAGTTCGTTAAAAGCAATATTTTGAGCTGAATGACTAGATGTGGTTGCTATCGGTATCACTGTTTTGGATTTATCAGGAAAGTTGCTAATAAACTGAAGGACTTGCATACCTCCCATTGAACCACCAGTTATAGAAAACAGTTTATCAATACCAAAATGATCAAGTAAATTATATTGAGCATTCACCATATCATTAATTGTAATAACAGGAAAATTTGTTCCAAAAATTTTTTGATCAGGATCTTTATGACTTGGTCCGTATGACCCCATACATCCACCAATTACGTTAGAGCAAATAATAAAATATTTATTCGTATCGATAGCTTTATCAGGACCTACTGCATAACTCCACCAACCCTCTTTGTTAGTTACAGGGTTTATTCCGGTTACAAATTGATCTCCTGTTAGAGCATGAAAAACTAATATTGCATTATCTTTTTTTGAATTAAGTGAACCGTAAGTTTCATAGGCTATCGGAAAATCTTTTATGGTCTTTCCACAGTCTAATTTTAGTGGTTTCTTTACAATTAAAGTTTTTATGTTTTTCTCAGTATTCATAGTTTTTGACTGTTTAGAATTGTGAGAAAAAAAACTATTTTAGCGGTTTTTTTTAAGCGCTCGCAATTCAGTTAAATCAGCGCATAATTTTTTTACTAGAACTTATTTATTATGTCAATTTTTTAAAAAAACCTCTTATTCTCTATAAAATTTTGTAATTTTATCTATAAAGAGCACATAAATTAAAAAAAATGATAACTCCAAATTTCAAAAAATTTAAAATTGAGGCTTATAAGCCTGGTAAATCAAAAGTTAAGAAACTTAAGAACGTAATAAAGCTTTCTGCAAATGAGTCTGCTTTAGGTATGAGCCCTAAAGCAAAGAAAATAATATCAAATAAAAATCTGAATTTAGATAAATATCCAGATGGAAAATCTCAAAATTTAAGAAAAGCAATATCTAAAGCTTATAAATGTAATTCTGAGAAAATTATTTGTGGAGCTGGTTCAGATGAAGTTATTCAAATGCTCTGTCAGTTGTTTTTAAACCCAAAAGATGAGGTTGTGGTACCAGAGTACAGTTTTTTAATGTACAGAATTTACTCAAAAATTGTAGGTGCAAAAGTCGTATTTGCAAAAGAAATTAATTTTAAAGTTTCAGTAAATGAAATTCTAAAAAAAATAACAAAAAAAACTAAAATTGTGTTTATAGCTAATCCAAATAATCCTACAGGAACTTACTTAATGAAAAAAGAAGTTTTAGAATTAAGAAAAAGATTAAATAAAAAAATTTTACTAGTTATAGATGATGCTTATGCAGAATATATGAAAAACAATGATTATTCATCTGGGTTAGATTTGTTTAAAAATAAAGACAATGTTTTCATCCTTAGAACTTTTTCAAAAATGTTTGGATTAGCTTCTCTGAGAGTAGGTTGGGGATATGGATCAAAAAAAATAGTTGATGCGCTAAATGTTATAAAACCACCATTTAATGTAAATGGTATTGCTCAATTAGCTGCCATCGAGTCACTAAAGGATAAAGCCTTCATAAATAAATCGATTAGACATAATTTATTATATTCTGAAAAAATTAAGAAATTTCTTGAGACATATAATATTTTTTCAAATTCAGTTTCAGCAAATTTTTTGTTACTTAACTTTGAAAAATGCAGATATTCAGCAAAATTTCTGTATGAAAAACTTAAAAATAAGGGAATTATTTTAAGATCAACAGAAGATGGTTATCATATAAAGAATAAATTAAGGTTAACTATTGGATCTAAAAAAGAAAACTTAAAATTTATGAGTGCTATTAAGCAAGTATTGAAAAAATGAAAAATATTTTAATTATTGGCTGTGGATTATTAGGTTCATCTTTATTAAGGCGTATTAGCAAAAAAAAAATAGCAAATAAAATATTTATTTATGAAAAATCAAAATCAAATATTACTAAGATAAAAAGATTAAAATTACCTGGAACAATTGTTAAATCATTAAAAGAAGGTACAAGTAATTCCGATTTAATCATCTTTTGTACACCAATGAGTGAATACAAAAATATTATTTTAAAAATTAATAAATTTATAACATCGAAAACATTGATTACAGATATTGGTTCTTCAAAAATTGAAACTTCTAAAATTATAAATAAATTTTTAAAGAAAGGTATTCATTGGATTCAAAGTCACCCGATAGCTGGATCAGAAGTCAGTGGACCAGAGCATGGTAAAGAAAATATGTTTACTGATAGATGGTGCATAATAATTAAAGAAAAAAATATAAAAAAAAATAATATAAATATTCTAACTAAGTTTTGGAAAAAAATTGGAACAAAAGTAGTTGTTATGAGTGCTGAAAAACATGATAAAATTTTTTCTATTACTAGTCATTTACCGCACTTAATTGCATATAATCTGGTGAAATCTGCACAAGATTTTGAGAAAAAACAAAATTATGAGCTAATCAAATATAGTGCTGGTGGATTACGAGATTTTTCTAGGATTGCAGCATCAAATGAAATTATGTGGAGAGATATTTTTTTTAACAATAAAAATAATATTTCAAAAGCGATTGATTTATTTATTAAAAATTTAAATCAATTTAAAAAAGATATTAATTCAAAAAATAATAAGTCTATCGTAAAGAAACTTATTCAGACTAAAAAAGTAAGGTCAAAAATTATCAAATTGAAACAAGATATTGATAAACCTGACTTTGGAAGAAATTAATATTTTATTCTAGATAATTTTTTTACCTTTAGCTTGGCAGTTTTTTCAATTCTATTAATTGTTTCTATAGTTGGCATAATAATTACTTTTCTTTCTGGACCATAAGCATGAATTAGTTGTTTAGAATTTAAACACATAGCAACATGACCTTTCCAAAAAATAATATCTCCTTTTTTAAATAGTCTTTTCTTTGAATTCTTTTTTGTATATTTGATCTGATCTTTTGTATCTCTTGGATAAAACGAATTATTATAAAAATAAAATATTTGCAATAAGGCTGAACAATCAATACCTTTAAATGTTTTTCCACCCCAAACATATTTTACATCGAGAAATTTTTTAAATATTTTTGTAAAATTATTTTCTTTATGGTTTATTTTTTTAATATCTGCTTTTTTAATCCATTTATTTTTTTCAATTTTTACGTAATTCTTATTTTGCTCAAATACAGATAATTTGGATGCAAGTGGAAGCCAACTGCTAGTTCCAATTCCGGGTTTTTTATAAATTTTTGCTTTTAGTGAACTGACTTTATAATTGGGGCTAAATTTTTCTATATATTTTGAATTTTTTATAAACCCCTTATAATTATCAAATAAAGTTTTAATTTTTATCCAATCTTTATTTTTTGCTAATATTTTGAATTTTTCACCATGTATAATTTGTGAAGTCACCTCAGATCTTTTCGAAGGATTTTTGTAAATATTTGAAAAATTACCTATGAAATAAAAATTATTTTGCACTAATTTTAATTTTGTTTTTAATTAACCACAAACAAATTAATGATGGAATCACCATTATAGTCGTTAAAACAAAAAATGTTCCCCAATCTCCGTTTAACCAGTCAACCAGAGCTCCCGAGGATGAAGCTAAAGTAGTACGACCAGCAGTACCAATTGAAGCAAGCAATGCATATTGTGTGGCTGTATAAGTTCTATCAACTAGCAATGATATAAATGCAACAAATGCTACAGTTGCAAAAGCTGCAGTGATATCATCAGCTATAACCGCAATTGCAAATAAAATTTCTGATTTTCCAGTCCATGCTAAAACTGCAAATAAAAGATTGGTTATAGCCATTAACCCACCAGCAAAGAACATAGTTTTAATTGTTCCAGCTCTCATGGCCATTACTCCACCCAACAAAGTAAATACAACTGTTGTTATCCAGCCAAGTCCTTTTGAATAAATTGCAATTTGACCTTTGGAGAATCCAATTTCTTTATAAAAAACAATAGACATTCTTCCCATAAATGCCTCACCTATCTTAAACAAGAAAACAAATCCTAAAATTCCAGCTGCAATGGCAAAACCATTTTTTCTAAAAAAACTAATAATAGGTCCGCCTATAGTTCCTGTAATATAAGCGATAAAGTTTGTAATAATATTGCTAGATCCAAGTTTTCCTTCAATTAATTTGTCTGTTTCTCTTTGTTTTGCTTGCCTATTCGTCTCTATGGGTTCATGAACAAACATTAATCCAATATTCATTAAAATTATTAAAATACCTAAAATTAAAAAAGTAGCTTGCCAGTAGTCAGCTACCCCTAGGTTTTCAAAAAATTCTGCTGTGAATAAAGCAACAACTCCACCTAATTTATAACCTGTCCACCAACCAACAACAGCCATAGCTGCACCAGCAGCCATTGATTTTCCTTCATTTTCATTTATCTGTTCAATTCTTAATGCATCTACAGTTATATCTTGGGTTGCTGACGCGATAGCAATAATTAAACCTACAGTAATTAATAAAGCTAAATTTTCAGTTGGATTAATAACACTCCAAACAACAAGACTTAACAAAATAATTAATTGCATCAAAACTATCCATCCTCTTCTATGACCTAATTTTTTTGTTAGTATTGGAATTTGAATTCTATCTATAATGGGAGCCCACAAATAATTGAAAGCGTATACTCCAAAAATTAAGCCTGCCCATCCAATTGTTGATCTACTAAGACCTTCTTCTTTAAGCCAAAGACTTAAGCTACTTGCAATTAATACCCATGGAAATCCACTTATTGCACCTAATAAAAGAATTCTTACCATTCGAATATCTTTATAAACTGCAAGAGAATCAAGCCATGTTTGTTTCTTTGTTTCAGACATAATTAATTTCTCCAAAAAGATGGTAAGAACAATACTAATATTGCAAACAATTCAAGTCTACCTAAAATCATACCTACGGTTAGGATCCATTTAGAAATATCGGGCAAAGATGAAAAATCTCCATTAGGCCCAATAATAGGACCTAAACCAGGACCAACATTTGATATTGATGTTGCCGCTCCAGAGATAGCAGTTATAAAATCAAGACCAGTTAACGATAATAATGCAGCTAAAATAAAAAAAATAACAAAGTAAAAATAAATAAATGAAATTATTGATGCAATAAATTTATCATCAACAGATCCTTGATCATATTTAATTACAAATATTCCCTTGGGATATATAATTTTTTTTAATTGATTTAATATAAATAAATATAGAATTTGAATTCTAAAAATTTTGACTCCACAAGTAGTTGATCCAGCACAGCCCCCAATAAACATTAATGCAAGAAATATTGTTATAGGAAAACTTCCCCAACCGTCGAATTCAGCATTTACATAACCTGTTCCAGTCAATATTGAAATTGTATTAAAAAAAATAGATCTTAAACTAAAGTTTCCGTTATTATTAAATAATAAATAAATTGATAATATAATAATGCTTATAATTATTATTTTAATAAATGTTCTGATTTGAATATCGTTTAAAAATATTTTTTTATTACCACTAATAAATTTAATATATGCAATAAATGGAATACTTCCTAAAATTATAAAAATCATCGATGATATTTCTATAAGAACACTGTCAAAATATCCGATTGATTGATTATAATTAGAAAATCCACCTGTAGCTATAGTAGTCATAGAATGAGTTAAACTATCAAATTTTCCCATTCCAAATACCCAATATGATAATGCACAAAGAGCAGTTAGGCCTGAATAAATATAAATAAGTCTTAAAGCTATTTCTTTTGATTTAGGAAGAATTTTTTCAGATGAGTCGTTGCTAGAAATTTTAAATAATTGCATACCACCAACATTCATTATAGGCATTAGGGTAATTGCCATAACAATTATACCAATACCCCCCAACCATTGAAGTATTGCTCTCCATAATAGAATACCTTTTGGTGCATTCTCTAAGTCAGAAATAATTGTTGATCCAGTTGTTGTAATACCAGACATACTTTCAAAAAAAGCATCAGTAATTGAAAGTTCAATAGTCGAAAATATAAATGGTAGAGATCCAAAAATAGCAATACTTAGCCATGATAAGGCAGTCAATAAAAATGCTTGTTGCAAATTTAATTTTTTGTCGTGGTCTAGATTTGAAAGAAAAAATAATGATCCAAAAATTATAGTAACAATAGATGCACCAAAAAATGATGAATCTATTTCTGAATAAATAAATTGAGCAATTATAGGGATGAACATTGAGATCCCTAAAATTATTTGCAAAATTCCTAGTGTAAAAAAAACAGTTTTATAATTAGACATTTTGAAAGAACATTATTTTATGGTAAATAAATTTCAACTCTATAAGAATTAATAAAATCGCCAATTTAAGATTTTTATAAATGATATATTCGTGATTAAAAAAGAAATTTTAGACAAAACAAGTGCTTGGCCTTTCGTTGAAGCCAAAAAAATGCTTCGTGAGAGAAAATCATTAATTGATAAAAAAGGTAAAATTACTCTTCAAACAGGATATGGTCCAAGTGGCCTTCCTCATATTGGAACATTTGGAGAAGTTGCAAGGACTTCAATGATGATTAATGCTTTAAAGCAACTTACAGATTTACCAGCAGAAATAATTACTTTCTCTGATGATATGGATGGTTTAAGAAAAGTTCCTGATAATGTTCCTAATCAGGAATTGCTAAATAAAAATCTTCATAAACCATTAACACAAGTTCCAGATCCATTTGAAAAATTTGCAAGTTTTGGAGAACATAATAATGAAATGTTAAAAGATTTTTTAAATAGTTTTAATTTTAAATATAGTTTTAAAAGTTCAACATCTTTATACAAAGGTGGTTTTTTCAACCCAACTTTAAAAATTATTTTAGAAAATTATGATGGTATAATGAATATTATACTTCCAACTTTAGGCAAAGAACGTCAACAAACTTATTGTCCTTTTTTACCTATTTGTCCAGATACAGGTCATGTTCTCGAAATTCCAGTTATAGAAATTGATAAGAAAAATTCTAAAATAATTTTTGATAATAAGGGTAAAAAATTTGAAACTAGTATTTTGGATGGAAATTGTAAATTACAATGGAAAGTTGATTGGGCAATGAGATGGTATGCTCTAGATATAGATTTTGAAATGTATGGAAAAGACCTTATTGAGAGTGCAATTTTATCAACCAAAATTATAAATTTAATCGGCAAAAAACATCCATCTGGATTTGCTTATGAATTATTTCTTGATGAAAAAGGTGAAAAAATTTCAAAATCAAAAGGAAATGGTATTACTATCGACCAGTGGTTAAAATATGCTTCACCCGAAAGCTTATCTTTATATATGTATCAAAATCCAAAAAGAGCAAAAAAACTTTATAAAGAAATAGTTCCTAAAGCTGTAGATGAGTACCTTGATAATATTGAAAAATCAAAAAAACAAACAGAACAACAATTGATAATGAATCCTGTTTGGCATGTTCATAATGGCAATATTCCAAAAGAAGAAATGATTATGTCTTTTTCTATGTTGTTGAATTTAGTTGAGACAAGCAATGCTGATAACAAAGATTTATTATGGAAGTTTGTTAAAAAATATAAATCTAACATTCATGAAAAAAACTTTCCAATTTTTGATGGATTAGTTGGATATGCAATTAAATATTTTAATGATGTTATTAAGGCTCAAAAAAAATATAAAAAACCATCTGAAAATGAAAAATTAGCTCTACAAGCTTTAGTTAAAACTTTAGAACAATGTAATGATCAGATGTCTCCTGAGGATATACAAACATTAATATATTCAACAGGTAAAGAGAATGGGTATGCCGAAAACTTAAGAGATTGGTTTAAGTTAATTTATGAAGTGGTGTTTGGAGATGAAAATGGACCCAGAATGGGTTTTTTTATAAGTTTTTTCGGTGTTAACGAAACAAAAGAATTGATAATTAGTAAATTGAAATAATGTATTCAAACTTAAGATCTTTAATATTTAAAATAGATCCTGAAAGAGCACATTTTTTAGCAATTCAATCACTCAAACTCAATCTAGTTTCAAATATATTTGATGAAAACAAAAATGATCCTATTTTAAAAACAAAATTATTTAATCAAAATCTTGATAATCCTATAGGTATTGCAGCAGGTTTTGATAAGAATGCAGAAGTATACAATCCTTTATTTAAGTTGGGTTTTGGATTTGTTGAAGTAGGTACGGTTACACCATTAAAACAATATGGAAATGAAAAACCAAGAGTATTTAGATTGGTAGAAGATCAAGCATTAATTAATAGGCTAGGTTTTAACAATCAAGGATCAGATATAATATTAAATAGAATAAAATCTAATAAAAAACTAGGTGTACTAGGTGTAAATGTAGGACCGAACAAAAATTCTAATGATAGATTAAATGATTATTTAATTGGATTAGAAAAATTTTCTGAAGTTGCAGATTATATTACAATCAATATTTCTTCGCCAAATACTGAAAATCTAAGAAACTTTCATGATGAGAATAAATTAAAAGATTTATTAACATCTATCTCAGAGAAAAAAAAACAATTAAAAACTGAAATTCCTGTGGCTGTAAAAATTTCACCTGACATTAACGAAAATCAAATTGACTTAATTTCAGAAATACTTTTAGAAAATGATATAAGTGCAATAATAATTTCAAATACATCCGAAGCTTCTAGAGAAACACTTCAAAATATACAGAGACATCAAAAAGGTGGTTTATCTGGAAAACCTATTGAAAAAAAATCCAATTTTTTAATAAGTAAATTTTACAATTTAATTAAAGGTAAAATTAAAATAATTGGAGTAGGTGGTGTTGATTCTGGTAAATCAGCTTATGATAAGTTTTTATTGGGAGCAGATTATGTTCAACTTTATACTGGCATGGTATTCCAAGGACCCAATATTGCTGGGAAGATTAAAAAAGACCTAAAAGAATTACTGATAAGAGATGGTGTCAAAAATTTCACAGAAATTGTGGGAAATAAAACTGTTTCTTAAATGTATTAAACTTGACGCCTTCAATATCTCCCCTTATATAGGCACTGTTATTATGTCAAAAAAATGTGAACTTACCGGTAAAATTCCAATGAAAGGTCATAATGTTAGTCATGCTAACAACAAGACTAAAAGAAGATTTTTACCTAACCTAAAGAAAGTAAAATTTACAAGTGAGCTTACTGGAAGAAGTTTAAAACTTACTGTAAGTAACTCAGGTGTAAGGTCAGTTGACAAAAAAGGTAGTTTTGATGAATTTTTAAAAACTGTAAAAAATAAAAACTTATCTCCTAGATTAAAAAAGTTAAAAAAAGTAGTTTTAATTAAATCCCCTTTTAAAAAGAAACCTGTAGCTAAATCAGCTTAATGAACAAATTATTTATCACCCTGTCAATAATGATGGGGATTGTTGTACTATCTTCTAATTATTTAGTTCAGTTCCCAATCAACCATTTTGGATTAAATGAGATTTTAACTTATGGAGCTTTTAGTTACCCAATAGCTTTTTTAATAACAGATTTAGCAAATAGGTCGTATGGAAAATTATTAGCAAGGCAAATTGTATATTTAGGGTTTTTAATAGGAATTATATTTACATTGTTATTCTCAACTGATTTTGCAGATTTAATCTCAGTTAGAATTGCAATTGGATCAGGGGTTGCTTTTATTACTGCTCAATTGTTGGACATTCAAATTTTTGATCGATTAAGAAAAAAAGAGTGGTTTGTTGCACCACTTACTTCATCTTTGATTGGATCAACAGTCGACACATTTTTATTTTTCTCAATATCATTTTATGCAACAGGGGTACCTTGGGTTACTTTATCTCTTGGAGATTTAGCAGTAAAAATTTTAGTTGCTATAATAATGTTGATACCATTCAGAATGTTATTGAAAATTATTAAACCAATTAAAGTTTAATATAAAAATTTATAAGACAAAATTTTATAAGCTAATTTCGCAACAAGAAAATTATAGGAATTAAATCCTTTAATTGGGGATAGTTCATTAATATCTGCACCAACAATTTTCGAGTTTTGTGCTGCAATTCTTATTATATCTAATGTTTCGTCCCATAAAAGTCCTCCTGGTTCAGGTGTACCAGTCGCAGGCATAATACTTGAATCTAGTCCATCTACATCGAATGTTAGATAAACAGTTTTGTTTTTAATCAGTTTTTTAAATTTAGACAAATTCCATTTTTTTTTATCTTTTGCCCAAAAAATATTTATTCTTGAAGAATTTTTTTTTAAATATGGTATTTCACTTTCTGAGATATTTCTTATCCCAAATGAAATTAAAGAAACATTTTTATAATCTAGACATCTTCTAATTGCTGAGGCATGTGAAAATTTTTCTCCATTATAGCTTTGACGTAAATCTGCATGGGCATCAAAATGCAAGAGGCAAATATTTTTATATTTTTTAGTAAAAGGAACAATACACCCAGGAGTTATTGAATGCTCTCCACCTAAAGTCATTGGGAAAAGCTTTTTATCTAAAATTTCTTTATTAATATTTGAGATTTTATTAAGTGCTTTTTTAATATTTTTATCAATTTTAAATGGTTTTAAAGTTTTAATACCTATTTTTTTATAAGGTTCACAATTAAGTTCTTCATCATATAGCTCAACTTGATGTGATGCTTTTATGATTTCTTTAGGTCCATTTCTTGTTCCTCCCCCATAACTGACAGTTTTTTCTAATCCAAATGGAACAATCACAGCTTTTTCTTTAAAGCTAAATTTATTATCAATTCCTAAAAAACCGTTTTTATTTGATAGATATTTCAATTTTATTCAAAAATTTTTGTAAAGTTTTTTCTTTCTCTGTTTTTCCACTCACCCTTATGATAAGCGTCACTTGCTATCAATGGTAAAACACTAGTTGCCTCTGCAAACACCATCTGTTCTTTTGTAATATCTACTTTTCCCCATGAACTTGCTTCTTTTAATGTGGAGCTGCTACATGCTCCGTCTCTACTATCAGCAACAGTAATTTGAACAGCATATTTATGCATGTCTACATCTTTTCCTAATAGTTCAGCACAAATAACAGTATCTTGAATAAAGTTTTTAGGCACACCACCACCAATCATAAATAATCCAGAACCTTTAGATTTGATTTTAATTTCTGTTAGTTCTCTAAATTCTCTAACTGAGTCTATTGTTATATGTTTTTTTGGATTTTGCTCTTGATGCATAACTAACCCGAATCCTGCGCTCGAGTCAGTAAAAGCAGGGCAGAAAATAGGAACATTATTGTCAAAAGCGGTTTCAATTAAAGAGTCTTTTTTCTTTGAGTTATTTTTTAAATATTTTCCCATTTCATAAATGAACTCTCTTGAAGTATAGCTTCTAGCCTCTAGGTTATTAGCGATTTCACATATAATTTTATCACACATTTGTAGCTCTTCTTCATCTATGTAGGTATCGTAAATTCTATCTATATAGTTGTCTCTCAGCTCAGTATCATCTTGAAATTGTGAACCTTGATAATGTTTAAAACCAAGAGCTTCAAAAAAATCCATATCTACTATAGAGGCTCCTGTTGCAACAATTGCATCGACCATATTATATTTAACTAAATCTTTATAAATACTCATACATCCAGCTGCCGAAGTAGATCCTGCTAAGGTAAGGAAAATTGTACAATCTTTATCTTTAAGCATCTCGTTATAAATATTAGCAGCATTAGCTGTTTCTCTAGAAACAAATGACATTTTTTCCATTGAGGAAATAATTTTTCTACTATCAAAAGAAGTTATATCGATGTGTTCAACAGGATTTTTTAAGAAATCTCTTTTACTGTTATGACCTGGATTTTTTTGACTCGACATTAAGCTACCATGTTAGCTTTATTAACGTCTTTATCATACATTGTCATTATTGGGTTATCTTCAACTTCGTAAATTTCATTTGAGTAATAACCATTAAATTGAGTTCTAAATGTCAATCCGTATGCACCAAGTTGACCAAGTTCTATATAATCATTTTCTTTAATATTATTTGGAAGCAAAAAAGGGCCTTTCATATAATCCATGCTATCACATGTAGGTCCAAAGAAATCAAAAGCAGTTAATTTTTTTGAAATTATTTTGTTAGAATTTTCTTTAATCATTCTAGATGGGAATACAATGTTAGGCGTACCTGCATCAAAAAGAGTACCATAGGTACCATCATTAATATAAAGCTTTTGTTTTTTTCTTAAATTAACTCTTACAACTGTTGAGCCACTTTCTGCAACTATAGCTCTACCAGGCTCACAAATAATTTCAGGAAGTTTTTCAAGTTTTAAATTTTCTAAACTCTTATTTATTTCATTAAAATAACTAATTAAAGATTGTGGAATTAAGTCAGGATAGATTGTAGGGAAACCTCCACCTATATTAATATAATCTGGAATTATCTTGGTTTTTTTAATTATATTCCCAATTTCACTAATTCCTTTCGCATAAGAAATTGGATGCATACATTGTGAGCCAACATGAAAACTTAAACCAATCTTTTTAGCATGCTGTTTTACAAGTCTTAGCAAACCTATTGCTTCTGATGTTAAAGCACCAAATTTTTTAGATAAATCAATTTCTGCATGTTCATTGGAAACAGCAACTCTTACAAATAATTCTAAATCTTCAG
This sequence comes from uncultured Pelagibacteraceae bacterium, assembly GCA_902617805.1. Classification (GTDB taxonomy): domain Bacteria; phylum Pseudomonadota; class Alphaproteobacteria; order Pelagibacterales; family Pelagibacteraceae; genus Pelagibacter. The sequence continues at coordinate 17,323 of CACMYF010000012.1, forward strand.
CATTATTTGTACTTTCAATTATTTTAATCAGTTCATCTTTAGTATCTAATGAAAAAGTTTTTACACCATAATTAAAATATGCTTCTTTTATACTTTCTCTGCTCTTTACAGTATGCATATAAGAGCATTTAGCTGTATCACTAAAAGTTCTAATATTTTTAATTTCTTCAATTGATGCAACATCAAATTGTTCTACTCCACTTTCTATGATTGTTTTGATTATCTCAGGGTGTGGATTGGTTTTGACTGCATATAAAACTTTACCTGGAAATTTGTTTAAGAAAAATTTAACAGCAGATTTTATGGAATTTTTTCTTATACAGTATACTGGTTTTTCAGGTTTCAGTTGATTTACTAATTCTTCAACTGATTTAAATTTTTGCATTTTAAATGCCTCCAAAAAAAATTTAATAAAAAAAAAGTCTTTTTTACAAAAACTTTAATATTTTCCGCATATAAAAGTAAGCAGTACTAATGTAAAGCAAATAATTCAAGCCAGAAATGCGTAAAATTCATATATTGTAATATTTTGCAGAGACCCCATATTAGGTTCATGAAAGAAGAAGTAAAATTACAGAATCTTAGCGATTTTGAGAACAAGTCACTATTAATCGTCGATGACGATAATCCTTTCCGTGAGCGTTTAGCAAGAGCCATGGAAAAGAAAGGATTTGAGGTTTTTCAAGCTGAAAGTGTGCAAAAGGGAGTTGAATCTGTAAAAACTAAAAAACCTGGTTTTGCTGTTGTAGACTTAAGGCTTGCAGATGGTAATGGACTTGAGGTTGTAAAAGAAATTCAGTCTTCAAATAGTGATAGTAGGATTATCATGTTAACTGGTTATGGAAATATTCCAACTGCAGTAGCTGCAATCAAAGAAGGTGCTATAGATTATTTAGCTAAACCTGCTGATGCAGAAGATGTAGAGAAAGCATTATTGGCAGATCCATCAAAAAAAGCAGCTCCTCCAGAAAATCCTATGTCTGCAGACAGAGTAAAATGGGAACATATACATAGAGTCTTTGAGTTATGTAACAGGAATGTTTCAGAAACAGCCAGAAGACTTAAAATGCACAGAAGAACTCTTCAAAGAATTCTTTCCAAAAGATCACCTAGATAAATTTTTTAATTTTAATTATTTGCTTTGTCAAAAGAGCTAAAAGCATAATTTTAAAAATCTCGGCTAATAAAAATGGTTTTGCACCTAAAGCAAAAATTGGCTTATCCCATCCAATCAGTGTTCCAAGCCAAATTAGACCTAAAATATAGATTGTTGAAGTTGCGATAATTAACTTAAATAAAACAACGAAAAAATTATCTTCAATCTTTATTTTAGAAGCCAAGTAACCAGCTGTTAAAAAACCAATTAAGTAACCCATAGTTGGTCCGGTAAAGTAAACTAATCCAACACCTTTTTCAGGAGAATTTGAAAATACAGGAAGCCCTGCAATTCCTTCAATTAGATATAGACCAATTGTAGCTAATGCAATTTTATGTCCTAAACTTATTCCTAAAAATAATACAACAAATGTTTGCATAGTCATAGGAACTGGATAGAAAGGAATTTTGATTTTTGCTGATATAGTTAGTGCTATTGAACCAAGAACAATAACAACCAGAGATTTAAATAGTTTAGCTTGTGAGAGATTTTTTGTTAATTCCATTGTTAAATAATACTCAAAATATAAAAAATAATCTACTTATAATTGTTATAATAATTGAAAGTAAATTTTTTTATATACAGATTATATTATCATTATAATATTTAATATTACTTCATGAATAAAATTCAAAAAACAGATCATTTTTATTTGATTGATGGCTCTGGTTATATTTTTAGAGCTTATTATGCTTTACCTCCATTGAGTAGAAAAAGTGATGGTCTTCCAACAGGTGCTGTAAGTGGTTTTTGCAGTATGTTATTTAAATTATTAGAGGACTCAAAATCCAATCAAAACTTGCAAAAACCAACACATTTTGCAGTAATATTCGATTCAGCAAGAAAAACTTTTAGAAATGAAATTTATAGTGATTATAAAGCTAATAGATCTGAGGCGCCTGACGATTTAGCTCCACAATTTGAATATATAAGAAAATCAGTCCTGGCATTTAATTTGCCATCTGTGGATCTTCCTAATTACGAAGCAGATGATTTAATAGCTACATATGTTGATCAAATTCTTAAAAAGGGTGCAAAGGTTACAATTGTTTCATCAGATAAAGATTTAATGCAGCTTTACAAAAAAGGGGTTCGAATTTTTGACCCTATGAAAAATAAATTTATAAGTGATGATGATGTTGTAAAAAAGTTTGGAGTAGATGCTTCAAAAGTTATTGATGTACAATCTTTAGCAGGAGATAGTAGTGATAATGTTCCTGGTGTTCCGGGGATAGGTGTTAAGACAGCCGCAGAGCTAATTAATAAATATGGCACTTTAGAAAACTTACTAAAATCTGCTCATGAGATTAAGCAAAATAAAAGAAGAGAAACATTACTTGAAAACAAGGATAAAGCATTAATAAGTAAAAAACTTGTAACACTAGATCACAACTCTCCTGTTGATAGGGAGTTAAGTGAATTTAAATTGCAAAATATAGATAAAGATAAATTATATAAATTTTTAAGAGAAATGGAATTTAATAGGTTGTTAAGCTCTGCAATTTCTGCTTATGGAGAACCTGAACTAGAAAGTAATAAGATTGAAACTCAAAATCTAGAAAAACAACAAACTGTAAATAACAAAAATTATTATTTAATTAATAGTTTAGATGAAATTGATAAATGGATAGAGGAAGCAGAAGAAGTTGGTGAAGTCGCTGTAGATACGGAAACCACTTCATTAGATCCTCACCAAGCAGATTTAGTAGGTATTTCTCTTTGCTCTAAAATTGGAAAAGCATGTTACATACCAGTTGGTCATAAGTCACCCAAGTGTCTTAAAAAAGAAACAGTAATTAAAAAATTAAAAAAAATATTAGAAGATCCTAGTATTAAAAAAATAGGTCAAAATATAAAATTTGATTTTATCGTATTTTATAAGTGTGGAATAACACTTTCATCAATGGAAGATACAATGCTGATGTCTTATGTCTTAGATGCTGGAAAAAATAGACATAATATGGATACTTTATCAGAAATTCATTTGGGACATAAAACTATTTCTTTTAAAGAGATGGTAGGCACAGGTAAGAAAGAAATTAATTTTAGTGAAGTAGAATTAGATAAAGCAAAAGATTACGCGGCAGAAGATGCTGACGTTACTTTTAGATTATACAAGAAATTTGTAAAAAATTTAAAATCAGAGAAAATGATCAATATTTATGAAATTTTTGAAAAGCCATTAATTAAAATTCTTGCATTTATGGAAATAGAAGGAGTTGAAATTGACAGTAAGTTTTTAAAATCTCTCTCATCTAAATTTGAAAAAAAAATCCAAAAACTTGAAAAAGAGGTATTTAAAATTTCTAAAAAAGAGTTCAATATCGCATCTCCAAAGCAATTAGGTGAAATAATTTATAATGACTTGAAAATAGCTGGTTTAAAGAAAACTAAAAAAGGAAGTTTTGCAACAAGTGCAAGTGTTTTAGAGGATTTAGCATTTAA